>CAZFOG010000334.1:0-7349 GCA_964520685.1 uncultured Nitrospiraceae bacterium | reverse complement strand
CAGAAAAGAGCTCTCATCCCCACCTTTACAGGTGGGGAGTTCTCACTGGATTAAACAAGTCTGATAGGATTTTAAATCCTATCAGACTTGTCTTATTTAAATTTTATTTCTACTTGGTTAAATCAACCGGGTTTTCAGTCATAGTCCGGGCAAAATCTTTGCACGGCATGGTGAATAACAATTCAGTAATATCGTCCCCTTCGGCTCCGGGTATATCATGACCAAAGAACATGGTATCAAGAAATTGATGATCCCAGGGTCGAATGTAAGTTGGATCCGGCTTCATATTGTCACATATAACCAAACCTTCCATTGCTCTAATAACAGCATCAACATCATCAGCAGTTCCGGCTTTTTCGATTGCTGTTAACAAAGCTTTCATTCCCAGCCAGCCATTATAAGAATTGGTCTCAGTAACATTCACAATTGCATCTGGATATCCTTCTGATATTCTTTTACTGAAAGCAATTAATTCCGGTGTAGCTTTCCAGAATACTTCCATCATACCATATCTTCCTCGCTGCTCAGGTTGAACGGCATAACTATCCGGGTAATCTGCTAATGTCCACCATACCTTCATCTTGTCAAAAATGCCAAACTCACTCATTTGTCCGTACAGCGAAATCCCATCAAAACCACCTACTGTAACGACTGCAACATCGGCTCCTGAATTTGCCAATTGGAGTAAATAGGAACTCATATCCCTGGTATTCATAGGAATTGCTACTTCTCCGACTTCTTCTGCTCCCACTTTATCCACCATTTGTCTTGCCCAGTTAGTACCAGATTGCCCCCAACTATAATCGTGCGTAAGAAAAAACCATTTCTTGCCTAAATTTTCAGCTACATATTGAGCAGCACCGCGGACTAATATAGCCATATTTGGTGGTACTCTAAAAGAATGCTTGTTAGCATCTTCGGCAGTTATGGTATCTGAATTTTCATTTGTATTGATCCAGAGAGCACCAGCTTCATGACAAACTGCTCCTACAGCAATACCTACGGAACTGCTAACGCCACCCATCAAGAACTGAACTCCCTGTGCTTCAATCAAAGTCTTTGCCCTTCTAGATGCAATATCAGGATTTGTTTCTGAGTCAACTTCAACCAGTTCGATAGGTCTTCCTAATACTTCGCCACCAAAATCTTCTACAGCAAGATACATTCCTATCCGTTCCATCTCACCATGGTCAGCATAATTACCGCTTTTTGGGCTTACTATACCAATTTTAACGGACTCCTGCGCAGCAGCAGTGAGAGTTAAAGCTAAGCACATTACAATTAGGATTGTTATTAATTTTAACATTCTTGCTTTCATTGATTTTCTCCTCCTTTGAACTTTTGGTTAAATACTATTTTTGAATATTTATTAAAAATATGCTCGATATTTCTTCACCTCCTTTCTTTTTTTATTTGGCTACATGACTCAATATCAATGAATAAACACTGATTTTACCTCAAAGATTTGACCAAGAGTCACCAGCCTGATAACTATTTTATTTTAAGATAGAAGTTACAAATAACCTAAGCTTATCAAGCAATATCTTTCTCAAATCACCATTTAACGAGACTTTAATAATAGCATTCCGGGATTGGACAAATATTTTTTAATGATATTTAAAAAATACGCAGCAGTAATTCCATCAATGATTCGATGATCCACTGATAAAGTAAGTTTTAACATCGGTCTTATAACGATTTGGCCGAAATCATCGACCACAGGTTTTTTCTGAATACTACCTATAGCCAAAATCCCCGACTCAGGGGGATTTATAATGGCTGTAAATTCTTCAATTCCGAACATACCTAAATTGGAAACTGTAAAAGTCCCGCTTTGATAATCTTCTGGTAATAGTTTCCTATCTCTGGCTAAGACAATTAATTTTTTAGTCTCCTTTGAGATTTCAATTAAACTCTTTCTATGCGCTTTCTTCAAAACAGGAACGATGAGACCTTCTTCCAATCCAACTGCAATACCTATGTTAATATCAGAAAAATATACAATTTTATCATCTACTAGGGAAGTATTTAATTTTGGCTGTTCGATTAAGGACTGCACTACCACAAAAATAATCAAGTCGTTGATCGATATATCTTCTTCTCTATTCTGCTTGATATCATTTATAAGATTAAGGGAATTCGACATATCTACTGAAGATGAAAAATAGATATGAGGAGCAGAAAATTTGCTTTCAGACAGACGCTTGCCTATAATTTGCCTCATTCCGGAATAAGGTTCTTCTTTTAAAATGGTTTTTTCATTACCTGTTTTCTCCCATTCACGCATTGAACTTTGAGTCATGTTTTCTTTTTTTGAAATTTCCAGAATGTCTTTTTCTACAATTATTTCCTTGGAAAAATAATGATTAATTGCACTTAAGTCAATTCCCAACTGTTGGGCTTTTTTCCTGGCACGAGGAGATATTTTTTTATCTTGAGATTTTAACAGTCCAGTGTCAAATTCTTTCAAAGGAACATCTTCTTCTAATGTTCTTTCTGCCTTAGCCTTCTTTTGTAAATTATTTTCTTTGCCATTACTGCCTAATTTTTTCATAGCCTCCTGAACCATTCCATCGATATCTTCATCTTCCTCGGCAATAATGGCAATGGGCAAGGTTACAGGAACCACTTCTCCTTCTGAAACAATGATTTTTCTCAAAATTCCAGATACTTGGGACTCAACATCAATCACACTCTTATCCGTTTCAATCTGCAGAATGGCTTCCTGTTCTTCAATACTTTCTCCTTCTTTTTTCAACCATTTTACGATCTTCCCCTCTTGCATATTAAATCCCAGTTTGGGCATGATTACGTATTTGGCCATTAGACTTCCTGAACCTCCATCATTTTTTGAATTCTTTGATAGATCTTTTCTTCAGTAGGCATAATTTCTTCTTCCATTACAGGACTAAATGGTACAGGGACATTCTGTGTTGCAATTCTTTCTATTGGTAAATCAAGGTCAAAGAATATATCTTTCATTAAATTGATTCCAATTTCACCGGCAACTCCGCAAAATTCGTAACCCTCATCAACAATCAATAATTTTCCAGTCTTCTTTACTGAATTGATCACAGTATGTCGATCCAGGGGTACAATTGTCCTAAGGTCAATGACTTCGATATCAATCCCTTTCTGAGTCAATTTCTCCGCTGCTTTCAAGGCATTCAATACCTGCGTAGAGGTGCCTACCACTGTTACATCTTTTCCTTCCTTAACAATATTTGCTTTACCAAAAGGAATTAATATTTCTTCTTCAGGAACCTGGTATTTCTGATTAAATTGCATTCTATGTTCAAAAAAGATTACGGGATTATCATCACGAATAGCAGTTTTTAGAAGACCTTTTGCTTCCGTTGCAGTAGAAGGCATAACGACTTTAAATCCTGGAATGTGAGAAACTAAAGCCTGCAGGGCTTGGGAGTGCTGCGCTGCAGTTGACCTGCCCATTCCTATTGTCGTACAGAGAGTTAAAGGTACTTTAGCCTGCCCACCAGACATATAACGAATTTTTGCTATTTGGTTAAATATCTGGTCTCCGGCAATAACTAAAAAATCAGAATACATAATTTCTACTATAGGCCTGAGTCCTGTCAAAGCAGCTCCAAGCCCCAAACCTACAAAACTATTTTCTGAAATAGGTGTGTCTTTTACCCGCCAATCTCCATATTTTTCATGAAGGCCTTGTACCTGTCCAAAATTTCCCCCCTTGATACCGATATCTTCACCAAGCATAATGATATTCTGATCTCTCTGCATTTCTTCATCAATTGCTTCGCTGATTGCTTGTGCATAGGTTATTTCTCTCATGAATGCACCTCTTCTTTCTCTGACTGAAAAAATACATCATCATAGGCTTCATTTTTTTCAGGAAGTGGGCTGTTTATTGCGAATTCAGTTGCCTCTTCAATAAGTTCTTTTATCTGATTTTCGAAGGAAGTAATTTCGTCTTTGGAAAAAACCTTTTCCTTAATCAACCTCTCCTTTAAACACTTTATTGGACACTTTTCCAGCCATGCATTTCTTTCTTTTTCCGGCCTGTAGACAAGACCCGGGTCAGCTAAATGATGTCCTTTGTGACGATAGGTTTTACATTCAATCAAGGTTGGACCCAGACCTTTTCTTGCTCTTTCAACTGCTTCCTGGGTAGTTTCATAGACTGCCAAAACATCATTCCCATCTACAATATGGCCTGGGATATTATAAGCACAGGCTCTATCGGCTACATTTTCAGTATTTGTAACCTTTCTAAAATCAACCGAAATGCCATAGAGATTGTTTTCACAGACATATACCACTGGAAGTTTCCAGGCTGCTGCCATATTGATGCTTTCGTGAAAATTGCCATGGTTGGAGGCAGCATCACCGAAGAAGGCTACAGAGACCTGATCTGTCTTTCTATACTTTGCACTATAAGCAGCACCAGTAGCAATCGGTAATCCAGCAGCAACAATGCCATTGGCACCCAGCAATCCTTTTTTCATATCAATGATGTGCATGGAGCCGCCCTTTCCTTTACAGTAACCTGTTTTTTTCCCCAGAATTTCTGCCATCATTTTATTCAAGTCAGCTCCCCGGGCTATGACATGTCCGTGTCCCCGATGAGTGCTAGCCACAAAATCTCGTTCTGCGAGAGCATTGCAAACACCAACGGCTACCGCTTCCTCACCAATGTAGAGATGGGCAAGTCCGGGCATGGTTCCGCTGGAATATAGTTCAACAACCCTGTTCTCAAAATACCTTATCTTCAGCATACCTTTAAAAAGTTCAGCCAAAAATTTTTTTGGCAGATTATAATCATTTACTTTCTTAAACATTGATCCTTTCCTTTTTTCATAAAAATTTTAGAAAACCCACTTAGAAAGAACTACTTCCAACTGGGAATAGAAACATTTCAGTATTTACATTTCCACTCATTGTATTAAAAATCTTTATTATTGTCAAAAATTAATCATTCAATTATTTCTTTACCAAATCGTATATCCTCCCTCAATCTTAAGTGTATGTCCAGTTATATAAGTGGTATCCGAACTGGCAAGGTAAAGAACTGCTCTAGCAATCTCCTGGGGTTCAGCCAATCTGTGCATTGGCGTTCTATCAATAAGCTCCTGGTGTACCTTTTGGTCTTCAGTTAGCTTATTAACTAAGGGTGTTTTAGTATAACCCGGGGCAATAGCATTGACCTGAATATTATAATCTGCCCATTCTGCAGCTAAAGCTTTTGTAAGCATAACAATAGCAGCTTTGGAGGTACAATAAATTCCATCATTAAGATTTTCATTTACGATAAAGCCAGACATCGAAGCAGTGTTCACAATCTTTCCTTTTTTTCTTTTTATCATTTCTTTTCCTACAGCTTGGGCTACCAGAAACATTCCATCTAAATTGACACTCATAATCTTTCTCCAGTCTTCAAATGCAACCTCAGCTAATGGTATACGTTTATTAATACCAGCATTATTGAATAGGATATCAATTTGTCCAAAATAGTCTATTGCTTTGCCAGTCATATTCGCAACTTCTTGAGGATTAGAAATATCTGTTTTTAGTAATAAGATGTCTTTTGAGTCAATGATAGAACTTAGCCTCTCTTTTAAATTCTCCAAATTCTGTTGATCGATATCCACCAAAACTAGCCTGGCATTGGATTGGGAAAATTCATAACTGGCAGCTTCGCCAATTCCTCTGGCAGCTCCAGTTATTAGAATAACTTCATTATTAAAGTCATATGCAATTCTTTTAAAGGCCATTAAGCACTTTCCTCCTTTTAAAATCATGTTTCAACTGATAAAACTCGGTAATGTACTAAAATACCTGTAAAAACGGGAGAACCTCCTATATAATAATTTAGATGTAATGAACTACTAAATCAAATAAGGAGGTTTCCCGATGCGTAGTTTTAGAATACCACCAAGTGAGAGAATACACAAGGAGATAAGAGAAATAGTAGAAGGGATGACCAGCGGCAATAAAAAATTCGAAGGTAATCCGATAGAAGGCTTGATGGAGAAGGCTAAGCTGTTGATCGTCGAGCAGCTGCTGGAGAAGGAGGTAGAGGAATTTCTCAGGAGACCCTACTACCAGCGCAAGAAACAGGGTGAAGAGAACCAGGGGTATCGTAATGGATACGAACCACGTAAGCTGAAGACAGCAGAGGGGATATTACCCCTGGAAGTTCCCCAGGTACGAGATAGCCAGGAGCCGTTCCGTTCACGCATACAGCAGTTCTTTCAGAGCAATACGGATGTGCTGGAGAAGCTTTCCACCGAGATGTATGCTCGGGGATTAAGTACCCGAGATATAGAAGAGGCCTTCTATGCTGCCACAGGCGATCGTCTGCTATCCAAAAGCAGCGTACCTCGGGTAACGGAGATCCTCTGGCAAGAATACGAGTGGTTCATCACCCGGGACTTAAGCTTATTTGACCTGGTGTATCTGGTCGTTGATGCCGTATATGAAACTATCCGACCGTATATCCAGACCAACGAGGCGATACTGGTGGCCTACGGGGTTACCACCGACGGCAGGAAGGTACTCTTGCATATGGATCTCGGCAACAAGGAGAGTTATGACTTCTGTCGGGAGTTTTTCCGGAATATGGTCAAACGGGGATTAAAGGTGCCCTTGTCCATGACCAGCGATGGAGCCCCTGGCTTGATCAAGGCGATTGAGGAGATCTTTCCGCAATCTCTTCGTATCCGCTGCTGGGTACATCGGATGCGCAACCTAGCTGCCAAACTGCCACCTGAGCTGTGGGAAAGGATCAAGCCGGAGGTTACAGCCATCAGGGATTCCCTCACCTATCATGAAGGGAAAGAACGCCTGGAGAACTTGGTACAAAAGTATCAGCAGGAGTTCCCCTCTTTCATCCGGTGTCTTGCCGATGACCAGGAGGCATTGTTACATGTGCTGAAACTGCCATACCGACACAGGAAGACCATCCGCAGTACCAATCTGGTGGAGAGGATGTTTTTAGAAGAGAGGAGGAGAACCTCGGTTATCCCCCAGTTTCTTACCGAGAAAAGTTGTCTGAAGTTAGTATTCAGCGTCCTGTATAGGGCAAGTTATCGCTGGCGTAGAATAGCCATGAGTGAGAAAGAACAGAAGCAGATAGAACAACTCAGGGCTCAGTTGAATCAAAAAAAGGAAAGTTTTTCTTCTAATAAAAAAGGATTGGAGATGGAGGCTGTTAAGGTCTGAAGGTTTTTCTGTTTTTACAGGCAATTTGAGACTTGACCCATAAAACTCTGTTATATAAGATTATAACATCTAACATGATAGTGTCAATAAAATTTCCTAGATGATGTACTTTAAAAAAAATATGGATATACTATAATTGAGAAAGAAAG
>CAZFOG010000333.1:0-7350 GCA_964520685.1 uncultured Nitrospiraceae bacterium | reverse complement strand
ACAGCATCTCCCCCGACCCGCTGCCGAGGTCGAGCACTCGGGCCCCGGATTCCAGACGGAGGGCCTCGCCTAGAATGGCCAGCTTTTCCGGTGTGAGCGGGTTATGGATGCGGTGTGCACTTTCAGTGATGTTGAATATCCGCGGGATGTCCATTGTGAAAAACCTCCTGCCGGGTGTGCGTAGATTCGGTCACGATGAAGCGTACAACCCTGCAATTCTATCTTATCGTCTCACCCTGAAGTTCGCAATCCGGGTCCATTCTCCACTGCGGGGATTCATATTCCAAGTGCCATTTAAGCGCGATACTTCCACCGCTGAAACGCCTGCCGTTCCCAATGTAGACTGAGTCATTGCTCTGTACGGGCGAGACATTCCAATCAGTGCGAGTCTCCGGCCCGATAGGCCTGTGCCAATGCGTATCGACAAAGCGGGGGCCGCTGCGTGGCACGACGCCTTCACAAAGGAGCGCATCATGCCGGATGACGACACAATCTCGTTCGTGCTATCCTCCGGCAACGGCCGAATCCTGATCCAAGGGACGCCGTAGAAGCATCGGGGAGAAGCGTCATGAATGGAGCGCAGCCGCGCGAGCAAGACGGAGTTTGTTGTCTGCACGGCACAAGGCTTGCCGTCATATTGAGCGTACTGATGATTCTTCCCTGTTTCCAACTCGCGTCGTCCGCAGACGACGCCAGTGCCGTTGATTCGGAGGCGGCCCTGGCGAAATCCAATCTCGCACTGGCTGCCCCTATCCAGCGATGGGACGAGGCCGTGCCGCTGGGCAACGGGCTCCTGGGCGGGCTGCTCTGGGGTGAGGGGCGGAACGTCAAGCTCTCGCTCGACCGCGGCGACATCTGGGACTGCCGTGTGCCGGAGAAGACCAGGAACCCCGACTGGAACTACGCCACGCTGTGCCGGCTTGTGGCCGAGCAGAAATACGAAGAGATGCTCGCAATGTTCGAGTTCGACAAGCCGGAACTCGCATATCCGACTAAGCTGCCCGCCGGACGAATCGAACTGAACCTGGATGAATCGCAATCGCTCGAATCCTTCGGGCTGGATCTGCCCACGGCGACCGGCAGGGCGCATCTTGCTGGCTCTGCGCCCCTTGAGGTTTTCTTCAGCGCCGTGGAGCTGGTGGCATTGATGCGTGTTCCTGGCGACGGGACGGTTGATTTCAAGATCATCGCGCCGGGCATCGTGGAGAAACTGGGCTACGAACCGGCCGCCGAGGGGCGGGAGGACCGTGCTGGCGACACGGTGATCAAATGGTTCGTGCAAGACGCCGCCAACGAGGTGCAATACGTGGTTGCGGCGGGCGCCCGCAAGATAGACGGTGCGACCCTGATTGCAGTCTGCATCACGACGCGCAGCGACGACCCGCAGCCGCTGGCGCTTGCCAGGGAACGAATCACCGTGGCGCTGGACGCCGGTTGGGAGGCTGCGCGGCGCGGGCACCTGGCATGGTGGAAGGCGTTCTGGTCGACATCCAGCGTGACGCTGCCTGACGCGGCCATCCAGCAGCAATACGATCTGACGAACTACTTTCTCGGTTCGGCTTCGCGCCGCGGCGCCCCGCCGATTCCCCTTCAGGGCGTGTGGACGGCCGATGACGGCGAACTGCCGCCCTGGCGAGGCGAGTACGCCAACAACATCAATACACAAATGATTTATTGGGCGTATCTGGGCGCGGGACATTTCGACGAGGGCGCCGCGCTCACCGATTATCTGTGGGACCTGATGCCAAGGCATAGGGCCTATGCCGAACAGTTCTGCGGCACGCCGGGCATCTTCGTGCCGGTGACCATGGCGCTGGACGGCAGTGCAATACTGACCTGGGCGCAGGTAACCTTCGCGTTACCGCAAGGCTCTTGGCTGGCACACAGTTTTTACTTGCACTGGCGCTATACAATGGACGACCAGTTCCTCAAGACTCGCGCCTATCCTTACTGCGTGGCCACGGCCGAAGGGCTCTTGGGGATATTGCAGCCGGACGAAAGCGGCAAACTGAAGCTGCCGCTCTCGACCTCCCCTGAGATGTGGGAGAACCGCCTTCAGGCCTGGCTGACCCCAAACTCGAACAGTGATCTATCCATCATGCGGTGGTTGTTCGCGGCGCTTGTGGAAATGTCGGAACCGGCCGGTAAGCCCGAGGAAGCCGGGCGTTGGAAAGACGTGCTGGATAAGCTGGACGATCTCGCCGTGGAAGGCCCTGACGGTCCGCTGAAGCTGGCCCCCGACGAATCGTTGACCGATACCCACCGGCACCACTCGCACCTGATGGCCATTCACCCCTTTGGCACACTGCACGCCGAGAGCAGCGACCGCGACCGGCGCATCATCGAGGCGTCCATCGAACGACTCGACGAGTTGGGCACAGAGCAATGGGTGGGCTTCTCCTTCCCCTGGTATTCGTGCATTGCGGCCCGGGCCGGCTACGCTGAACGGGCGTTGGACAAACTGGAGATCTTCGTCAAGGCCTTTGTCTCCCGCAACGGTTTCAATCTCAACGGCGACTACAAGGACTTGGGCTATTCGGCTTACAAGTACCGGCCATTCACGCTGGAGGCCAATTTCGGAGCCGTGCAGGCCGTGCACGAGATGTTGCTGCAAAGCTGGGGCGCTGCGCTCCGCGTCTTCCCAGCCGTCTCCGAACGCTGGGCCGATGTTTCGTTCGACAATCTCCATGCCGAGGGCGGGTTTCGGGTGTCAGCCAAACGACAGGACGGAAGAACCCATTCGGTTCGCATTCAGGCCGATGCAGGCGGATTGTTGCGGCTGCGCGATCCGTTCGACGGGGAGAACGTCACTTGGAACCGCAATGACGTCAAACGCATTGGCCAAAACTACGAATGCCGCCTTGCTTCGGGCGAAGTGCTCGAAGGCCGGTTGTAGTCCTTCATGCTTGTTCCGCCTGGCACGATGTGAGTGTGGGTAGCAGCACCTTGGGGAAACGGCTGGGGTCCTTAACGTAGCCGAGCCCCGGCGCCCATTGAAGCCAACCTTTACGCGCATTCCCGTCGTTATCGTTGACAAGGACGTTCATGCCGAGCCAGCGGCCACTCGGTGCGTTGTCGAGACCGAGTTCCCGCCAGGGAATCGCCACCTCGTAGCGTGTCACTTTGGCGGCTTCGTCTCGAACGATTGCGCAGTCTTCCAGGGTGAGCGGCTGGCTTTGGCGGGTGGGGTTGACCCACACGTAGACCCTCGGGCCATCCTTTGTCGTCGCGAAACCGAGTTCGTAGTCGTTCAGGGCATCGTATTGGGGCACGTTTGCTACTGAAACAGCGTCGGCGGCCACGTCGAGACCAAGCTGAATGCTGTCGGCACGCCACATTTCGTCGGGCGCGGTATCGGCGGGATGGTGGTGCATGTCGTCGCGGATCGCGGCAACGAAGTAGAGCGCGTCCGCATCGCACCCACACCACCACCGGCCGCTGCAATCCTCCAGACCGGTCCACCCGGTCAACTCGCGTTGTTCCTCGGCGTGCCCGATGGTGATGGCGCCGTTCTCCGGCCATTCGCCGAGGTCGCCGTCTGCTACGAAAGCTTCCGGTCTGGGAATGGCGGAGGCATAGCGCAGCGTGCTGGCTCCTTTGCTCTGCAGGCCGCCATCGAACAGCCGGGCCGCTACATCGAGGGCCACTTCCGCACCCCGGGCGTCCTGGCTGCTCAGGTTCACCAGATGCTTCCGGGATGCACCGGCGGGCAAGGGCTTCTTATCTTCTATCTGGACGGTATCCATGGTCCATGAAGTCGGACTCGCGGAGAGGAATATCGGCGGAATCGGACGGGTATGAATCCCCGTGTTGGCGACCTCCACGGCGAGCACGGGCCGGTCCGGAAGGGTCCGCTCGAGGTCCACACTGAGAGCAAGCTCGAGAACAGGGCACCCCTCCACCGGAGCGGTCTGGAACTGGGCTTTCAGGCGCGGCAGGTTGGACAGGGATGTGCGCACATAGATGGGCCGGCCCGACAAGGGCAGGCGGCCCGCGTCTACGAGGACCGGTGTGCCCACCATGCTTGTGACGTCGCGTATCATCGACGTGTCCTCGAGCGCTATCGTGACCCCCTCTTGCAGGCTCCACAGCGCCACCGTGGCCTCGTCGCCCCGCGTAAACGCCAGGGCCCACACCTGCTCGACGGTCTCGAACCGTTCCTTGAAGGTGGCTTCGTTGAGCACGCGGATGACCTGCTTCACGGCAAAATACGCATCCTTGGGACGCACATTGCCCTCGAGCCATGGGGTGAAAAGCCCCATGTAGGAGTCCACATGTTCCGTCACTTCCGTGTAGGGCGATTCCTGATGCAAGTGAAAGAAATACACCCGCTCGATCCATGGAATGGTCGCGGAGATGAGATACAGCCGCGCCAGTCCCCGGGCTTGATCTTCCTCGGTACACGCATAGGCACGATGGCCCTGGTATTTGTCTCGCAGATAGGCAAGCATGGAGGCTTCAACGCCGTTCCATCCCATTTCCGTCACCCAGAGGGGCTTGTCGTCGCCGTACTTGGTCATGACATCGTGGAGCGCCTGTATTTTGTGCAGGTAGCCGCCCGATTCCGGCAAGGCGGGGCGCGTGTACGGGTGTGCGCCCAGGATGTCGAAGTATTCCTTGCCGCCCAATCGATAGATGGTGTCGAGTTGAGCCGGCGCATCTCCCGCAAGTCCGCACAAGACGACCTTGTTCGCCGGATCGGCGCGCTTCACCCCTTTGTGGAAGGCCTTCAGGAAGACGATGAAACGTTCCTTCCACAAGGCCATATTGGGCTCATTCATGGCCTGCCAGTGCGTGATCTTGCCCTTGTACTTCGACGCAAGTTGGAACATGAACTCCTCGAAGGCGCCCGCGTGCACATCCGAAGGGAATGTGCCGTTCTCAAGCTGACTCCATGGGGGGGGATTCGTGACGACGACGAGTTGGTCCAGGCCGTGCTCAAGGCCGAGGTCGGCGCTGCGAATGATCCACAGCTCCGGATCGAAGTTGTACTGACCTGGAGCAGGCTCCAGTCCGACGTAGGGGAAATCTATCCGGACCGTCCGCATGTCCAGATCATTCATCAGGTGGATTGCGTTCTCACTGCTTACGTGCGTGGTCGTACCGAAGAATGTGTTCGGAATGACGCGTTCCCCGTGCAGAGCAGCACACGGTTCATCGGGTTGCGCGGCGCATTCGGTCTCGAGTTGCGGCGTTTCCCCGGGACGGAAGAACGTGAGTGTACCTGTGCTGCCTAGATTCCAATATCCTGTCTGTCCTTCGGGCACTTCCGCAAACCAACCGAGATACACCTCCCGGGCAGGGGGATCGAAGGTGAGGGTGACCCGTGGCGGATCCACCTCAGCCGCGGGCCCGGGGGCGTAGACGTAGGCGTTGCGCCACGCGGCACCGTCCGTGCTGTAGCGCGCAGAGAAATGGGTCCCGGGCGACACATGCCGCCCATGCGACGGGAGGTCCCATATGGCGGCGGCCACCGGTTCGCTCAACTCAAACTTGAAACACACGTGGCTGCTGCGCCCCGCATGGCCTGAGGAGATGTTGTATTCCTGAAACGTAACGGTGTTGGCCGAGTACACGCGTATCTGCTCGTCATGCAGATTCGCGAAATGATTCGAGAGTCCGAAGCTCACCTCCCACGGACCTTCGTCCGGACGCGGGCAGACATAGGCCTTGCCAGGGCCTGTAACTCGGTTCTCCTCGTTCGCACTGAAGGTCGATTCGCTTCCCGCGAAGTTGACATTCTCCCAATCCGCCTGGGCGGATACGGCAGACACCGCAAGCGCCAGCACGAGCGCCATTCGACCTCGCCTCATCCTGTGTCTCCTGTAGCTCATTGCCCTGTCCACGGTATCTGTCACGCGCACTGACGCAAACTGCGTAAGGCCTGGGCGGTCTTCATTCCATCACGAGCAGGAATCGCCCGATTCCGCCGCCGGCCTTGACGCCAACGGGATCGGCGTCGTGCTCAATGTCGGTGGCGGAGTAATAGAACCACCATGTATTCGGCAGTTCGCCCGGGATCGCGCCGGGCATCACGTAGATGCCCATGGTGCCGAAAGCCGTGCCGAGATCCACGACAGGCTCGCGCCCATAGCGGGTGAAATGTACGCCGTCCCGGCTCCACGCCAAATGGCTTCGCACCGTCTGTTCCTTAGTGTAAAACGCGGCCGGGAACATCACGTAGAGGTCGTCCCTCAGCTTTGTTGCCGCGCTCGTATAGAACTGCATCCCCTCGGGATCCTGCTCGTCATGGTGGAGGATCTCAACAGGCTCGGGAAAATTACCGAAATGGTCGGACTCGGTGTAGCCCACCGTCCGCGCACCGCTGAAGGTGCCACCCGACCACACTCGAACATACAGGCGGTATTTGCCGCCGTCCACAATGCATGGGGTTGTCGTGTCGGAGTTCATGCGGAAGATAGGTTCCGGAAGTAGTGACCAATGAATGCCGTCGGATGAGATGCCGCCATAGACCCACCACGCCGGTTCCTGACTGATGAACCGGTGCCAGACCATCTTGTACTCCTCGTTGACGTCTTTGCCCTCATCCAGAAACACGGCCGAGAACGCATAGCCGCCCATTTGAGGACCGGAAATGATAATGTTGTTGCTCTTGCTGCCTTTGTATTCCACGATGCCGAGGTCCGGCCTCGTCCAATGATTTCCGTCAGCCGACTCCGCGTAGCAGAGATAGCCATCGTCGTCCCGTTTGTGATCGAGGTCATATGCCGCGTACCACATGCGCCAGCGCTCGCCCACCCGAATCACTGTGCACCCGTTGATGCAATGGCCCTCCCAAGGCTTCTCCGGCTGCAAGAGCGGCTCGTCGCTGCGATTCTGAATATGAAAAACCGGCGCATTTTCCGGTGCGTCGCTCAGTGTCGAACCCGCCGGCTCGACAGAGCCTTCTTTAGCCACATTGACAACCATGAGAATTAGTGCGAGGAACGGGGACATGCGATTTCTCCACCTTCCGATTGTGAGCCTGAGAGCCAGTTGTACAAACGCGTATCGGAGACTAGATTATCATCTGAGGGGCGCGGAAGCGTAGTGAGGACGCCGTCGTGGCACCCATGCCGTACAAGGCGCTGGAGCGTGGGGAGCATGGGTGTTCAGCCGGGGACGGTCACGCGAAGAACGCGGGTCACGGAGAGGATTGCGAACGGCAGTCCGCTCGCGTACCATGACGGCCGCCGGGCGAAACAAAGGCTGTGCAATTTACCCTGCAAATCGTTTAGCAGAATGGGCGGCATTCTCCCGCAGTGCTGGAGAAAGGCCCGGGGAAGGATCGCCTGGTCAAGAACCCGATCGCTGGGATTCCCTTGCTGAAGGATGAGTAACCATGGATTC
>CAZFOG010000332.1:0-7392 GCA_964520685.1 uncultured Nitrospiraceae bacterium | reverse complement strand
TGCCCTCACCGGTCATTTCTATTTTCATCGCCTTCGGGTGAGCCGCTGCTCATGGTTCGCTGTCCCGAGGGTTTTGCTCCAGCCCATCTTCATCGTCTATGGATGTGCCCCTCGGCTCATGCTGCGCTGTCCCGAGGTCTTGGATTCAGCTCGTTTTCATCGTCCACGGGTGAGCCGGTGGGCTCATGGCTCGCTGTCCCCCGTCTCCGGCGGACATCAACATCTTCTTCTGGCGAATTAGCGCGCATTTCTCGCCGGCTCACGCGTGCCTGAATTGGAAAGAGATGCGCTGACTTGGGGTACGAAGAGAGCACCTGTTCTTCCCGCGAACTGACGGTTTCCATCTGGTTTTAGTGCGATTGCCCTGGCTGAAGTGCCTCTTGCTTACCGGCCATTCTCCGCTATACTGCATGTGCACAGCCGGTACTACCGAGGGAGAGGGGAGACGTCATGCTCATGCGATTCTTCGACTGGCTGGACCGTCAAAACAGTCTCGTATTCTTCATGGTTCTCTGGTTCATCCGCTGGCCCATCGTATTGCCCGTAGCTTCCTTGCAGGAATGCCTCGCCCGGGCTCTGGGCGGCACATCGGAAATGGACTACAACATCCCAAAAGCTCCCCTGGTGCTTTTCTTCTTCATCGTCATTTTCGCGCCGCTCGTCGAGACGCTTATCGAATGCACCATCCCGTACGTGATCATGATGTGGGGAAAACATCCCCGGCCGCCGCGTCCCTGGAAATTCATAGTCGTATCGGCGCTGGTCATGGCCGTTCTGCATCTGCCTTACGCCTTCCCCGCCGGATTGGTTACGGGTGGTTTCATTGCTTACTGCTACGGCCATTTCGCCCCCAAGGGGCAACCCAGGGCCTTCCTAATCGCATCCGGCTACCACGCCGCCATCAATGTCACCGGTTTCACCATGCTCATGCTGGCCGGCGACTGAGCGCATTCTCGGACCGCACCGCGCGCCCCGGGGGCCGGTTTTGCGGAATGGTTCCACATGCGTGGCTGGAAAAACGGGACCGCAGCCCTTGCGGGAAGCGGTTTCCCGTGGTATTCGTCAAGTATCGCGGGGCGGGCGGCATTGGGCATCGCTCCGGCCCAGCCGCCAGAGCTTGGCGTATTTCATAAAAACCGAAAACGCCCCCAGCATGCTCAGTACAGCGCCGTGGTACCCGTCCAGAACCCCCCTGCGAATGATGTACATCTTGATAAACCGCACAGCGGGCCGCAGCGTCAAGTCAAACAGCGACGCGCGTTTGCCTTTCTCGAAGAGGTCCTCGGCGCCCCACGTCGTGAACCGCTGAAAGGTGCGGAAATACTCCTCGAAATCGCGATAGGTGTCGTGGTACATCACCTCGTCAAGACGGCCCATGGCGCCATCGACGACCACCTTCGAGTGCACGCGGCGGTCCAGATAGCGGCCTTTGGCCGTCCGAAAGAGCCGCACGTTGTAGTCACGCTCCCATCCGCAATGGCGCATCAGCCGTCCCATGAAATAAGACATGCGCTTGACGTCATAGCCGTCGCAACCGCCGGGGTCTTGAATGATCTGCTGAATGCGCTCGGCCAGCTCGGGCGACACCCATTCGTCGGCGTCGAGCACCAGGGTCCACTCGGTGGTGATCTGGGGGATGGCCCAATTGCGCTGGGTGGCCGCGTTTACGTATTCGTGAACCACGACATGGTCCGTATAGTGTCGGGCAACGGCGTCGGAGCCGTCCGTGGTCTTCGGATCAACCACACAGAAGATGTCGTTGGCCCATTGCACGCTTTCGAGACACCGGGCCAAACGATCCCCAGCATTGGGTATCAGAGTCAGGACGGTAATGTCATGCACGGGCGCGTTCCTTGTTGCCAGTTGCTTCGCGACCTATTGTAGTGCACTCGAAACTGCCCAATCTACCAGGCCGAACCGCCGGATGGTCTGCGGAGACACCTTCATCCTGCGACGTGGCGTTATCGGGCAGTCTGAACTTCTCCCCCGGGCCGTTTACGCGGCCCGTCTCCCGGCGTGGAGAAGAATTTTGCTATAGTGTGCGGGAGGAAATGGCGGCAATCATCGAGGATATGCCCATGCGGGAAGTGCTCAAGGCGATCGAATTGATTGGCGGCGGAGGCGGAATGCTGGCGATGGTGTGCGGCGGCGCGGCCATGGTGCTGGGCTACACCTCGCCGGGCTTCACGGCGATCAAGTTTGGGGCGATTGCGTTTGTAATTGGAATTGCCGTCAAGCTCACGCGGAGGCTTGTACTTCCCGATTAGCACCGTTCAACCCCGCGGAAAGGCACGACGATGTGGACGAAATTCAAGGGGCTGTTCGTGGCCTCGCCCGAGAGCCAGATTGCGTTGCGGGCGTTTCTGCGTATCGAGGCGGCCGTGTTTTTCCTCGGCGCGCTGGCGATGTACTGGCAGTTTACGAAACCGCAGGCGAATTGGGGCCTGTTCGTGCTGCTTGCCATCCTGCCGGAAGCCGCCTGGCTCGCCTATCTTTACCGCAGAACGCCCTCGCGATGGGCCAGTCTGATCTACGACGCGGTCCACTCCTACGTGGCCCCCATTTCCCTCCTCATCCTGCTCTGGTACTACAAACCCCTATTCCTGCTGGGCTGGGTCGCCAACATTTCGTTCCTCCGGGTGCTCGGGTTCGGGTTCCACGCGCCCCAGCGCGATTAGCCGGCTAGGTGCACTGGGTCTGCACCGCTCGCGCGGTTTCAATGCCGTTGCGTACACGGGCTTCGAGGTGCCATGCGCATCTTGCGCATGATGGATTCGGAAATGGACAAGAGGGACCGAGTAAACTGGATGGACTGAGACAGATGATTCCCCTAACTCCGACACGGTCCTCGGCGTGTTATGAGCAGCCCGCCCATGATTCATTCCGGGAATGAAGAGGCTGGCAGCCTCTTCTACATTTCCGGCCGGCGAAATAACGCCATTCTCCTTTACTTCTCGAACACCGCGAGGAATTCGGCCAGGCGGGTGAACTTCTCGCGCGGTTTGCCGGCCGTTTGACCGCGGGCGACCTCGACGGCGTCTATGGCCTGCCAATCGGCATAGGTCACCGCGCGCACGCCCCGCTCGGCGAGCAGCCGTGCCATCCCGGCCGAATCGCGCCGCGGACAGGGCGGCAAGAAGGGCATGTCCTCGAGTAAGGCCTTGACCGTCTCCGCGCTGTCGGGCTTGTTGGTGCCGATGATGCCGCTGGGGCCGCGCTTGATCCACCCCGCCGCATACAGACCGGGGATGGGGCTCCCGCTTTCGACAATACGGCCCTGGACGTTGGGAATCACGCCGCGCTTTTCATCAAACGGCACGCCGGCAATAGCGATACCCCGGTAGCCCACGCTGCGGAAAACCAGCCCGCAGGGAAGTTCCTCCTTCTCACCAGTACCGCGTGCATATAGATTGAAGGGTTCGCCGTCGAGGGCGTTTCTCTCGAGCACAACCGACTCGACGCGCTCCGCGCCGCGGACCTCGATGGGACTGCGCAGAAACCGGATATGGCACTGTTTGGGCACATCGCCCGGTGAACGCTCGGCGAAACCGCGCAAAATGGCGTAGTTCTTCTGGCTGTGTTTGTTGTTGGGGTCGTCGAGCTCGGCCTGGCTGGCGGGGTCGAGTTCGAGCTCCGCGGCCTCGACCACCGGCGCGCACGCCTCGAGCGCCCCGAGTTCGCGCAGCTCTTGCGACGTGAACTTCGCCTGGACCGGCCCGCGGCGGCCGATGATGTGCACCTGCTTGATCCTGCTCGCGGCCAGCGCTTCGAACGCGTGTTGCGCGATGTCGGTGTCTTTCAGCTCGTTGACGGTCTTCGAGAGGATGCGGCAGACGTCTACCGCGACGTTCCCCTGCCCGATGATCACCGCAACTTCGGCGGACAGGTCGAAGGTGCGGTCGCAGAAATCGGGATGGCCGTTGTACCAGCCCACGAACTCGGTGGCGGTGTGGCTGCCGGGGAGCGCTTCACCCGGAATTCCGAGACGGCGATCGGTCTCGGCGCCGCACGCGAAGAGCACGGCATCGTAGAATGCTCTCAGCTCAACGACGGTGATATCGCGGCCGATGCACACGTTGCCGAAGAACTGAAACCCTTCGTTGGCCGCGATGCGGTCGAAGACGCGCGTCACCGTCTTGATCTTCTGATGGTCGGGAGCAACGCCGCCGCGGACCAGCCCGAACGGCGTGGGCAACCGGTCGAACATATCGATCCGCACGGGGATATTCGCTTTGTACAACGACTCCGCGGCGTAGAACCCGCTGGGACCGCTCCCGATAATCGCCACCCGCAACGGGCACTCGCTACTGCCTACTGTGCTCATGGATACTCCTGAAACCCTCGATACTCGGTGGATGGACTCATGTGGCCCTAGTATACGGGTAGGAACAGGCCAAATGCGCGGGGTATTTCATCGGGTACCGGGCCGAAACCGCCTCATCGTGGTCACTTCGCGGGGGTAAGTTCCTTGGGCTTGCGAGGGTTTCCACCCGGCACGACCGCGCGGCCGGCACGGGTGACGAAACGCCGCGCGTCGTCAATCCCCAAGTACATTGCCGGCACGATGACCAGGGTCACCGCCGTCCCGAACAGAATGCCAAATCCCAAGGAAAGGGCCATCGGAATTAGGAATTTCGCTTGCCGCGACGTCTCGAAAATCATCGGCGCCAGACCCCCGAACGTCGTCAGCGTAGTCAGCATAATCGGCCGAAAACGCTGTACCGCCGCGGAGTGAATCGCGTCGTGGTGCGACAGGCCCTCCTCGCGTTCGCGAAAGTTTGCGGAGTCGATCATCACCAGTGCGTCGTTCACCACGACCCCCGCCAGCGCCACAATGCCGAACATGCTTGGAATCGACAGGTCGTACCCCATGATGAGGTGGCCCAGAAACGCCCCCACAATGCCGAAGGGGATGCTGAGCATGACCACCAGCGGCTGGGTGTAGCTCCGGAACGGAATGGCCAGCATCGCGTAGATCGCCATCAGGGCCAGAATGAAGGTGATTTTCAGGCTTCCCATGCTCTCGCGGATCTCCGCCTGGTGCCCTTCAAACGAATACGAGAGCCCCGGATGTTCGTGCAGGAATTGGGGCAGCACGTTCTCCTGAAGGTCGGTGAGCACCTCTCCGGCGCGGCTGCGCGGCATGATGTCGGCCGAGACCTCGACCACCCGGCGTCCGTTGCGGCGGTCGATGGTGGTGTAGGCGCGCCCGCGGTTGATCTCGGCGATTTCGCGGAACGGCACATAGGCGCCCGTGGGCGTCCGGATCATGAGCGATTGAATCGTATGCTCCGACGACCGTTCGACCTCCGGCAGGCGCACCATCACCTTGATCTCGTTCCGGCCCCGCTGCTGTCGCAACACCTCGGCCCCATAGAACGCATACCGCACCTGCCGGGCAACATCGCGCGGCGTCAGCCCCAGGCTCTTCCCTTCCGGCTTCAACGTAAAGTCGAGCTGTTCCTTGCCGGGCTGGAATCCGTCGTCCACGTCGTCCACGCCGGGGTAGGTCGCGAGGATTTCGGCCAGTTCGCCGCTTGCCCGTTCGAGCATGTCAATGTTGCGGTGGCTGAGTTCAATAGCCAGCGGCCGGCCCCAGCTTCCCGGCCCGCCGGAATCCGAGGAGAACCGCAGGTATTCCACGCCCGGAACCTCTCCCACGGCCGCGCGCCACCGTTGCGTGAACTCGGATGTGCTCATGATCGTTTCGCGGATATCGGGTTCGGCAAGCTCGACGCGCATCCGCCCCGTGTGGCTGCCCGTCCTGCCAATGTCGGCCGTGATCGACACCACCAGTTCCGGATGGCCCGACTCCGCAATGACCTTTTCCGCACCCGCCTGAAGGCGGTCCATGATGGCTTCGGTCTTCGCAACCGGTGAGCCGTACGGCAAGACCACCTGCGCGTCGGCATAGTCCGATTCGATGATGGGAAACTGCTGAAAGCCCATCCGGCCGCTCAAGGCATACGACAGGCTCAGCGCAAGCGCGCCAATACCCACCGCGATCGTGATGTACCGGTGCCGCAGCGCATATTCCAGTGCCGGACCGTAATAGTCGCGCACCCAGTGCAGGAATCGGCGGCTGAACGCCTGTTGTTTCCCGTGCAGCCAGCGCTTGATGCCCTTCCTCGCCCGGTCCTGATGATGCCCGAGCTGCGAGGGCAGAACGTACAGGCTCTCGATCAGCGAGATCACAAAAACCACGCACACCACCACGGGGATCATCTGAAACGTCTTGCCAACATAGCCCGGGATGAAATAAATGGGCACGAATCCCACAATATTCGTCAGCACGCTGAAGACTACCGGCGACGCGACTTCGCGCGTGCCACGAATCGCCGCTTCGATAAACGGCAAGCCTTCCTGATGGTAATAGTAGATGTTCTCGCCGACCACAATATTGGTGTCTACTACGATCCCCAACGCAATGATAAAGCCGAACAGCGACATCATGTTGACCGTCACGTCGCCCGCGGGAAGAAACAAAAAAGAGCCCATGAACGACACCGGCACGCCCATCATGACCCAGAACGCCAGGCGCGCTTCCAGAAACACGCCAAGCAGCACCAGCACCAGCACCAGCCCCAGGACCCCGTTCTTGACCAGCAGTTCCACGCGCTGGCGGTAGGTCTCCGAGCGGTCATGGTGGGTCGAGGTTTGGATTCCTGGCGGAAGATACGGCTGGTACTCCTCCAGCAGCCGGTGCACCGCGTCCGCCACCCGCATGGGCGTCTCCTCCCCGACGCGGTACACTTCGAGATGCACCGAACGCTTGCCGTTGAACTTGGAATAGCGGTCCGTGTCGGCAAAACTGTCGTCGATATGGGCAATGTCCTTCAAGAGGACCTGGCTGCCCAGTTCGGTGGTGACCACGGGCACTTCCGCGAATTGGCGCCCGTAATCGCGCCGCTCTTTCAGGCGCAGCAGAATCTCGCCCGCATCCGTTTTCAAGCCGCCCCCGGGAAGATCGATCGACGCGTTCGCCAGGGTCCGCGCGATCTCCTCCGGCGTCGTCTGATACCGGCGGAGATTCTCCTGCGAGATCTCAATGCCGATCTCCAGGGGCGGCGTGCCTTCCAGGTCCACCTGCGTGATGTCCGGCGACTGAAGCAGCCAGTCGCGCACTTGTTCGGCCACCTGGTGGAGCGTGGTGTCGGGCGCATCGCCGTACACCACCACCTCGATCACGTCGCGGCGGTGCGCGTCAATCCGGACCTCCGGTTCCTCGGCCTCCTCCGGAAACGTCACGATCCGGTCGACCTCGCTCTTGATCTCCTGGCCAAGCCGGTTCACGTCTTCCCCCAGGAGCAGTTCCACCATCACGCTACCGTTGCCTTCGCGCGCGGTCGAGGTCACTTCTTCAACGCCTTCGAGCGACCGGACGGCCTCTTC
>CAZFOG010000331.1:0-7413 GCA_964520685.1 uncultured Nitrospiraceae bacterium | reverse complement strand
AACTACCGGGCGCCTTCCTTCGGAACAACAGGGCGGAATCGTCGGAATACGCAGCGCATCATACGCACTCTGGCGCCTGCAAGAATTCTCCTGAGAGTTGACATAGAATATGCTCTCTTTCTTTGGCCACCTCGGTCCGCCCACAACAAGTGAATCCGCAACAAGTCTCATTATTGTAAGTGGTTGAGATGCGATTATCAAAGAAACCGGATTTAGCAGAAATCTCAAGAATCCCGTTGCCGGGTTACCCAGCTCGAATGCCCGGGCTTCCTTGCCAAACGCTCCAAATCTGGTGTTGGGGTTGCCGAGTCGCTCATCTATCTATCCAGAACATTCGGATTGACTGCATACTTTCCTGTCGGCCGGGATTCCGCGGCCAACACAGCGGGAGCTTCGAGTCTTATTGATCGAGCCTGAACGTTTTGTATCTGGGTTACCTTCACCACCTTTAAGGCCGCAAGCCCCCCCGCTGTCACAAGGTAGACGGGATTGAACATGGCATTTGCAATATTGTCCACCATCCACAGACAAAGTATCAAAGATCCGACAGCCGCCGATACTATTGCCGGATTAGTCCAGTACTTCCCAGGAATTCGATATGTAAGAAGCAAAGCAGGGCCCAGAATTGTTCCCACAAATCCCGCCAGTCCCAAAACCCCACCAACACCGAACACAATTATCCAGTAGCCATCCGTGATGCTATGCTCGTCCATTGGACGGTTACGGCCCCAGCCGCGCCATCCAAGTAAGAGCCGTTCACGCGCTCGTTCTGCAAGCACGGTCTCGTTCACAATGCGGGTCTGAAGGGATGCGGCCCTCACCTCCCCCACCGTCGCCGAAGCCATATCGACCAATTCCATACCTGACCAAAGGCCCCCACCGCGTACAATAATATAGACAACCGTAATCGACGCGATTAGAAGGACGGGCGCACTGGTTCTTAAGTGTTTGATCACCAACAAGGAGCCTATTCCAACAAAAAACAGGATTGTTGCTCCTACTGATCTGCACAACACTGTCGTCACCGCGAGAGCCACAACAAATATCCAAAGAGGTAATCCGAGAAAGACCGCCTTCGCCCTGGAAATCCAGAGCCCTAAGCCGCTCAAAGCCGTGAATCCCATAAACAGCGAAAGCATCAAGCCGTTGGACATGAACACCTGCGGGCGAAAACCACTCCCGCGGTATGTCTGCCAGAATTTGACCTGCTGAAAGCCATAGACGTAATAATGCAGATTAGGACTCATGCGCATTTCCCATAGACAGAACGGCATGTAGATGATGCCGGCAATGAAGATTCCCAGCACCAACTCGCGCATACCTTGAAGGTCGGAGAAATACAGTCGGCCAATCAAATAGGGGAAAAGCCAACTCATGACGCCCCCAGCCAGGCCGGAAAGACCATCGTATACGCCGAGATTGTTTGACAGCGACGAAAAAAAAGGAACTACGCAATACAATACAGGAAAAAGATCAAGCCAGTGGGGCTTTAGCCGGGTAATTCGCCCTGTATCAAAGACCAGTGCGCTAAACAGAATTCCCACGCATGCAGCGGATGTCTTGTCGTATTCCGGGAAGGCCTGGATTTCGTACCCGCCGCAGGGCAGGAACATCCACGCCGCCAGGAAACAGAGCAGCGCTGCACGCCGGGGTGGGAGCAGTGCGAAAACCAGAAAGACGAACGGAATCCAGCCCCAGAGGGCGATCCCGACCAAAGCATTTCCGCTGTGGGTAGCATGCATCAGAATTCAGATTTCCACGTTATTCGCCTCGCGGGAGCGTTGAACGGCCCGCTGCAAAGCGGCCTCGAATTTCTCGACCGCATCATACCACGTATACCGTTCGGCCGTACTCCGCGCCAAACGTGATATTTCGCGCCACTCCTTGTCGGGCAATTCTGCAATGCGAAGAATCGCGGCGGCCATTGCCTCGGGATTGTTGTGTTCGATGAGCAGGCCGCCTCCGTCGGCAAGCAGTTCCGGCGCCGCTCCGGCCGGAGTTGCTATCACCGGGGTTCTGCAGGCCATAGCCTCGAGAATGGGCAGGCCAAACCCCTCAGCCTCACTGGCGTGAAGCCAGACATCACAGGAGCCGTAAAAACCGCGGAGGCTTGCCTGCTCAGGCAATCGTGCATATTCGGCGTCTGCAGGGAACGGTACCTCGGGAATGGGGAGCGCAGTTCCAAAGGAAATAATCCGCAATTCGGGGATGAATACACGAGCTCGTTCAATAGCGGCGAAAATGAGATCGCACCGTTTGCAGCGCGTTGTCGAGTATACATATCCCACGGTGAGGCGCGATTGCTTGCCCCGCTCCTCTACATAGAACTGGTCAAGATCGACGCCATTAGGGATAATGGAGATGTCATTGTCGCCGAATTCATTGGCCGCGATATCGGCAAGCCAACGGCTTATGACGATCTTATGCATGGGAAGCATCCATGCTCCGCGAATGCGATCGTCCGGCATATTGCCGCCGATCTCAAACCCTTGAGCAAACAGGACCTTGGCCCCCTTGCCGGGCGGGAAGTCGCGGATCCACTCCGCGCACGTCCAGAATGTAGATACAATGACATCTGCATCTGGGACATCTTGATCAGCTACCGGCCGGTTTTCACGTAAGACATGGATAGGCACTTCGCATAGGTCAAAATGGGAAGGCAGAACCCGGGGGAAAGCGAACGGACTCTCGCCCCGCAGACAGGCCTCGAACCTGGCGCGCAGGGAAGGTTTCCTCCTCGGCGGCACTACGACGTGGATCTGATGTCCTTTCCGAGCGAGCCGTTGAGCATAAAGGGCTAACACACGGCACCCCCCGCCCATATCAACGGTCGGCAGCACAAACGTGATTCTCATAATCCCACCTTGCCCGGACCGATTCCGTAAAGTAATACCGTCTCCGTATGGTCATGCCGGCCCTTCGCGCTCCTCGTCCTTCCCGGATAAAACCTCGTCTCTTATGCCAGTATTCCGACCGCGCCCCCCCCGACATTCTGCATCCAGTCTTAGTCGCCGACAAGAATGCGCCGCAGCATGCGCCGCTGAGTCTGCTTGAACGTATCCAACACCTCGAAAGTCGGGCTGCTCATGGCCTCGCGGGCCGCGATTAAAAGCGCGTCCTTACGCAGACCCAACTGGGTCCAGGCATATCCATAGGCTCCTGGCGCTTGCTGTGAAGGAAGCTCTCGGGGAACAAGCCAGTTCGAGACACGAGCCGTCTGGGCAAAACCTGCGAGCTTGGGATGGTACGCGATACCGGCAAAGGGTGTCCGCTGGGCCCAGGACATGATGCACGCGTGTAACCGAAGCCCGACGGTTAAGGATGCACGGGCATAAATCCCGGCCAGTTTTCTGGGGTCACCACCAGTGTCCCGGCAGATGCGTACATCTTTGCCGGTGAGGGCGCGGGTCATCTGGGCCACGGCTTCGTGTTCCAGTAAGTCCCCTTTCTCATTGGGAGAGCAGGGAACGAAAAACACAGAAAGATCCAACTCATCCGCGAGAGTAGCGAGCTCCCGCGCCATCCAGTTGCGCCAGTCTGGCTCATGTGCCCACACCGGCGCAACGGTCACGGCAACGAAAGGTCTTTCCGGCAATGCGAGACCATGCGGCTCCGCCGCCCGCATCGACAGGACAAGATCTCCCGCAACTTCTACATCCTTTCGACCCAGAATCTCCATTAAGGAATCATGTGAAACGGCATCTCGGACACTGATATGGGACATGTCCCCGAGATAACGCATCAGCTTCCTCTTGGTCATCCATGAGTAACGAACTCCACTTTCGACGCTGACGGCGAGTGCCGATACGCTTCGGGGATGCATCTCACGAATGTGACCATGACAGCGGCGCAGAACACAATTGGGTGAAGCATCAATGATGCCCCCCCCCGCGTACAGAACCGCGGAATGAGAAAAATCCCTGCGTTTGCTTTCATGCGCAGGCCCCAGATCGAGGACACTCGGGTCCGGTGTGGACTCCCATCGGCTCAGCTTGGCAAGTTTGATGGACAGGCCAATATCGTCAGCAATGTCCGCCACCGCCAATGGCACGGCCTCGTCGCCAGCGTTCAGAAAACCAAAGGACCCGCAAACGACCACTGACATGGCACCGTAGTGCGGTTCAGAGCCCGATTTTCCAGACTCAGCCACTTACCATATCCTCGATTGCATTTCTGAGTTACAGCCGAGGCTTTCTACCCACCCTGTCAAATCGGGAACAGAATCGCCCGGCACCTAAGGGCATGAGAATAGTCGGCGGCCTCTGGAGATGTCAACGACTTGACATGCTTTGAACTGGCATGTCAAGCCACATTGGGAGCTGTCTCAAGAAGTATCAGAAACAGCGTCTGGTTTGACAGCATGCCCCGGATTCTCATAGGCTCGCGTGTCGAGAACCATTCCATCTGAAACTGTGGGCTTCCGGTTACGCTTGGCCAGGTGAACTACTGCGATGAAGATCAGCGCCGCTCAAATTACACAGGAACACAACCATACTGTCTATCGCGTTTCCGTAGAATCCGCCAAAGGCGATGACACTCTCTGGTATAGCGTGCATAACAGATTTCGCGATTTGGTGTCGGAATCACTTGACGCTCCGTGCGCAGCGCTGCTCATTCCGGCAATGTCAAGCGGAGAGGACATCCATCTTGGCGGTACGGTTTCCGAGAGGCTCTTCTATAACCTTTCGGGCCCCCTCCAAAGCGTGCTGCGGCATGTGATGCCAGCACTTCGTCCGGTAAAGATCTGTGCAAAGGATGTCCATGGGGGTAAACTGAGAGCGGCGTCAGGCGTGGCGACGGGGTTCTCGGGCGGAATCGATTCGTATTGTGTTCTGGCAGACCATCATTACTCATCCATTTCCGATGGGTTTAGAGTCACCCATCTCCTTTTCAATAACGTGGGCTCCCATGGAGAGGAGAGCCGCGGCGAAGAATTGTTTCAGGAACGATACCGGCGTCTCCTGCCTGCCGCGGACCTTCTTGGCCTTCCGTTCCTGATGGTAAACTCCAATGTTGATGCCTTCTACGGTGGGCAACTGGACTTCCTGCAGACCCATACCCTGCGGAATGCATCAGTAGCTCTTCTTCTGCAAGAGGGCATAGGCCGTTATCTGTATGCATCGTCACATGACTACGCCGATGTCTTTATTGGCCAGGCCGACGCCATAAGCTACACCGATTGTATCACCCTGCCACTGCTTTCCACGGAGACCCTTGACGCATTCTCCACCGGCAGCGAATACACCCGAGTTGAGAAAACACTGCGCGTTGCCGAGATCACTGACTCCTATGGAACGCTCGACGTGTGTGCAGAAGACAAGAATACGAGCGGCTACACAAACTGCTCGGCATGTTTCAAATGCCTGCGGACCTTGGCCACGTTGGAAATCGCCGGATATCTCGAACTTTACGCGAAGGCATTCGACCTTGACACCTACAGGCGCCATCGGACGCAGTTCTTCACCCAGCTGCTTCAGAGCAAGGAACCTCTCTTGCGCGAAATCGTTCGGTTTGCCAAAGAACGCAGTTTTCCAATTCCGCTCTCATCCCGCGCCGCTGCCTTTCCATACGTGGGCCCGCTTGTGACCTTGTCGACGCGCGTGATGCGCAAGCTGATGCCAGTCACGGACCGTTTCATGTGACACACCTGCCGACGCATTCCCGTACATGAGCAGATCGAGAGACGCGACCCGGCCGCAGCAATCTCAGCCGGAAAAGAGCAGGCACTGACGGTATTTGCAGCGATTGTCGCACTTTGACCGTGGCATACCCGTTCACGCAAGAACCGGTGGGAAGCCGTGCGTGGATATGCACGTGCCCGGAGGGCCCAGCAGCCAGAGAGCTGAGACCACGGGACACCCAGGCATCCGGCAATCTGAAATCGGTCTCGCGACAATCCGAATGTCTCCGACCATTATAGGATTGCGGACTTCATCGCAAGGCCGGCGAGCACAACTGCAACGGATACGGCTATACAGGCAGCATCGAATCCGGGGGTCCAAGCGCCATACTTCCGCGTGAGCCCAGCCAGGATGGGGTAATTCAAGGCGGGGGCAATGACCACACCCAAAATGATGCCGTAGGTTCCGTAGAAGTACCCCCCCACTGCAACGGCCCCCAGAAACAGCACAGATCGGCCCAGCAAGACCAGAAAATGCCGGAATGAGTTTCCCACTGAAAGCAGAATATTTCCTACCGGCGCCGTCAATGCGGTAAATACAGTGCCACCGGCCAGTAATTGCACGAAAATGCCCGCCTCGGAATATCGCTCATCGTAGAACACATCAATGATTTCCGGTCCTAGAATCACCATCACCCAAAGTACGGGAAGCGTCACGCACGCTAAGAGGAACCGTGCGCGAAGCATGCGGCTTCTCAGATTCTCGGGCCGTTCGCGGGCCAACTCGGCATAGACCGGGAAAAGTACGCGGCTGCCTATACCACGCAAGACCTCGAGCATTGCAAGGGGAAACATCATTCCGATGCTATATACGCCCAGTCGAGCGCTATCCATGAATTTCGCGAGCACGAGCCGGTCGCAGTAGTGGACCAAGAACGAAAAGAGGGTGGCCAGAAAGATCCATTTTCCGAAATGTATCATCTCGTGAGCATGCTGCTTGTCAAAGGTGAATCCCATGCGAGGCCCAGGCAGCAGATGGGTCACTACCGTCTGCAGGGCGCGAGCGGTAAGCGTGCCGATAATCAACGCCCAAATCCCGCCCCAGAGATAGGAAGGGTCGAGCATGTCTCCCGCGCCAGGAGACGCCTCGGATACGACCCGCAGGATACCCTCGATATTGCGCACCTCGACGCCCGCACGCCAAACGAGTGCCCCTGCCATACTTACAGTCAATCCCACGACTTGGAGACCTATACTCAAAACGGTCTGCATCACGACGTTCAAATGGCGCTGTAAGAGGTGAAAATTGGTGGATTCAAGACCGGCAAACAATAACGTGAATCCCGCCACCGGCAGGAATCGCGCCAGCGCAGGCTCGTCGTAGAAGCGGGCAGCCGGAAAGCTTACGGCCAACGCGCCGCACCAAAGCGCGATGCCTCGGATAACCTGTATCGTCCATGCGGTTCGCAAATAGCCGGGGTCTTCCCCACGCGGGCTCTGCACGATGCTCGGTGCAAGCCCCAGATCGCTGAACATGGCCAAGCCCTGCAAGAACACGTTGACAAGGGCCATGACACCGAAGGCCTCCGGAAACAGCAGTCGGGTCAGGACCAGATTCCCGCCGAGGCGGATGACCTGGGCGACCCCGTAGCCGATAAACGTCCAGACGGACCCGCGAATGGCCAGGCGCTTCAGGGACCGCGGAGGGGGTCCTGGCACTGGCCCGGCTGGTGTTTCGCGGGCAGGCCCGGCGGCTGCGTCATCCGGCATGCTGCCTCCGTGTGCGCATCTGA
>CAZFOG010000330.1:0-7415 GCA_964520685.1 uncultured Nitrospiraceae bacterium | reverse complement strand
GGGGAAGTTGGGAATTGGCTGTGGGTAATGTCCGACGGGCGCGGCAGCTCCTATGCGTCCTGTTCTCCCGCGAGTTGTTTGAGGTGGTAGAGCAATTCCTGGGCTTCGCGGGGGCTAAGGTCGTCGGGGTTAATTTGGCGCAACTCTTTTTCGAGCTCGCTGGGTTTCGGTGCGGCGGAGGATTGGGGCGCAAAGAGCTGCAATTGCTGGGGCAAGCCGATGTTGGCGGTGCTGCCAGATTCGAGGGCAGCGAGGATTTCGTGGGCGCGCTCGATAACGGCCTTGGGCAGACCCGCCAGTTTCGCCACCTGAATGCCGTAGCTGTGGTCGGCGCCACCTTCGACTATCCGGTACAGGAAGATCACCTTGCCCGACCACTCGCGCACCGCTACGTTGAGGTTCTTGACGCGATCGAGCTTTGTCGCAAGCTCCGTCAGTTCGTGGTAGTGCGTCGCGAACAGGGTTTTCGCGCGGATGTTGTCGTGAATGTATTCGGCGACAGACCACGCGATGCTGATGCCGTCGAAGGTGCTGGTGCCCCGGCCGATCTCGTCCAGCACGATGAGGCTGCGTTCGGTTGCCAAATTCAGGATCGCCGCGCTCTCGATCATCTCGACCATAAACGTGCTTTCGCCACGCACCAGGTTATCGCTGGCGCCAACACGCGTGAAGATCCGGTCCACCACGCCGATTCGGGCCTCGGCAGCGGGGACGAAACTGCCCATCTGCGCCATAAGCGTAATGAGAGCCACTTGCCGGAGATAGGTCGATTTCCCCGCCATATTGGGGCCCGTCACAATGTGCAAAAACGCCTCGCCTGGCTCGAGCACCGTGTCGTTAGGCACGAACTTACCCTGGGGCATGAGGTCCTCGACCACCGGATGGCGTCCATCGCGCACCAGTATGCAATCGGACTCGTCAAGCATGGGTTTGCAGTAGTTCCTCGCCGCCGCCGTATCCGCCAGCGATAACAGGGCATCCAGAACCGCCACGGCATCCGCCGTCGCCTGGATTCTCCCCGCCTGACGGCAAATGTCGTCGCGCAATCCACAAAACAACTCGTACTCGAGGTCGTTCATGCGCTCCTGAGCGCTGACGATCTCTTCCTCGCGCGCTTTCAGCTCGGGCGTGATATAGCGTTCCGCATTGACCAGGGTCTGTTTCCGCTGATAGGTCTCCGGCACCTTGGCCGTGTGGGCTTTCGCAACCTCGATGTAATAGCCGAACACCTTGTTGTAGCCCACCTTGAGATTGGGAATCCCCGTGCGCTCGCTCTCCTGCCGTTGAAGGCTCGCTATCCAGTCGCGTCCCCCACGCACCAAATCCCGGATGCGGTCGAGTTCAGGATTGCAGCCGTCCTTGATGATCCGCCCTTCGTTAAGCGGGACCGGCGGCTCGTCCACGATGGCATCGGCAATGGTCTGTGCCAGGTCGCGCAATTCGTCCATCCCGTCATGGACCTCCCGGAGCAGCGTCTCCGCGCACCCGGCGAGGACCCCGCGGATATCCGGAATGCACGACAGCGACTCGCCCAGGGCTTTCACGTCCCGGGCATTGCCCGTGCGCGAGGTCAGCCTTCCAAGAAGGCGCTCGATGTCCGCCACGCCCTTGAGGGTTTCGGCCAGCCGCAGCCGGAGCGGCGCATCGGCGAACAGCGCCTCGACCGCATCGAGCCGCGCCCGGATTGGCGCCACCTCGAGCAGCGGATGAAGAAGCCAATGCCGCAGTTTGCGGCCGCCCATACTGGTGCGCGTGCGATCGAGGGTGGCAATCAGGGTCCCCCGGCGCGACTTGTCGCGCAGCGATTCGACCAGTTCGAGGTTGCGCTGGGTATTGCCGTCGATTACCACGAAGCTCGACGGACTGTAACGCCGGGGAGGGCGGAGATGGGGCACGCCATCACGCTGCGTTGCCCGAAGATAGGCGAGAACCGCCCCTGCGCAGCCCGTTGCCTCCGGAGCATCCTCGAGTTCGAGCCCTTTCAGGGTGCTCAAGCCGAATTCGTCCAGAATCAGGTCGCGCGCATACTTCGCGTCGAAATCGTCGCGCGGGCGTTCCGTAAACCGCATGCCCTCGAATTGATTCCGCAACTCCGCGAGGGTACGCGCATCACCACCCTCCGGGAAGAGGACTTCAACCGGCGCCATGCGGGTCAACTCGTCGAGCAGGGTCTTCGACGCGGCATCGTCAAACTGCGTTGCAAGCAATTCCCCGGTCGACACGTCAGCCAGGGCCAGGCCCGCCGACGTCCCCGTAAAAGCAAACGCGGCGAGGTAATTGTTGGACGCGGCATCAAGGAGGCCGGGCTCGAGTACCGTGCCCGGCGTGACCGTGCGGGTCACCGCGCGCCGCACCACCCCTTTGGCCTCCCGCGGGTCCTCGACCTGGTCGCAGATGGTCACCGTACGCCCCGCCTGAATGGCCCGGGCAAGGTAGCCGTCGACCGCGCGCACCGGCACACCCGCCATCGGGATTCGCGCTGCTTTGTCCGTTCCGTCGCGCGATGTGAGGGTCAGCCCGAGAAGTTCGGAGGCTTCTATGGCATCTTCGAAGAACAGCTCATAGAAATCGCCCATGCGAAAGAAGAGAAGCGAATCGCCGCTCTCGGCCTTCGCCGCGAGGTACTGGCGCAGCATAGGCGTCAGCTCGCGTTCCGAAATGTCGCCCAGCGATTTCCAGTTCTTGGCCATAGGGCGTGATTATATCAAGCTCCCGGGGCGCGGCGTAGCTTCCGCATGCAGCAGCCCCGTTCCCCGCGCCCGTCAACAAGAAAAACGCACAGGAGCGGTCATTTCGGCCGGCTCCTGTGCGTTGAAGAAACGAACGGTGGCGCTACTCCTCTTCCTCGTATTCGCCCAATCCGACCAGCTCGATGCGCGCCATTGACGATGCATCCCCCAAGCGGTTGCCCAGGCGCAGTATGCGCGTGTAGCCCCCCGGGCGCTCCGCAAAGGCCGGGCCAATCTCGTTGAACAGCCGGCTGACCGCACTCTTGTCGCGCAACGCCGCAAACGCCCGCCGCCGGTTGTACACCGTGTCCTTCTTGGCCATGGTAATTAGCGGCTCGGCGAACCCGCGCAGCTCTTTCGACTTCGCCAGCGTGGTCTCGATGGCGTTATGAGTAAAGAGGGCCACGGCCATATTCTTCATGGTAGCTTTGCGGTGCGCCGTGGTGCGGCCGAGCCGTCTACCTGCTTTACGATGCCTCATGATAACGATTCCTATTCCTCTTCCAGTTCTCCGGGGCGCTCCAAGCCCCACCCGATCTTTCCCGATTGTACCTGAAACGGCACCCCGTTAGGTAGTTTTGCCCGGCTCCTCGATGTCCTCGGCCTCTTCCGCATCTTCGCTGCTTCCCATGCCCAAATGCAAATCCATGGTTTCGAGGATGCTGCGAATCTCGTCCAACGACTTCTTGCCGAAGTTATGGAACCGGAGCATTTCCGCTTCCGAACGCTTCACCAAGTCGCCAATCGTCTTGATTCCCGCGGCTTTCAGGCAATTGGCGGCGCGCACGCTCAGTTCCAATTCCTCGACCGGGCGGGACAGCTTCCGCGCAAGCTCGGGGTCCTCGACCCCGCCGCCCGCGGCGTCCTGCTCCGCCTCCTGCGGCTGCTGCACGAAGATTTTCAAATGCTCGATCAACAGGCTTGACGCTTCCTCGAGCGCCTTCTCCGGGCTGAGCGAGCCATTCGTCCAAAGCTCGAGGATCAAGCGGTCGTAATCCGTCCGCTGGCCCACGCGTGCGTCTTCCACCAGGAAGTTCACCCGCGTGACCGGCGAGAAATTCGCATCCAGGTAGACCGTGCCCAGTGGCGCATGCTCGAGCTCGAAGTTTTCCGCCGTCACGTAGCCCCGGCCGCGCGCAACCTTGATCTCCATCTCGATGCTCGTCGAATCCGACGTCAACGTGAATACCACCAGGTCGGGGTTGAACACATCGATGTCGTGCTCCTTGAACACGTCGCCCGCCGTGACCGGTCCACTGCCCTTGTGCTTGAATGAGAAGATGATGGGTTCTTCCCGGTTGAGGCGAAGGTGGCACCGCTTGAAATTCAGCACCACGTCCGTCGCGTCTTCCATAACGCCTGGTATGGCCGAGAACTCGTGATGGATGCCTTCAATGCGGATCGCGGTTACCGCGGAACCTTCCAGCGAAGCCAACAGCACACGCCGCAGTGAATTCCCTACGGTGGTGCCGTAGCCCCGCTCAAAGGGCTCCACGTGAAAACGCGCATAATGCTCCGACGCGCCTTCTTCCGCCTTCACGAACTTTGGTGTGACAAAGTCTTTTGCTATCATTCGATTTCGCCTCCCGGCAACGAGGTCAGTTTCTTACCGCATTTACTTCCGTCAAATCGTCCAGGATTCCCGGCATACCCGATGCCTCGTTAGACGCGCCGGCGCTTCGGGGGCCGGCACCCGTTGTGCGGGATGGGGGTCACATCCCGAATCAGCGTGATATTCAACCCCGCGGCCTGGATCGCGCGAATGGCCGATTCGCGGCCCGCTCCCGGGCCGTTCACCTGCACGCGCACTTCCCGGAGCCCCGCCTCGAGTGCCCGCCGCGCGGCCGCTTCCGCCGCAACCTGCGCCGCAAACGAGGTGCTCTTGCGCGAGCCCGAGAAACCCACCTGGCCCGCGCTCGACCATGACACCACATTGCCCTGATTGTCCGTGATCGACACGATGGTGTTGTTGAACGTCGCCTGAATGTGGGCCATCCCTGTCGTCACATTCAGCGTGGTGCGCCGCTTCTTTCCTTTGCTCTTCCGTTTATCCGTGGCCACGTAGCCTTCCTCCTTTATTTCTTCTTGATGGCGGCGCCCTTCTTGCCCTTACGCGTGCGCGCATTCGTATGCGTCCGCTGCCCGCGTACCGGCAATCCGCGTTTATGCCGAGTACCCTTGTAACAATTGATATCCATCAACCGCTTGATGTTCGAAGCTACCTCGCGGCGCAGATCGCCCTCGACCTTGAACTTCGCCTGGATCGCCGTCGACAGACGGCTCACCTCTTCGTCCGTAAGGTCACGCACCCGCGTGTCCGGGCTGATGTTCGCTTCTGCGAGGATCTCCCTGGACCGCGTCGGTCCAATGCCATAAATGTAGGTGAGACCTGCCTCGACGCGTTTCTCGCGCGGCAAATCGACGCCGACTACTCGTGCCATGTTACCCGTTCTCCTTGTCCGGTGCCTTGCGGCTACCCTTGACGCTGCTTGTGGCGCGGATTTTCACAGATGATCCGCACCCGGCCATGGCGCCGGATGATCTTGCACTTTTCACAAATCTTTTTTACCGAACTACGAACCTTCATCTGTCCTCTCCCTCTCGGAGTGGTGGCCCGCCCGCTCCGGGCGATGCCCCTATCGAAACCGCTCGACGATCCGCCCCCGGCCATGATCGTACGGCGAAAGTACCACTTTCACCCGATCGCCGGGAAGCACCCGTACAAAGCGTACGCTGTCCTTGCCCGCAATATGGGCCAATACCACCTGCTTGCTGTCCAGCTCGACCCGGAAGACGCCGCTCGGCAACGCTTCCGTGACCGTTCCGTTCAGGCCTTTCCCAGATTCTTCCGCCATGCCGGTACGGGATGCTCTCCCTCACCGCTGACCCCAGATCAGGCGCGGTGTCGCCGACAGGATCTCCGGTGCGCCGTCTCGCACCACAATGCTGTGCTCGAAATGCGCACTCGGTTTCCCGTCCGCCGTTACCGCCGTCCAGCCGTCACGCAGTACCTTCACGCCGGGCTTGCCGGCATTGACCATGGGTTCAATCGCCAACACCATTCCGTCCCGCAACAGAGGCCCGCGCGCTCCGGTGTCGAAATTGGGGATCTGCGGCTGTTCGTGCATTTCACGCCCGATGCCGTGCCCAACAAAATCCCGGACCACGCTGAACCCCGCGCGTTCGCAAATCCGCTGTATGGCGCGCGACACGTCGACCAGGTAATTGCCCGCCCGCGCCGCCTGTACCCCGGCCGAGAGTGCCCGGTCCGTCGCGTCCATCAAGCGTTGGCGCAAATCGTCCACCGGACCGCATCCTACCGTAAGGGCGGCATCGCCATGGTAACCGCGGTAGTACGCGCCCACGTCAATGCTGACAATCTGCCCTTCGCGCAGCACGCGCTCGCCCGGGATGCCATGCACAATGACATCCTCGACCGATATGCACGTGCTGTTCGGATACCCGCGATACCCGAGAAACGACGGCGCTGCTCCCGCATCGCGAATGCACTGCTCCGCCAGTTCGTCCAGCGCGCGCGTCGTAATGCCTGGCCGGATATGCCCGACCAGGGTCACCAGCGTATCGCTTACGATGCGGTTTGCCTCGCGCAGGACCGCGATTTCGCTCTCGTCACGCAGGGCTATCACCGGCTACGCGGCTCCCGCGGCTTCCAGCAATTCTTCAACTTTCTTAAACACGTCGTCCGGGCTGGCGTGGGCCGCCGGAACCGTACGTAGAATCCCTAAACTCTCCAAGTATTCCATCATCGGCTTGGTGGTCTCGTGGTACACACGCAACCGCTCACGAATCGTATCTTCCTCGTCATCGGACCGCCGCTCGAGCAGTCCGCCGCAACCGGGGGCGTCGCACGCATCTCCGTTTGCCGAGGGACTGAACTTCACGTTAAAAACCTTTCCGCACTTCGGGCAAAACCGGCGCGCGGTCAGTCGGTTCACAAGCTCCTCATCGGGAACGTCAATGTCGATGGCCGTATCGAGACCTTCGCCACATTCTCCCAACCTCATCAACGCCTGTGCCTGGGGCAGCGAACGCGGAAAGCCGTCCAGGGCGTAACCGCGCCGGCAGTCGTCCGCCTGCAATCGCTCCGACACAATGGCGCACGTCAATTCATCGGGCACCAGACGGCCGGCATCGAGGTACGGCTGCACTTCTCTGCCGATGGCCGTGCCATCCCTCAGGTGGGCACGGAAGATCTCGCCGGTCGAGATGTGAGGAACCTCGAAACGCTGGGCAATCCGGACCGCCTGCGTCCCTTTGCCCGCGCCCGGCGCACCCAACACCGCTATGCGACATCCCATCCGTACGTCCGTCTCGGCCGCTTTCGCTTACCGGCGGCCCGGCGTCTTCCGCCCGCTTTTCATAAACCCATCATAGTTGCGCATAATCAGGTGTTGCTCCACCTGGCGCACCGTATCCAAGGCGACACCGACCAGAATGAGGAGGCTGGTGCCGCCAAAAAACTGCGAAACGTTGAAATCTTCGACGCCGAGGCCGCTGTTGACAAACTTGGGCAGCAGCGCCACGCCCGCCAGGAATATTGCCCCGACGAGGGTGATCCGGGTCATCACACGGTTGAGATATTCGGCCGTCGCCTTGCCCGGCCGCACGCCCATCACCACACCGCCGTATTTCTTCAAATTCTCCGCAATCTCCACCGGGTTGAAC
>CAZFOG010000329.1:0-7433 GCA_964520685.1 uncultured Nitrospiraceae bacterium | reverse complement strand
GGGAAGGCCCTTATTGATTATCTGCTCAGTCCGGAAGTCGAAAAGACATTGTCCGAGTTGCGCGGGATGCAGATCCCCTTGAACCCTGCTGTGGAAGCGCCACAGAATGTGCCTGAACTGTCCGAAATCCGTACCATGGACATCGATTATGCCGCTGTGGCTGCGAATATGGAATCCACGGCAGCGTTCATCCGCAAGGAATTCCTGAAATAATGATGAGCCGCCGGATATCCCGCAGGGTATTTGTAGGAACAACACTCGTGCTGTTCTTGGTGGTATGCGCAGGGCCTCTGGCCGCCCTGGCCTGGCGCGCCCTGTTTGAGGGCGGCGGCCTCCGGTTCGAAGCGTACAGGGCCGTGTTATCGGAATCCCGCCAATGGGTATTGCTGGGGAATAGCCTCGCCATCAGCCTGGGAACGGCCTTCGCCTCGCTGGCTGTGGGTGGAAGCGCCGCCCTCGCGCTGCAATACTGTCCGCGCTTCATCCGTGAAACCTTGGTGGTCCTCCTGTGTATTCCGGTGCTGCTCCCGCCGTATGTTTTCGCGGTAGCCTGGGTCGATGCCATGATCCGCGTGGGGCTCTTGTCGCCTCAGTTTCTGGCCGAAACGGTGACCTCGCACACCTTCGGGATCCCCAGCGTAATCTTCATTTCGACCTTCGCCTACTTTCCAGTCGTGCTGGTTTTCACGGCGATTGCCCTCCGGCGATTCGATCGGCGGATGCTCGAGGCCGCCCGATTGATCGCGGACCCGCTACAGACCTTTTTCGGTGTGCGGGCCCCCCTTTGTGCCCCCTGGGTTTTCACGGGCGCCGGTTTTGTGTTTTTGCTGACGCTTACCGGGTTTTCGGTCCCGGCCCTCTTCCAGGTCAACGTGTATCCGGTCGAGATCTTTACCGAGTTGAGCGCGTTTCACGAAGTGGGGTCCGCTGTGGCTCACATGCTACCCTTGCTTATAATGGGAGGCGTGGTGCTGTGGGCGTGGGGGGCTTGGGCGCGTCCCCGGCAGAACTGGCTGGTGCCTCCCGACCGGCCGGTTGGACGGACATCGCCCGGTTGGAAGCGCGCATCTCTGGCAACAGGGTATTGCCTCGGCCTGGTGGCGGTGTCCCTTGTCATTCCCGTGGCGATTCTGGCCGCTCGGGCCGGTACGGTAGCGCAATTGCACGCGGCATGGGCCGGTGCGCAGCCCGAGATCAGGACCAGCCTCGCCATTTCAGGACTTGCGGCAACGCTCTTGACCCTGCTGGGCTTCGCGATGGCGTATATGGCCCATGAACGCGTTCGCGGAACCGGCCTGTTTCGTCTGAGTGCGGTTCCCTTCCTGATCACCGGTCCCCTGTTGGGGACGGGCCTCATCGCGCTGTGGAATCACGCGGGGCCTCCGCTCATCGTTTTTGAGACGCTCCTTGTACTTGTGTTGGCGTGTACTGCAAAATACCTGTACTTTGCCTACCAGGGGGAGAGAATCGCATTGGAGGAATTGCATCCACGGCCGTTGGAGGCGGCAGCGGTCTATGATGTGGGCTGGATTCGCCGGGGAATCGGTGTTGCGGCGCCGCTCTCCGCACCGGCACTCGCCGCAATCTGGGGAATGGGCTTCGTTTTCTCATTGCGCGAACTCGAGGCGGCGGCGATGGTTGCCCCCCCGGGGATTACGCCTCTTTCCATTCGGATCCATTCCCTGATGCACTATGGACCAAGCGCTGCCGTAGCGTCGCTCTCCCTTGTGATGGCGGGACTGCTCGTCGCGGCAGGTTGCGGTACGGTGGCGTTGTATTACACGTGCAGGCGGGTGTTTCATGCCTATCGTTAAGTTTGTGAATGTGACCAAAGCATACCGGGGTACGCCGGTCCTCAAAGGCATCACCGCGACCCTGGCGCCCGGGGAAGGACTCTGCCTGTTTGGCCCCGTGGGCGTTGGGAAAACCACGCTGTTGCGCCTGGTGGCAGGCCTCGAACTCCCCGATGAGGGCGCCATTACCGTGGACGACGTGCCCGCGGCCTCCGGGGACCTCCACACCCGCGGAATCGGCATGGTGTTTCAGGATTTTGCCCTGTGGCCCCACATGGCGGTCGAGAAACACCTCCATTTTGTGTTGCATGCGCAGGAGGTATCGCGGAACGAGCGCCGCGAGCGGGTCGAGCGCATGCTTACCCTGAGCGGGCTGGCCGAAAAGCGCCGTGCAAAGCCTTCGGCCCTCTCAGGAGGCCAGCAGCAACGCCTTGCCCTTGCCCGGGCGCTCATTGTGAAACCGCGGCTGCTCCTTCTCGATGAACCCTTCGCCCATCTCGACGAGGCAACCCGCCACCATTTTACGGAGGAGATCATGCGGCGCAGGGCTGCCGAGCACGTTACCGTCATTATCGCTACCCACCAGCGGCAGGAAGCCTTGCCCATGGTCGAGAAAATCCTGCACATGGGGGAAGGAACATACGAACTCGAGGCGGTCAGGCCGCTCTTCTGAGGAGCTGCGGTTGCGAGGGTCCTTCTATTTTCGGCAAATCTGAAGTAAGATACGCCCCCCCTTTCACATGAGCACGGTTGGGCCGGGCAGGGGCCGGGGGACGAAAAGGAGCGAGGTTCATGATACCGATAAGGCGAGCCATCGTAAGTTGTCACGACAAGACTGGACTGCTCGACCTTGCGCGATTGCTGAGCGAGCTGGGCGTCGAGCTCATCAGCACGGCAGGGACCCTGCATGTCCTCGAGGAAGCCGCCATCCCCGCTCTGAACATGGCGGACTTCACGGGCGTGGAGGAGATGATGGACGGCCGGGTCAAGTCGCTTCACGCAAAGATCCATGCCGGGTTGCTCGGGATTCGCGACAACAAGTTGCACGCGGAACAGCTGCAGGCGCACGGGTATGAGTGGATAGACCTTGTCGTGGCGAACCTCCATCCAATCGAATCGCTGATAAAACACCCGGGCATTACGCCCGAAGAGGTTATCGAACAAATCGACATAGGCGGCATGTCCATGATCCGGTCCGCAGCCAAGAATTTCCGATACGTGGGCGTGGTGGTCAACCCCGAGCGCTACACGGGGCTCATGCACGAATTGCGAGCCCATGGAGGCGCGTTGACGTTCGAAACGCGGCACCGCCTGGCCCAGGACGCATTTGCCTGCGCGGCACAATACGATCAGATGATTGCGGATTACCTCAAGAGCGCGGAACTGGCCTGGAACCGCGAATAATGGAGTGCACGGAGGAAGACCGGTGAAAGTATTGATCGTGGGAAGCGGCGGCCGTGAACACGCCCTCACCTGGAAGATCGCCCAGAGTCCGCTGGTGCGGGAAGTGCTCTGCGCTCCCGGAAACCCCGGAATGGCCGCCCTCGGCCGCTGTGTCAACGTCGGGGTCAACGATTTTGAGGGCCTGACCGCGCTGGCAGAAAGCGAGAAAGTCGCTCTAGTTGTCGTAGGCCCCGAAGACCCGCTCTCGAAAGGGCTGGTAGACCATCTGTCCGCCAGCGGGCTCAAGGCCTTTGGGCCTACTGCAGCAGGGGCGCGCCTCGAAGCGAGCAAGAGTTTCGCCAAAAGCGTCATGAACCGTTGCGGCATTCCCACGGCGGAATCGGCCGAATTCAGCGAAGCCGGCGCCGCGATTGACTACGCCCGGGAAAAGGGCGCTCCGCTGGTGGTCAAAGCGGACGGGCTTGCCGCGGGTAAAGGCGTTACGGTGGCCCGCGACCTCGACACGGCCCTCGAGGCGATTCGTGCCGCCATGGTGGACAAGACGTTTGGCGATGCCGGAAGCCGGGTCCTTATCGAGGAATGCCTGGTGGGAGAGGAGGCCTCGATTCTGGCGTTCTCAGACGGCAGAACGGTGGTTCCCATGGCTACCAGCCAGGATCACAAGCCCGTCTGCGATGATGACCGGGGGCCCAATACGGGAGGGATGGGGGCGTATTCCCCTGCGCCGGTCGTCACGGACGAACTGTTCGCCGAGATTCTCGATACCATTCTGAAGCCGTGTGTGCAGGGGATGGCGGATGCCGGAACGCCGTATGTGGGCGTGTTGTATGCGGGGCTCATGATCACGCCCAACGGCCCGAAGGTTATCGAGTTCAACTGCCGCTTCGGCGATCCCGAGGTGCAGGTTGTGCTCCCGCGCATGAAGAACGATCTGGTTCCGGTGTTGCTCGCCTGTTGCGATGGAACCCTCGAACAGGTACGCCTCGACTGGGAGAAAGGGGCATGCGTCACAGTGGTGATGGCTTCCGGAGGGTATCCGGGTGCGTACGAAAAGGGCAAGGCCATTACCGGGATTCCCGAGGCCGAGAAAGAAACCGGAGCCGTGGTGTTTCACGCGGGAACCGGTCTGCAGGACGGTACGCTTGTGACGAACGGCGGCAGGGTGCTCAATGTGACCGCGAAAGGCCCCGATATCCCGAACGCTATCGAAACGGCCTACGCGGCCGTGCACCGGATTCACTTCGAGAACGCCCATTACCGGAATGACATCGGGAAAAAGGCGCTGAAACACATCCTGTGACAAGCGCACCGGGAAACCCCGGGAAGGGACGGTGTCACGCCTCCTCGGACAGGTTGCGCGCCCTGACACGCACGCCGTTCGAGCTTTGGGCGGCCAGAAGCATCTGCATTGCTTCTGCGAGTACCGCTTCGGCCCCGCGCGCGCTGCCGTTCTTGCACGCGATAATTCCCGCACTCAAGCGGGTTTTCGAAGGGAAGCAGGGATCGGCAAAGGTCGTATTCTCGACTTCGCTCCGAATCTTCTCGGCGTATTGAACAGCCCGGGCAAGGTCGACGTGGGGCAATACGGCGGCAAACATCGTGCCGTCATAGCGCGCCAGAATATCGAAAGTGCGGCTATAGTTACGCATGGCCATGGCCAGTTCTACTAGGAGATCATCCAGCGACACCGCACCGAGTTCGTCATCGAGGGCCTTCACCTCATCGACATCAAACACCACACACGACACCGGGAAGTTATACCGGTGCGCCTTCTCCACTTCTTCCTGGAGACGCTCGAGGAGGTATCGGCGGTTGCGAAGCCCCGTGAGTTCGTCGGTGTAGGAAGTATCGCCCAGCGGCTCGTCAATCCCGTTCATGCACTTTACGTTGAATCTCTTTCGAATCAGCGCTTCGACTCGAATGATGACCATGGGCAGATTATAGGGTTTGGTGATGTAATCTTCCACGCCCAGGGCGTCGTCGACAGAAAAACGTTTCTGGGCATCCTTGTCCAGTGCGAGCAGAATAACGAGGTCCCCCGTGTGGCGATCCGCCTTGAGTTCGCGGGCCAGGGCAACCCCATCCGCGCCTCCGAGTTTGGCATCCAGAACCAGAACCTGGACATCCCCCTTGCGGCACTCGCGAGAGACTTCGGCAGCAGTTTGGGCCAACCGCACTTCGTATTCATTCAGCTTCAGGCCGTCGGCGAGCAATTCAGCACTTGCTTCGTCACTGTCGGCCACACAAATACAGCACGTGTGCACTTGTCATACCTCAATTTCCGACCCGGACGGATCTTGTCCCTCTCACATCATAGAGTTTACCCGACTTTCCCCGGATCGCGCAAATACCGGTGGCAAAAAGGCTTCCGAAAAACAGGGGGGCAGCGGCCCGACCTGTTGCGGTGCCCAAACGGAAAACACCGCCTCCGGGGGTTTTCCCATGACTAATCCGCGAAAACCATGTGAACCCGCAAGGAATATGCGGCACACCGGTCTAGGCGGCCTTTTGGGGAGGCCCCAATGCGGCAGGAAATGCCTCCGCACCGGGCACGCAATCCGCCGGCATCAATCCCCAGGGCCGCTTGTTTTGGCCGGGACAGGCCGTACAGCCAAGGCTTGTATTTGGTCAGGCACGCCCCTAGAATCACGGCATCGTCTGTGAAAAGCGGGGTGAACGGGGACATGTTCAAAGCGCCGTCCCCGGCGCGACTACGTGTCCCCGTCCGGAAAGAGAATTCTCGAGGCAGCCATGAGTTCAGCATTCGGAGGACGGCCCCGGCGGCGCCCAACCATTAATATCACATCCCTCATCGATGTGATGTTCCTCCTTCTCATTTTCTTCATGGTGTCTTCGACGTTTCGTGAACACCTGGGGATAGACGTGACGCTGCCTCACGCGGAAAGCGCGGTCGAACAGAAACTCGATACCCACGAAATCACGGTGAATTCCAAGGGGGAGTTCTACTTTGGCGAGCAGCTTGTAGACGAAACCGGCTTGGAGGAATCGCTCCTCGCCCTTCTGCGTGAAGCTCCCGATGCCATTCTGGTGTTGCGGGCGGATGAAGATGCCGATTTCGGACGGGTGGTGCGCGCCATTGACATTACCCGCAACGCCGGGGGCGCCAAGCTAATCATCCCGACCCGCTACGAAAGTCTGAAGGGCGAGCGCCCTGAACAGTGGGGGGCCGGTGGTCAGTCTTCGGGCAGATAAGATGGACCGTCAGGCAACAGGGCAGGACGTTCCTCCGGCATCGGGCCGTCCGGTTGCTCGCAGTCGACGAGTGTCCGGGGACCGCCCATGTGCAAAAGGCGGCGCCGCACCGACTCCGCGTATTCGGCGTCGGGAAACCGTTTGAGATACCCTTCAAACGCATCCCGCGCCTCGTCAGGGCGCTCGAGCTTTCGCAGATAGATCTCGGCAATGCGATTCACTACACGGAGCGATTCCTCGGCTTCCGTCACGTGGTTCAGCCCGCGCTTCAGCCACAACACCGCCTCTTCGGGGCGGTCCAGCTTCATGAGGTTGTCGCCGGCCCGAAGCGAGGCCCGCGCTTCTTTCGGAAACATGCGTGCAACGGCCATATACTCGCGCGCCGCGGCCTCGTAATCACCCTTCTGCTCGAATCCCTCAGCCGCTCCGTACTTGGGCGTATGGCTGACTGGAGCGCCCGAAGGCATTACGGCGTCCACCAGCACGTGAGACCCCAGCGACATCAGCATCGGACCATACAGGGCAAGCAGCGAGCTCAAGAGACCTACAACGGCCAGGATAAAGGCAGGCGGAGAATCGGACAGCCAAAGGCTCAATACGGAGAACTGAACGATTAGGAAAACGACCAAACCAAGGAACGTGAAGGACTCACCAGCCACGCTGAGTTCCGACTGGTGCTGGAATCGCAACTTCAGAAGGTATACACCCCAGCACAGGTACGGGATTAACAGCAGACCGGATAAGATCCACGGAATGCCTAGCTGTTCCAAAAGTGCCATAAAGTGCTGCTCTCTGGGGGCCCCTCTCCCGGCCAGCCGGGCCAGGGCCGCCGCATTCTCACTCACCTCGGTTAGCCATCAAGCCCCGCATACTCCGCGTAGGCTCCACATATTTATACCATGACCAACACCGACTCGTCTAACTATTCCACCATCCTCCGGGTTTTGTCAACAAATTATTCGAGCAGGTGTCGCGACTCTTTGATAATGTCACCCCCTCGACTCATTAGAAATGTCACAATTG
>CAZFOG010000328.1:2712-7458 GCA_964520685.1 uncultured Nitrospiraceae bacterium | reverse complement strand
TTATGATACTCTAATCCCGTGAGTTCGTCAAAGAGCTGGTAGTTAAAACCTTCCGTGATTCGTTAACTATCAACCATAAGTTAACGGACCTACTTTAACCGATTATCATTAATATTCAGGCATATAGACCAAATTTCACTTTTGGCGGAAAAAACCTCCTTGATTATTAGTTAACTATATGTTATATAGCGGCACATAGTTAACAGTATTAAGGAGGCGATAAAATGAAGAAGGGGGAAAATAAAAATCATCCGAGAAAGGGCTCCCGGATCAAGGTGGAGCCGATCCGCGACGTGAAGGATATCCGGGCGATCAAGAAGCTTCTTGACGGAAACCCGATGTATTCCGCTCTCCTTACGCTTGGCATCAACACAAATCTCCGGGCGTCCGATCTTCTCCGGATCACGGCCGGCCAGGTCAGGGGATTAAAGGCCATGGGCGAGATCGAGTTGAAGGAGAAGAAAACCGGCAAGACGCGGCGGATCACATTGAACAAGGCCTGCGTAGAAGCGGTGACACGGCTTCTCGCTTCAAGAAGCTTCGACGACGACACGCCAATCTTCCAGGGCGAGCGGGGAACTCTCACGGTCCCTTCGGTAAACCGCTTGGTCAAGTCCTGGTGCAAGGCCATCAATCTGAAGGGAAATTACGGGGCACACACGTTAAGAAAAACGTTCGGTTACCAGCAGCGGGTCCGATTCGGGGTTGGGCTACCAGAGCTCATGGTCTGCTTTAACCACAGCACCCAGAGGCAAACGCTGGATTATCTATGTATCCAGCCGGAGGAAGTCCGGAGTGTGTACGCCAATGAGATATAGCGTGTATGGCGCCTTTAGCGTAAATGAATGATTACCTAGGTATCCGCGGCAACGCAGGGCGTGACGTAAATCCTGCTGGGCCCTAAGGGGCTTACGAATTTGACACGAAAAAAATGTGCTCAAGCGGCTCGGAAGGATTGGAAATTGACGCCAAGCCCACGACTTCCAGCGGCGAGTAATGCCCCGGCTTCCCCGGGTCTGGCTGGTTCCGATACACGGGCACCAACATATCCCCATCCCGCGTCTCGTATCTGACTTCTTTTGGATCCGTTTCCATATTCGCTCCCCTTTCCGGCTACATACACCCACTCAACATTGGTGGCCAACCCCCACTCAATTCACAGTCATTTATGGGTAAAATTTCGGTGTTCGCTTTCCGGCGCATATGAAACAAAATTACTCTTTCCATGGCGGGATGGAAGTAAAGCAGTATGTATTTATTTGCCATCTATAAAACCAGAGAACTCAATGCCATACTGACATTCACGGTTGGACATTTCATGATACAGTTTCATGTAAATCCCAGAATCGGAAATCATTTTCATTTCTTCAGCTCGCCATGTGCCAATATCAAAATCTGATGTCTGAAACGTGCCAGACGCAGTCCACGTTTCATTAGTAGTAGCATACGTGCCTTCGTAGCGAACTTTACCACACAAGAAACAATCTTCTTCCATTTCTATAGAATTTTCTCCATATATTTGTATGGTTATTGTCGTGCTAATATTACTAAAAGGACAATTGTCACATGGATTTAGCCAGTATAAGGGATCGTTCGGATACAGATAATATCTTTGTCTTGTTCCCTCGTATATTCCTGCTATGTTTTTGTATGAATTACTTGCTGTCTTGCTTGCACTTATCCCGGCATAATAGAATCCACCAGTTTTCAGGTCGTTGAAGAGAGCAAAGGCCGTAATGTTCTTCGTCGATTGGATCTCCACACTCCCTGTGACGTATGGCGTCCCTCCCGTGAAATCGGAGAGCATGTATTTTCCGCTTCCAAAGGCCGGAACGGTTCTGGTGAAAGGTGGGAGCTTTGTTCCGTCAGCCTTTACGAAACGGATCGTCAACGTTGTGGCGACATTGTTCGGATTACAGGCCATGACAACCGTATCCCATGAGGGGTCCTGACCGACGTGGGGTATGAGGATGTCGCTCGAAAGATCCGACGTGAACGGAACATCGAACATGACGTGTGGGTCCACTTCCCGAAACGAGAAAGCTAGACCGGCAAGCGGTTGGTCGCCGGAAACGAGAAGCCAGCCCTCCTGACCGAGGCTGGTCCCGGCATAGAGCGCTGTCTGGCCATTGGCCGCAAGAGCCTTGACCAGCTCCGTTTTTATGAGGTTTCCAGACGTATTGTAGACCTTGACCGTCACGTTTGCGGGCGCAGCACCGCTGCAATTACGGACTCCTATTCCGGTTGAATAGCTTGATATTGAGGTATAGTAAGGCACATAATAATTGTGAGTTTCAGCAAGGCCTGCACGTGCCATAACCAAGACAAAAAACAGAACCACAATCTTCTTCATTTCTCCCTCCTTACAATATTGCTTTCCAGTTCGACGATTAGCTCAATGGGTTCAATTTGTAATAGCTTCAAAATTACCCCCAAATATTTGTTGCCGCCTCCGATTCGCCGACCATCTTAAACCAATTCTTTTTTACGTTGTAACCTGGCTCCCCCGGATCTTATCATAGACCTCCTGGAGCAGGTGCTGGCTTACGGTTTCGCGAAATTTGTCTTCGTTCATGAACTTCGCCGTGATCTCCTCGTTCTGATCCATGCGGTCGATGAAGAGGCCTTCCAGGGCCTTGCGGAAGACGTAGCCGAAGTTTTCCATTGTGTTGGCCAAGGCTGCCTGGCGAAGATTGCTGTCGGCCACGGCGTCCTCCCGTATGGACTCGAAAAACAATTGATCACCTGGCCTGAACTCCGTGCCGAATCGTTCATTTAAGATGTCGATCAGCTTGGAAAGCTCGATTTCCTCGCCCTTGGCAACGCCGGTGCCAACAGCCGTGGGTCCGTCTATCGTTTCCTGCTTGCCGGGTTCAAGCGAGATCGACCCTTCGCTGATCTTCTGCAGGCGGTAATACTTGAGCGCCACGTCGTCATCAAACTTGTAAATCGGGCCCCGGTCATCTTTGGGCAGCTTGGTAAGAAGAAAGCGGATATAGGAGTAGAGTTTTTCCAGGTCCGTGTCCTGGAAGGGGATCACCTGCGACATGAAGGAATACAGGTTCCGGTAAGCGACAAGGTTCTTGCGAAAAAGATCCTTGTCCTCCCTGTCAATGCTGTTGTATCGCCCCACCGCAGGATCGATACAGGCATTTATCCGGGCATGATCGGTCGGCGTCTGATTGGCCTTGGGCTTGTAAAACACCCTGGAGAATTCCTCGACTTCGGCCTTGTAGTATACCTGCTCTTTGTCGAGCTTGGCCTGTAATTCATATAGTTGCTTCGCCTCGGCACGTTCACCGATGAGGGTCTGCTCGTAGTAAGGCTGGAAGGCCATTCGGATTTCATCGGGCTCGTTCACGAAATCCAGGACGAAGGTGTCCTCCTTGCCGGGATATGTCCGATTGAGGCGGGAAAGGGTCTGGACAGCCTGGATACCTGCCAGCCGCTTGTCCACGTACATGGTGTGAAGAAGCGGCTGGTCGAACCCGGTCTGATACTTTTCCGCCACGATGAGCACCTGGTATTCCTCCGTCCCGAAGCGTTCCGGGATTTCCTTCTCACGGATCCCCTTGTTCATGCCGACTTCCGTGTATTCGGCGTCAGCTGCGTCATGGTCGATCACCGTGCCGGAGAAGGCCACCAGCGTCTTGATGCCGACATAGCCCTTGTCGGCGATGTATTTGTCGAACGCCTGCTTGTATCGCACCGCATGGAGGCGGCTCCCGGTTACCACCATGGCTTTGGCCCTGCCGCCGATCCTGTGCATGGTGAAATGGCGGAAATGCTCGATCATGACCTCCGTCTTCTGGGCGATGTTGTGCGGGTGGAGGCTCATGAAGCGGGCCAGCGATTGGGCGGCCTTCCGCTTTTCCACCTTGGGATCGTCCTCGATGGACTTGATCAGCCGGTAATAGGTCTTGTACGTCGTGTAGTTTTGAAGAACATCGAGGATGAACCCTTCATCAATGGCCTGGCGCATGCTGTAAAGGTGGAAGGGCTGGGGCTTTCCATCCGGGCCAGGGACGCCGAAAACCTCCAGCGTCCTGTATTTCGGTGTCGCGGTGAAGCCGAAGAAGCTGAGGTTGGGCTGGTGGCCGCGCTTCAGCATGGTCTTGAGAATCTCTTCTTCGTAGTCCGGGAATCCTTCTTCCGCTGCTTTTACCCTGGCCTCTTCCTGGATGGTCGCGCCGGCGAGAACCCCCTTTAGTTCGGCTGCGCTCTCACCGCTTTGGGAGCTGTGGGCCTCGTCCACGATGACCGCATAGCGTCGCTTGGGCAGATCGCCGATCTTTTCGGTGACGAAGGGGAACTTCTGCAAGGTTGTGATGACGATAGGAACGCCCGTAGCGAGAGCCCCGGCCAGCTGGGCCGAGTCGACGTCGATCTTCTCGACGACGCCCTGCTTGTGCTCGAATTGGTAGATTGTATTTTGAAGCTGCTGGTCGAGGACCACCCGGTCGGTGACCACGATGACCGAATCGAAGACTCTTTCGTCTTTCTCGTTGTAAAGGCTCGCCAGGCGGTGGGCCAGCCAGGCGATGGAGTTGGACTTGCCGCTGCCGGCGGAGTGCTGGATCAGGTAATTCGTGCCTGTGCCATTGTTTCGCGCATCGGCCACGAGCTTTCTTACGGAGTCCAGCTGATGATAACGGGGGAAGATCATGAATTCGCGCTTTACCTTTTTCCCACCGAGTTTCTTTTCCTCTATCTGGAGATGGATAAAGCGCGCCAGGATATCGAGAA
>CAZFOG010000328.1:0-2612 GCA_964520685.1 uncultured Nitrospiraceae bacterium | reverse complement strand
CCGAGTTTCTTTTCCTCTATCTGGAGATGGATAAAGCGCGCCAGGATATCGAGAAAGCTGTGTCGCTCCAGGACCTCTTCCCACAGGTAGGCGGTTTTGTATCCGCCGGGGTTCTCCGGGTTCCCGGCGCCACCGCCACGGCCCTTGTTAAACGGCAGGAAGCGGGTGTTATTGCCTAAGAGGTGTGTCGTCATGTAGACCTCGTCCGTATCGACAGCAAAGTGGACAAGGGTCCGCTTCTTGAATTGGAAGATCAGGTCTTTCGGGTCCCGGTCATTCTTGTATTGTGTGATCGCATTCCGCCAGGTCTGGGCCGTCATGGGGTTCTTGAGCTCCAGGGTGGCCAGGGGGATTCCGTTCAAGGACAAGGTCACATCAAGGGTGTTACCGTGCTTGGCTGAGTACCGGAGCTGGCGGGTGATGGTCAGCCTATTGGAAGCATAAAGCTTCTGTGTTTCCGGATTTAGTCCGCTGGCTGGGGCGAAGTAAGCCACGCGGAAGGGCTTTCCGAAGCATTTGAATCCGTGACGCAGGACGGAGAGGCAGCCTTCGTGTTCCGAGTTGAGCGCCCGGCAGAGGTCGTCCAGGAGCGTTTCCTGGGCCTTCTCCTTCTGGATGTTGGCCAGGTATCCCCATTCCTTGGGCTGGGTCTCCTGGACGAAAGCGATCACATCGGCGGGGAACAGGCTACGCTCGGGATCGAATCCGTCCCGGTTGCCCTTATCATAGCCGCCGGCTGTGACCAGGTGGTGCTCGATGGCGGTCTCGAAGGCGTGTTCTTTAAAATCCAATGTCATTTTTTTTCAGCCGTTGCTTTTTCACGGGCGGTCTTGTGATGTTAGTGCTGTGCCGTTCAACAACTTTAAGGAAATCATCATAATTTGTTATATATTGGGAGCGACATTCTATCATGCTTACCCGTATAATTTCACCGGCAGCCTTCGTATCGGGAATCCACGTCTTATGAACGGTATATTGTTCAGGTTGAAGAGTAAGCAACCTCCTGTAAGCTTCCAAGGCCGAAGGTACTCGATTGTTTATTTTTTCACAAATGACTTGAGTATAAAATTGAGCTAATCCCTCGACTACTCTTAAGTCAGTATCTGCAAATTTTCTTTCGTCCCATCTTTCTCCATCAATATCTCTGCCAAGGTGAGAATACGCGTGGGCAAGTTCGTGAGCTGTTACGACAATGGTTAGTCCTTCAACCGCCACGTCAAGCATGGCAGCTATAGTTCCAATCACCATCCAATATAGATGAATTAACGGAATACGGAAAAAGTACGCACCTAATATGTCTTCATCAATACTACTGATTTGCTTATATAGATTAACCTCCTCAATACCTTGAATTATTTTGTCTAAAAACATTTCGACACGATGCACTTCATCACTTGTAGTCATTACAGGCTTAACGCGCCTTTGATTTGATAATAAGTCGAAGTATTCCTTAACGAAATTTAAACCTACTGCTGTGTTAACAAACAAAGGTCTTCTCAATAACATCAAGAGTTCTTCAGGATCATCAATGGCGGCTTCAAAGGGCCTGGGTAAACCTGATACTACACGTACTGGAACGCTTTGCATATCGTCACCAACAGAAAGACGCAACGCTGTCTCATTTCTTAAGTAATCGCGAATTATGAGATTCCATTGTTTGAATGTGCGTTCAACTTTATCTGGCAACTCCGGATCATACTGCATTAAAAGACGCTCGATATGACGTAATTTTGCATTCGAATACTTATCTTTCTTTTCTATCGTAACAACTGGGATGCTTTGGTATTTGTCTGGGTGGCCCCAAGGGTTATTCATTCTATCAAGTACATGAGGCATTATGTGTTCTCCCTGCGTACATCTATTTTTCCTGTTACAGCGGCGGAAATGAGGGCGGTGCGAAATTCCTGAAGCTTATCGATGCTTCTTTTCACCTTGGCAACCATGGCATCAATCCGCTGGCTCTCGAAATCCAGGTGCTTTAGGATCATCTCTTGCTCATCGTGCGGCGGAAATGGGAACCGGTAAACGCGCAACTTTTCAGCCGTCAAATGTGGAATGGTATTGGGATTGCCGTATGCTAGAAACACACCACTCCAGGCTGCAGCTCGCATGATGTAGTAGAAGAAGCGAGGTAAGTCTTGGTTACTTCGAGGTCGCACGCGGTGAATCGCTTTCTGAAACGCACAGACTGGAAGTTCGCCACTCCACATCGCTGTTCGCCCGACTTCACCCCCCTCGCAGACAAGTAGGTCTCCGTCTGCCAAGGTAAAACGGCCATATTCGTCCGGCTCAATATCCATCTCTGGAAGGTTCTCGACATTCACCCGATCCCATTGAACGTCTATGTTCCGCAAGTAAGGCAACAGATAATTGCCGGTGAATCGTTTGGCATCGAGCATCTTGCCTAATTCAACGCTGTACCTGGCGTAAAGAGGTGGGAGGGCCCAATGTTCCGGTATCTCGCCCAGCCACTCAATGCCGGAGTCCTTCATCTTGACATTGGGATCGAGCCCCTTGGTCACGGCATGGCTGATGAGGGCGGATCGCTTCTCCTGGATGTTACTGATCGGTGCTATGGAGCCAATAGGTGATCGCCGCAATGAGGCCACTTG
>CAZFOG010000327.1:0-7458 GCA_964520685.1 uncultured Nitrospiraceae bacterium | reverse complement strand
CCGGACGCCGCGAGACGGCTGAGCTGGAAGATGCGGCCGGTTGCCGCTATTTCGTACCGGTGACCTTAATCCATTCCTTGGGCTCGACTTTGCCTTCGACCTGCTTTTTCTTCAGAACCTCTTTGAATTCTTCGAAGTCTTTGCCTTCGGGGGGGAGTTTGTAGAATTCGCCGGCTTTCGCACGCTCGAGGCGTTTTTTGGCGTAAATTCGTTCGACGACGGTCAGGGTGAGGTCGGTCTGGTCTGGATTGAGCGTGATGATCTCGGTGTAGAGTTCCTTGCGATCTTTGTTTTCTTCGTGGATGAGCTTCTGGATATCGTTCTTGCGCTCGGCGTCCGCCTCGAGAGCGTCAGTGGACCGAAGCTCGGCGTAGCCCCGATCGGTTTCACCCACCAGTCCCTGTTTCTTGAGGGCCTCGATCTTGGGAAACCGCTCTTTGAGGCTGACGGCGATTTCCTTGATGCGCGGGGAATCTTCCTTGAGCACCGCCGCGTGGGCCTGGCGGATGGGGTTGATGGCGTCGAGGAAGGGCCCGATAACGTAGCTTTCTTCCGGTTTTTCGTTTGGCTGGACGGGGGCCAGGTTCTCTGATTCTCCCTCGATGAAATCGAGGACGCTGTCGGCCTGCTGTTCGATGTGCCGAATGTCGACTGTGATATGCGCGTCGATGGTATGTTCAGTCCGAAGGGTGCACCCTACCACTACAATCACGGCCGCCGCTGTCATTCCGATCACGATCCGTTTCATAGCAGACACTCCTGTGTTTGAGGAACACGACGATTGCGGGCCCGGCGTATTCGTTTTTTATTTGGGTTCGTCCTTCTGTTGTACGGGTTCCGCCCGTATGTTTTCAATATCTTCGAGGCGGGCCCGTTGTTGCAGTTCGAGCATCTGCCGAATCGAGCCCTCGTCGATATTGAGGTCGACCGTCAAATTCAGATTGGCGCTGCGAAAGGTGGCGGTGCCGACCATCTTGTTTCCCGCCCACCGGAGCTCGAGGGCGGCGCTGTCGAAGGCCCGCCACTCGTCTTTTCCCAGCACTTCGACGCTGATGCGTTCGATGGCCTGCCCGCCGGGCATGTCGCGCAAGTACGGCAGCAAGACTTCCTGTAGAAGGGCCTTATTCATTGCGAAATCGCCCGAAGAGATCAGCCGGACGGTTGCGTCTTCCAGCCCGTCAGGCGTAAGTCGTGCCGTAATGCGGCCTTGTGCCAGTCCTTTCATGGCGTAATCGGCGGAGATCATCTTCTCGGTAAACAACTCCAGATCGACGTTCCGGAACTGCATGTCGGCCTGAATCACGGGGGACTCGCCGGAGGTGTCGACCGCGGCGGTACCCCGGATGGTGCCGCCAAAAACCTCGCCCGCAACAGGATCCAGGCGAATCAGGGTATCTTCCAGTGACAGGGGCGCGGTCACGTTGGTCAACGGAACGCCTGCGAGGACGCATTTGGCAGCGTTCAGAGCGGCATTGCCGCTGATTGTCTGGTCCACCGCCAGGTCGCCGGCAGCCGCGATGCCGCCGAGCGCCACACTCGACCCGCCGGTCACCAGCAGCGGGGCTTCGAAGGTGTAGCCGGACGTGAGCACGAGGTTCTCGCGCCAATCCAGCCGCCCGCTACCCCGCAAGACGCCCTCGACGGACTCCAGCAGCCCGGCATCCACGAGCAGGTGGAGTTTCGAGGTAAGTTCATACGGCGCTTCGATTTGAAATGGCGACAGCGACAGTGTGGCCTCTTTCACGTTCAGGGAGGAGCTGTCCCCGTAAGTCAGAACGAAGTCGCGCAGCGTTCCCGAGGCCTTATCGAGGACGAGCCGGGCGTTGCCGGTAGCATGAATCGGGGCTTCGTAAAAGGAGAAGTCGCCAAACTGAAAATAGTCGGATTGGGCGTCCAACGAAAGGGTCAGCATGCTGTCGCGCAGAGATACCGGCGCCTGGAACCGGATTTCGGCGCCAAGGGCAAGGTCAGCTGCCGCGGGGGAGACGCGGGGGAGGTCGGCTTTTCCTCTGAGCGTCCCTTCGAAGGTGAACGGGTCGGATTGCACACGCCAGCCGTCGCTTGTGATGGTAAGAGCGTCTTCAGACCGGAGCGCCAGGCTCTCGCCAAGAATCGTGCCGGTTGCCGGGTCCCATCGCAGTTTCGCTTCGAGGGTTACCCCCAGGGGGTACACGAGTTCCGTTCCCCAAGGTGCCGCTGCGCCCACGAGGTTGGCATCGAGGACAAGACCGTCGCCGCTCGTGGCGGCCGTGAGAGTTCCCGAGACGGGTCGCGCCAGGACTTCGGGCAACGGCGCCCAGGGCGTAATGGCCGCCAATCGGGCGGGATCGACGGCATCCAGCGCCGCCTCCACGCGGAAAGGCGCAACCGGACCCGCCGAAACCGCGGCAGTCACGCTGCCCGGATTCATGCGGACGATGAGGTCCCCGGACAGGGTTGGGGAGTCGCCAAGATTTCCTCTCGCCTGTGCCCGGATGGGTTCCGCAAAGGGGCTTTCGTCACTGAATTCGGGCGTGACTGTAACGGTTGTTTCGTAGGCAGGGAACTGAATTGTTGCGTCCGCGCGCGCGGTGATGTGTTGAAGGGTTGGAACGATGTCGAGATACGCCTGAAAATGCGCTGGCAGCAAGGTCAGGAGCCCTTCACGCGACCAGTCCGCGAGCGTAAGCGACGCGCCGATGCCCTCCGCTTCAAACGTACTGCTCACCTGTAGCGGCAATGCGTCGTTCACGGTCAGGTCGAGCTGGTATGCGGGGAAGTCCCCCTGTGCGGCCAGATCAACGGTATCCAGATTCCAGGAGGCATCGTCCACGCCGATGCGCACACTGGTGGCTTTTCCGGTGAGGGTGGCCGCAGATGGGACGAACTTCCCGGGCACCAGAAGGTACATCCCCTCGAAGTGCGCGTCGCTTACCGTGAGTGACCCGACCGTGACGGGTATGTCCGTGCCCGGCACCAGCACCGTTTTTTCGCCTTCACCGGGAATCCGGAAGTCGGGGGCGTCGACGGTTACGTGAATGCCGGTCCCTTCGAGCCGGGCACTCGCGGAGGCCTCGATTTCGGCCAGGTTTGGAAGCAAGATTTGGCAGGTGCTGAGGGAGGCTGTAAATCCTTCGCGGGCGCCGGCAATGTGCACAGACCCGCCGTCGAGGCTGGTTGCGAAGCCGCTCAGGGGCAGCTCGACCTGGCCGCTGAGGGTGTCGCCCCGGACTTCGAACGACAAACGTTGGAACGAATCGACGGTACATTCCAGGGCGATGCCGGCGACGTCCGAGATGACGGAGGGCAAGACGATGTGCCCTTCGAGCTCCTCGAACGAAAGGTGTTGGGGCACAAATGTGAGCGAGGGCTCCGCGGATGGCTCGGACGATGCGGTGAGGGCGGCGATGTGGGAGACCAGTTCGGAATCCACGCGGAGCGCTATGCGTTCAGCGGTGACGCTCGGGATACGCCGGGTTGCGCCGGGCCTCAGGCTGTAGTCTGCCGCCATACCTTCAATGGTCAGGGCAGGCACGTCACCCTGCAGCACGGTCAGCCGCTCGATACGGAAGACGGGGTAGAGGCCGACACGCTCGGCGCGTGCCGCGAATCCGGTGGCGCGATGGATGGCATACTCGACGAGCCGGGCTTGCGGGTAGCCCGTGGCAAGGATGGCGGCGGCGAGCATTAAGGCGATAAGCAGTGCGGCCGCTGCCCATAACAGCCGCCGTCCCCACTGCCGCTTGGAAGCGGGCTCGGACGGCGGGCCGGGTGTCGGCGAAGAGTCATCCATACATGATGTTACTCGCTGGGGGCGCTTCCTTCGAGCACCTGCACTTTGATCTGGCCGATAATGGGAATGAGTTTAGCCTGTTGAAAGAGGTCGCCCTCGGCCAGTTTGATGTGTGTCACGTCGGCAAGGGGCTGGTTAAACGTAGGATCCACGTCAATCCACTTGCCGACCCAAACGGTGGCCCATTGATGAAAATAGAACCCTGGCCGCCCGTTGTCGACATAGATCAACCCGGCCACTTCGCGGGCGGGAAGGCCTGCCGCGCGGGCCAGCCCGATGAACAGCACGCTGTGCTCCGTGCAATCCCCCTCCATGTGCTCGAGGACCTCGAGGGTGTTGCTCAACTGGGCCGAGAAGGTGGTGCGCACATTCTCGTATACCCAGTGGCACAATGTGGTGGATATCCTGAGGGCATCGGTCTCGTCACGTACTATTTCCTTGGCTTTCTCGATAAGTTTCGGATCCTCGCTCTGGATAAAGAGCGAGGGTTCAAGCCATGCCTGGACGGACGGCTCCGCGACAGGCACCGTGACGGGCTGGACGTTTTCGAGCGGGATGAGGTGTGCCGAGAATTCGAAGGCCCCGTCCTTTGGGGCGAGATACTGGCGTTCGTCGTTGAATAGATGGGCTTCCGTGAGGGGCCCGGTAATGCGCAACTTCAGGAACTGCCGCTCACGGGGTTTTTCGATGGCGCTGTCGATGAGGGCGGCGTTCGACACGATTACGTCGTTGCTGTAATTGACGTCTTTGGCAATTTCCTCGGGTTCGAGCCGCGTCGTGATGAGGCCGGCCACTTCGTCCTCGAGGGTGGTGCCGTCCTGGGCGACATAGGAAATGGAATCGATGCCCATGTCCACCAGGGAGTTCTTGATCTTGTAGACTTTGGTCTGCACGCCGTCAAAAACGCGCTCTTCGATGGCGATGACCTTGCTGACGCCGGCGATCTCCTGGCGGTACATGGGTTCGAAGATGGTATAGTGCAATTCGCTGCCGATGGCCCCGCCGTTCTGAATCAGCTCGATTTGTTTGAAGGCGTCTCGAAGGGACTCCGTCGGCCGGGGCAACTCGACCTCGAGGGTTTCGCCGCCAACAACGCTGCGCATCATGAGTTTTTCGCCCAGGACGACCGCGTCGAACTCCGACTCGGCGCCCAGGGTTTCGACACGGGTTCGCACGTGGTTCAGGCCGCCGTCTGGTGCGTACGTGCGCTCGCTGAAGATGCGCATGTCCTGTTTGACGCCTTCCATGGTGATGCGGAACTGGGCATCTTCGCTGACGGTGACGCTGCCGTCATCCAGCTTCGCGACATTGTTGACGGCATAGCCGGATTTTTGGCCCGACATGTAGACCCCGTACCAGGTTTGGCCGACCAGCGAGGAGATGTCGAGTTCCTGCGCCACCAGCAAGCGTGGAAAGAGGCTTAACGATACCATGAGGATCAACCGTTTCATTCGCATGTTCTCCAGAACAGCGCGTTCTCCGTTGGTGATGATGGTGTTCAGGGCCGCACCAGCGCACCATGGGAGCGGCCACTATGCATTGTACCTAATCCCGGCGTATTATGGAATGCTTCCGCACACGAGCGCCGTCCATTATGGGGTGAAGCACCCCTGAACCAGACGGCAGAGATACCGGTAATATTCGAGAGAAGGAAATACCTGCAGAATGGGTTCGGGTTCCATTATAATCAGTGGCGGTATGTCCGGGATGCGTCACGAAGGAGACTCCCCTTGAGAGTATGGTTTAAGTGCTTGGCGCCGTTGGCGCTGCTGGCGGCGGGATGCGCCACCATGGGCAGCCCTGGCGAGCGCGCCGTGATTAACGCGAAAAACAAGGTTATTCCGTCGCTGGTTCACATCCGCCCCGTGAAAGAGACCTTCGCGAGCGGCCAGAAACAGGAATATGTAGTCGAAGGCAGCGGCTTTATCCTTTCACCGGACGGGTACGTGGTCACCAACGAGCACGTTGCGGGTGAAAGCACCCTGGTTCGCTGCGTCTTGTACAACAAGAGCGAGGTGGACGCGGAAGTCGTCGGTACGGACCGGTATACCGACATCGCGGTATTGAAACTCAAGACCGGCGAGCAGAATCTGCCGGCGGCTAAACTCGGGGATTCCAGCAGGATCGAACCCGGCCAGACCGTCCTGGCGCTCGGGAGTCCCCACGGCCTGTCGCGGTCGATATCCAAGGGCATTGTGAGCGTAACGGACCGCTATCTCGGGGACGAGGGCCCGCGACCCGCACCGTACAATACCTGGATTCAGACCGACGCGGCCATCAATCCGGGCAACAGCGGGGGCCCGCTCGTGAACCTCAAGGGCGAAGTGGTCGGCATCAATACCCGAAAACTCTCGGGCGCCGACAATGTGGGATTCGCGATTCCCGTCAACGCGGCCCGGGAAGTCATTGAGGCCATCATCGAACACGGGCGCGTGCCGCGAAGCTGGGTCGGAATACGCCTGCAGGAAATGACCAGCAAGACCGACGATCCCTCGCAGCGGGGCGCGATTGTCGCAGACGTCGACCCGCTGGGTCCCGCGGCCGAAACCGGCATTGTTCCCGGCGATGTAGTTGTAGCCGTCAACGGCCAAGCCATCCACGCGCGATTCCAGGAGGATCTTCCGCCGGTATTGAAGCACATTGCGGACCTGCCGGTGGGTTCGTCGGCAACCTTTACCGTGCAGCGGGGCGCGGAAACGCAGGACATTGCCGTGGTGACCAAGGAGGAAAGCGACTACAAGGGCGAAGAGGTGGAGTTTGCCACTTGGGGCTTCGCGGCGTCCGATCTGACGCCGGCCATCGTGCAGGCGGCGCGGCTCCCCTCGAGCCGGGGGATTGTGATCGCCGGGGTCGAGGTCGGTACGGCAGCGGCCGGAACCGGTCTCCGAAAGGGAGACATCGTTCTCAGTATCGACGGGATGGAGATTGCCAACCTCGAGGAATTCCAGAAGCAATACGATGCGATCAACGAAGCGGCGAAACGCCTGGTGCTTCTGGACGTCAAACGGGGTGCGCTGACGCGGTTTGAACTGCTCAAGCTCGAGCCCGGCACCGAAGGGGAAGGCATGGCGGCGCAACAGGACATTGAACCGGAAATGGAAAACGGAGAAGAGCCCGATGAGGACGAATAGCCTCGTTGCCCTCATAGTGTTGACGGCGATTGGTGCGGTGGCTGCCCACGGCGCGGAGGAGGCCTCGCTCTTTTCGCCGGCGTTCATTGAAGCCCAGCAGAAGGCCGTCGCTCCGGCAATCTGCCTGCTCAATTTCACCGCCGAAGTGGAATCGCAGCGTACCGGCGAAGCCCAGAAGCGCTCGACGCGCGCGTTAGGGCTCATTGTGTCGCCGGACGGTCTCGTCATCACCCACGGCCATATGCAGTCCGACAAGTCCGATCCGTCGAATATCCGCGTGGTTGTGGGAGAAGGGGAGGAAGAAAAGGAATACGACGGGATCTTTCTCAAGAAACCGGAGGACATAAACGTCTGTTTCGTGCAGATCCTCGCCGAGGAAGACGAGCGGTTTCCGTCTATCAATTTCGCAGCGGGTACAGAACCGCAACTGGGCCAGCGCTTGCTCCTGTTCGGGATCATGGGGGAATCGCTGGATTTTGCCCGCGGCGCCCTGGTGCGCATGATCAGCGCCGTGCTCGAAAAACCCCGCGCGACGTATTGTCTTGATGAGGCCAT
>CAZFOG010000326.1:0-7539 GCA_964520685.1 uncultured Nitrospiraceae bacterium | reverse complement strand
GCGGTGCCCTCCCGGCTGAGGATGGGGTCGTTGTCGTAGTAATTGGGCGCGGACAACCATTCGTCGAAGCCGCTTGCGCCGGGGTTCACGGGGCTGCCTGTCTGCACGGAGCCAAGATGCCATTTCCCGAAGTGGCCCGTGGTGTATCCGGCGGTTTTGAGCGCTTCCGCGATGGTGAACTCCTGGGGGCGGAGGGTATGGCCCCATTTGAAGCATCCCATGCGATTCGGTGTGCGGCCGGTCATGACGCTGGCGCGGGTCGGCGAGCATACGGGTGCGGCAGCGTAGAACCGGTCGAAGCGGAAGGCTTCCGCGGCCATGGCATCGAAATTGGGCGTCTTCAACACGGCATGGCCGTTGTACGCCATATCGCCCCAGCCCTGGTCATCGGCCATCACGAGGACGATGTTGGGTTTGCGAGGCGCGGCAGCCGCGAAGGCACGAAAGCTCAGTCCCGCGGCTCCCGCCCCAGCGGCCAGCATTCCCAGGAAATCGCGGCGGCGTATTCTCATGGCTCCCCCTTACCGTGTTGCTGGTTGCATACCTGCCCTCACCCGATCTGACCACACACGGGGGGACGGGATCAAGGATGAGAAATCGACGCACTGGACAGAATGGACGGAGAGAATGACCGGCGAGGGCGCCGGTCCCACACCGGAGGGAACACACCGGAGGAATCACGCGGTAGGGCCTGCAGGGATCAGTGTTTTGCGATTTCGGTGGCGGCCCGGTTGGCAATCTGCGCCACGGCTTCACTCATGGCTTGCGGAATGGCCGGCAGGTGATCCTCTTGCAGGGGGACCCGGGCGGTCAGCGTGTCGGCCCACAGAAGTTTGGTGCCGAACGTTTCGCGCAGTTCGAGCCGGACCTCGCATACCGCCTCGGGGGGATTGACATCGCGGTCGGCCTCGAACCTGCGCAATTCGCCGACGAGCATAAGCTCGGGACGGTTTACGCTGGATGCGTCGGCGACATCGTGGAAGCGCTTCGTGGCGGCGATGGCGTCGATGATCGCGCGGGTGACCATGCTGTCGGGATTCATGGCCCATTCGGCATAGGCGTACTGGTGCACCTGCAACCCCTCTTTGTACAGCATGGGGGTTCTGTACAAAATGGGCGCGCGCAACTGGCGGACCCCCAGAGTGCGGTCCGTGCCGGAAGCCGCGGAGACTTCAATCGCGGGTTCCAGGGTGTACCGGACCGTAGGGGTGATACTGGGGCGGATACATCCGCCCAAGGTTACGGTTGCCAACAGGAAAAACACGCCAGCGCGATGCATCATCTTCCTCCCTTCGGTGGCGCGGGCCCGTACACCACGGCGGAGGGGTCTTGCCGGAGCGTGAGGGCCAAGGCGCGGAGGGCCTCGAGGGTTTCCTTGAGCGAATCCGTGGTCTGCCGAACCATGAACTCGACGTTATCGGCTTCATAAACGGCGGCTTTGGACACGGTTTCGAGCTGCTCCGTGGTCTTGCGGGCCGCATCGGCCAGTTCGCGCACGCTCTTGAGCGTTTCCTGGAGCTCGTGCTCGGTCCTGGCGAAATCCAGAGGCGCCATTTTCTCGTTGATGGTGGCCACGGTCTCGTTGGCGGTCTTGACGAGTTCGTTTGTGTTTTCGGTAAAGGGTTTGATTTCGGCGCGAATATCTTCCATCAGCTTGCGTGCATCGTCAACGCCCTCGACTGCTTTTACGCGCACATCCTTGAGCGTTGCGGTGGTCTCCTCGAGCACTTCCTGCACGTCTTTGATGGCGACATCCGCGTTCTCGAGCATGGTCTTGATCTGCCCTTCCTCGATTCCCTGCAGGCCCGTGTCGATCTTGTCCGCGATTTCACTGACTGTTTTCATGATTTCGGGGATGCTTCCCGCAGCCGAAGCGAAGAGGGAAGGCTTTGAGGGTATCTCCGAGCCCGGCTCGAGTTGCCCCGCCGAGGAGTCGCCGCCCGATAACGACACGGCCATGGTGCCGGTGGCGATGCTGTACATGACGAGCTGCGCCTGCACGCCCTTGTAGAGCATGATTTCCGCGTCTTCGACTTCGATGTCGACCCGCACATTGCGGTCCGCGGTTACACCGATGTCGACGACCTTGCCCACGGGGACGCCGTTGTACTCGACCAGACCACCGCGGCTCAGGCCCAGGATGGACTCGTCGAAAAGGACGAAATACGGCGTGTGGTCCCCGCTCTTGTATCCTGAAATAACGAGGAATCCTCCTGCCAGCACGCCGAGGCATGCCACCAGGAAGATGCCCACTTTCATTTTTTGTGCCCGGGTCGCCACGTGACTGCCTCCTACATCTGATGCTGCCTGATGTGCGCGTCGGCTCTCCGCTCGAAGAACTGCCGCACGCGGTTGTTGGAACTGCCCTGCGCCTCCTGCACCGTTCCTCTGAAAACGGCCTTGCCGCCATCCAGCATGAGAACATGGTCGGCAATCTTCTTTATCGATTCCAATTCGTGCGTCACGATGATGAAGGTGATGCCCAAAAGCCGCTTGAGGTCCAAAATGAGCTCATCCAGGCCCGAGGCCATGATCGGGTCCAGCCCCGCGGAAGGTTCGTCAAAATACACGATGGGCGGGTCAAGCGCAATGGCGCGTGCCAGCCCGGCCCGTTTCCTCATCCCGCCCGAAAGCTGTTCGGGCAGCAGGTCCTTGGCCGAAGCCAGCCCGACCAGGCTCAGTTTCAACAAGACCGTGGCCTCGATAAGGTCTTCCTCCATCTCCGTGTATTCGCGCATCGGAAGCGCGACATTCTCGCCCACGGTGAGGGAATTGAACAACGCGCCGGATTGAAACGCAATCCCGATGTGCTGCTGGACCCGGGACAACTGGTCTTCGTCCAGGATGGTGATATCGGTGCCCGAGTAATAGACCTGGCCCGAAGTCGGCGTCAGGAGTCCGGTCATGTGCTTGAGCAGGGTGGTTTTCCCGCAGCCGCTGCCTCCGAGAATGACGAAGATTTCGCCCTTAGGAACATCGAAGGAGACGTCATTGAGCACGAGCTGTTCGCCGTAGTGGGCGACGAGATTCCGCACTTCGATGACGGATTCGGAGCCGTTTAGATTCGCTTCAGAGCACATAGTAGAACACCACCGCGAAAATCATGTCGATGACCACTATGATGAAGATATCCATCACGACGGCCCGGGTGGTCATGAGACCGACGCCGCGTGAGCCACCGCGGACGCGCAAGCCGTTGTGGCACCCGATAAGCACGATAGCGGCCGCGAAGAAGAACGATTTGAGCAATCCCTGGATCACGTCGCCTTGGGTCAGGGCATTGATGGTCTGGCGAAACCAGACATCCGTGGAGAACCCCAGCACGCCCACGCCCCAGACGGTGCCGCCCAGAACGCCCATATACATGGCGAGCACGGTGAGGCAGGGCATTGCGATGAGCAGCGCGACGACTTTCGGCGCGACGAGGAACTGCGGGACTTTCAGGCCCATCCCGCGTAACGCGTCAATTTCCTCCTGCACCTTCATGGTGGCCAGTTCCGCGGCGATAGCGGCGCCCGTCCGCGCCGAGACAACCACGGCGGTCATGACGGCGGCCAACTCGCGCGCAAAGGCAATGACGGTGAGGTCGGCAACGTAGATGTCGAGCCCGACCGTACGCAACTGGGCCGCGGAGAGCATGGCCACGATGAGGCCCAGCAGCGCGTTCATGATGCTGTTGATCCAAATCGCGCGGACGCCCATCTCGTGGAGTTCCTCGGCCACAAGCCCCCAGCGCAACCCGCGTCCTTCGACGGGGCCGATAAAGGTCCAGTAGACGGCATCGATGAAGAGGTTGAACATCTGTTTCGCCTCTTCCGCGACGCCGAAACCTCCTTCACCGATCTTTTCGAAGAGGTTTTCGGGTTGCTCTTCATCTTCCTCGGCGCCGCTCAGGCCGGGACCGATCAAGTCGATGAACTCGGCTACGGACCCGCGCTGGCCCTCGTACCTGAATTCCCCGTCGCGCGTCCGGACGAATCGCGCGATATCCACCATCCACGCGGCGCCGAAGGTGTCCATGGTCTCGGTTTCCGAAAAGTCCAGGACCACCCGGCGGGTCTCCTCATGCATGCGCTCGCGCACATCCGCGAGTACGGCGCGGCCAGTGTCCTGGTTCATTTCACGGGGGCATTCGACACGCATGCTGCTCATGATTCGGGCCCTGCCAGCGCCTCGAAATCGTCTTCCGTGAGGATGGTGATGCCGAGTTCCTGGGCCTTGGTGAGTTTCGAGCCCGCATTCTCTCCGGCGAGGACGTAATCGGTCTTTTTGCTCACGCTGGCACTGGCCCGGCCGCCAAGCCGCTTGATCCGGTCCTGGATGGATTCCCGCGTGTATTTCTTCAGGGCGCCCGTGACCACAATGGTCTTGCCCCCCAGGGGTTGGTGCCCGGTCCCGGCAGCCGCGCGCGGCTCCTCGAGAGTGAGGCCATGATCGCGCAACGAGGCTATCAGGGCGCGATTTTCGTCTGTGTCAAAGAAGTTGCGCACTTCGCGGGCCACGACGTCGCCGATCTCGTGGATGTCGCGCAGGGCCTCGAATGACGCCCCCTGGAGGGCGTCCATGGTGCCGAAATGACCCGCCAGGACCTCGGCCACGTGGGCGCCGACATGGCGGATGCCCAATCCGTTCAGCAAGCGGCTCAGTGCCCGTTGCTTGCTGCCCTCGATGGCCGTAACGAGGTTTTGCGCGGATTTCTCGCCCATGCGCTCGAGTCCCACGAGCCTTTCCACGGTCAAATCGTAGATGTTGTCCAGATTTCGCACTACCTCTTTATCCACAAGCTGCTCGATGAGTTTCTCGCCCATGCCCTCGATGTCCATGGCAGCGCGGCTGGCGAAGTGCTCGAGACGGCCCTTGATCTGGGCCGGGCAGGCCGGATTCAGACAGCGCAAATAGACGCCGTCGGGGTCCTGGCGCACCTCGCTGCCGCATTGCGGGCAGGCGGATGGGCGCGGAATCTTTTTGGCATTGCGGGGGCGTTTTTCGAGGACGGGGCCAAGCACCTGCGGGATGATCTCGCCGGCTTTCTGCACGCGCACGATATCGCCTTCGCGGATATCCTTGCGCTCGATATCCTCGAAATTGTGCAAACTGGCGCGTTTAACTGTGGTGCCCGCCAGATGAACCGGGGCAAGATTGGCCACCGGCGTAATCGTGCCGGTCTTGCCGACCTGCAGGGTCACTTCTTCCAGTTTGGTTTCGGCGATTTCGGCGGCGTACTTGTAGGCGATGACCCAGCGGGGGGCTTTCGTCGTCGAACCGAGTTGGCGGCGGTGCTCCGCCGAATCGACCTTGATCACCATGCCGTCGATCTCAAAATCCAGGTCGTGCCGCCTGACCGCCCAGTCCTCGCAGACCTCGAGCACGTCCTCGATGGTATCGCACCGCTTATAGAAGGGATTGACCGGAAACCCGAAAGCCTTGAGGTCTTCGAGTGTCTTGTAGTGCGACACCAGTTCGGTTCCGGGCAAGGGCGCTACATCGTAGCACGCAAGTTCGAGGCGGCGTTTCGCGACTTCGCGGGGGTCCAGAAGTTTGAGCGTACCTGCCGTGGTATTGCGCGGATTGGCCAAAGGTGGCTCACCGGCTTTTTCACGCAGCTCGTTCAGCCGGGCGAGCTCCTGGCGGCGCATGTAGACTTCGCCCCGCACTTCGAGCCGGGCGGGGGGTGTTCCCTTGAGACGCATGGGCACCGAGCGGATGGTCTTGACGTTGGCGGTGACGTCGTCGCCCCGGGCGCCATCGCCGCGGGTGGCCGCGCGGACGAACCGGCCCTGCTCGTACAACAGCGACATCGAGACGCCGTCGATCTTCAGCTCGGCGACATAGGCGGGCTGCTGGCCCTCGAGGCCCCTCCGCACGCGCTCGTCGAATGCCCGTAACTCCCCTTCGCTGTAGGTGTTATCGATGGACAGCATGGGCACGGCATGCTCGACGGTCTCGAAGCCATCGAGGGGCTGTCCGCCGACCCGCTGGGTGGGCGAATCGGGTGTGACCAGGGCCGGATACTGTGCTTCCAGCGCCTCGAGTTCGCGGAGCATGGCATCGAACTCGATATCCGTGATTTCCGGCTTCGCCTCGACGTAATACAGGTGGTTATGCCGGTCCAGTTCGTTCCGGAGGTACTCGCAACGTTTCCGCACATCCGGAGGGATCTTGCCTTCCGCGTGTCTCATGGGCGGCATTATAACCCATTTGAATATCAGAGCCTAGAACAGGGCCGGGGTTTCCGGATAGGCGGCGATGATGGCGAGGAGGTCTTCACTGAAAGGCTCGATTCGGTCGGTGGCCTTGAACGCCTTGAACACCAGCGCCCGGTTGAGCGCGGCCGTATAAGGCCGGAAATTGCTGTTCACAAGACCCGCGTGCGGGGCGTTCATGTCCAGGACAAGACACTCCGCAGGGGTGGCGCGGCCAAAGTAGTCGAGGTCGAAATACCGCGGGTGGGGATTGTCGAGGGTACGCCAGTAAACACGGCGCCGGGCGATATCGTAGACGACGGACCACTTCGTGTAGTCACCGTTCGCAAGATTGGCGAGCGCGTCGAAGGCGTACACAACAGGGAAGCCGCATTCTCCGGGCACGAATTCGGTGGCAAACCGCGCAGCACGGGCGAACCGGTCCAGCGACCCGGTCCCGGATATGTCCCGCTTGTTTTGGCGAGTTGACTTCAGATACGCGACGGAATCGGCATAGGTGCTATTGGTAAGGGCTTTTGCGGGAAGACTGGCGGCCGCGTGGGCAACGGTCCTTCCGTCGAGCACTTCGAGGGCGGCGGCGTGTCCGGCGGCGTCGCATACGAGATAATGCACTTTGGCGCCGCCAATCGAAGCGATTCGGATATCGGGGGCGGATTCGAGGACGGCTTCGGTGGCGCAGGTGTCCAGATGATATTGGATCCATTGGAGATTGTTGATGGCCGGACGACGGTCAGGAGGTGCGTATTCAGTCTCGGGAAGCCACATCACTTCGATGACGAGTCCGGCTTCGTTGATGCCGCCGCATGGCAATTCGCGGCCGTACTGATTGAACGTAACGCTGCCGTAACGGGACGTCCAAACGGCCGGAGAGTCCTCGAGCACGAGGGCGCGTTTTTCGAGGCCGCGGGGATTCACGACGACAAGCCCGTCGTCGACACTCCAATCGTAGTTCCGGGCGAAGATGGGGCCGTCCGGCGCATCCACCACGAAGGTCGAGCAGGGATAGGCGGCCTGGAAAGCGATCAGCATGGCCGAGGCCGCGGTGATTGTCGTTCTCAGCATGGGCATACCCGCCATTTTACGAATGTGTCGAGGTGGGGGTTATTGTATGCCTGAAGTGTGAGCCAAGTGCAAGAACATCGATCGTTTTTGAGTCGAATGATAGACATACATGCCAACTCAGGAAGCCTTTTTGACCAGTCCGCAGCGCGGGCGTCTTGCCTGGGCTGCAAGATGGACGCGCTTCGTTGGGGTTTGGGGATGAGGGGAGCGGATTCTGGAATGCGGCAAGCTGCCGCATCTACGTTGTGCGCACGGATAAGGTCTTGGGGAATGT
>CAZFOG010000325.1:0-7636 GCA_964520685.1 uncultured Nitrospiraceae bacterium | reverse complement strand
CAAGCTGGATGTCGCCGGTTCGAACCCGGTATCCCGCTCCATTTTTTTGCCTGCCCGGAGCCGCCTCAAGAATCCTCTTCTGAGCCACCAAACCCAAGCCGCAAATCCGCTCGAGCCTCGACCGTGGCAGCCTTTCTGACTCATCTGAAAACCACTGAAAATCCTGCCGATGCGATCGTGTTCACAAGGCGAACCAGGACATTAAGGCATACTGCCGCAGTATGTTGCGACCGAATGCTAATATGTCTCGTAAGGTACAAATATGACAGGTTGGGAGCCCGGGTGTGGGGGCAATCGGCCCACTTGGGCAACGCCGCAACCAGGTTCGACCGGTTTTCATGGACGGACAAATAAAACATAATATATATTATCAGACGCTGTGGATACGGTGTGCCGGAGCCAACGAGCGGCCTCTGCGCCGGTCTCCAGACGTGCTTGATGTTGGCCGGTCTTCTGCGGGCAGTTTATCGGGCTGACTCCCCGAAACCTTCCTCACTACGGTGCGGTTTGTGTGCCGCTGGTGACGCGCGCTGATAACGTACGGTCGGCGTGCTGTGCCGGGGCCTGCAAGGGTGGCCGGACTCTGGGACTCACAAGACGGTTACGCAGGGTCTCTTCTTGGCGGGCAGGTTCGAGGGAGTGTTAGGAGTCGGCTGGAACGCTGGCTTCTAGCAGCTCATCGAGTCGGACCAGAATCGCAGACAGGGCCTTGATTACGTCCGCCATCTCGCGCTCGTGGTCTTTTCGGGCAGCCGCAAGCTCCGCGGCAAAGCTGACGGCGGCCGTCAAGGCGAAGGCCTGGGTGTCGATCTTGTGGCTGCCGGCCTCTATCTCGCGCATCCGTTCAGTGACCCGTTGCGCCAGTTCTTCCGTGTTTTCAGGGGTGTCGAAAACGGGTAGCGCGAGGGCCACCCCTGCGACGGTGGTCTTGTGGGTTTGCTGTGTCATGAGCGCATCTCCGTGGCAAGGGCTTTTGTGAGGGCCAAAAGTTTGCGCAGGCCGTCGTGAAGCGCCCGCTGCATTTCCGCGAGCTGCTCGTTCTCCGTACGGATGGAATCGTATTTGCCGGCCTTGTGCTGGAGCGTCACAAGCTCTTTTCGGTGCTTGAGTTGTGACTCGAGGGCCTCCTGGCGCTGCCGTTCCGCCCTGGCGATGCGGTCGTGGGTCGCCCTGAGGGCCTCGTCCAGAGCCTCGACACGTTGTGTAATGTCGTCTAAGTGCTTTTTAACAAAAGGGTTCACCGGAGTTCCGCACCATGGGCCTTTCGAAGCTCGGCCAGGATCCTGTCGCAGAATTTGTCCGTGTCCGCGTCTGTGAGGGTCTTGTCGGCGGACTGAAAAACCAGGCTAAGAGCCACGCTCTTCTTGTCTTCGGGGACCTGCTTGCCAGTGTAGACATCAAAGACCTGGACCTTCTTCAGGAGCTTTCCTCCCGATTTGCGTACGGTATCGAGCAAGTCGCCTGCTGGTATGGATTTGTCGACGATGACGGCGATATCTCGAAGAGACGGCGGAAGGGTTGGCGGCTCGGAAAAGACGGGTGGCGCGGGTTTGAGGCTCAAGAGATACTCGAGGTCCAGGTCCAGGAGATATACGGGTTGCTCTATGTCGAATGCTTGGAGTACTTTCGGGTGGATCTCCCCCATTCGCCCTGCACACTTTGTGTTGACGGTAATCTGGGCACGGGCGCGGGGATGAAAGGCCGGGAACTGGGCGGCCTCGAGGGACCACGGGATGGCCAGGTAGTCGAAAATGGCCTCGGCATATCCCTTGAGGTCGTAGAAGTCGGCCTTTCTGGCCGGGGACGACCAGTGCTTTCCGCCGGGAGACCCTGAAAGCGCCAGCACGCACGCGCAATGCTCGTGAGGCAGCTCCTTTCCGTCAGCGGGTGTGTAGACCGGTCCGGCTTCGAATACCGCGATATCCGCGGTGCCCCGCCGGATATTGGCGGATATGGTGGACAGAATTCCCGGGACGAGGGAGGTACGCATGCCTAAATAGTTTTCCGATAAGGGGTTCTGGAGGATAACCTGATTGCGGCATTCCTCCTCGAGGCGCGCATGTTCGATCTCGCGGGGATTCGAGAAAGTCATGCACATGACCTCCGTCAAACCCATGTCCGACAAATAGTTGCGAAGAGACCGCAGGGGCCGTTCCATGGGAGCAAAGACCTGGTCGGATTGCCGGATGGGTGGCAGGGTCGCGGGAATCTTGCCGTATCCGTAAACCCGTGCTATTTCTTCGATTAGGTCTGCTTCTTGCGCGGCATCATGGCGCCAGGAAGGGACGCACACGGTGCATGAGTCCGAATCCGATGCCGTTACGGCGAAGGCCAGGCGTTCCAGGATGTTGCGCTGCTCCTCCGGAGGAACGGCGACTCCCAGGAGCAGGTCCGTTCGGGCGTAGCGCAAGCGTAAGGTTCTTTTTTCCAATGGCTTAGGATATTCGTCGAGACGGCCCCGGGCAATGCTGCCACCGGCAACCTGCTGAATAAGAAAGGCGGCACGGTCCAGTGCCCATACGGCCATTTCCGGGTCGGCACCCCGCTGGAAGCGCTGCGAAGCCTCGGTGTTTATGGCGAAGGCCCGTGCGGTACTGCGGATGGATGGCGGATGGAAGTAGGCGCTCTCGAGGAAAATTTCGGTGGTGTTCTCCCCTACTTCCGAATCGGCGCCGCCCATGATGCCGGCGAGGGCGACCGGGTGGTCGGCATCCGCGATCACGAGCATATCCGGGGTGAGTTTTCGAGGCTGCCCGTCCAGTGTTTCAAGTGTTTCACTGTGTTTCGCGGTACGGACGACGATGCGGTTCTGGTGTAAGAGCTTGTAATCAAAGGCATGTAGAGGGTGGCCGGTTTCGAGCAAGACGAGGTTAGTGACATCGACGATGTTGTTGATAGGGCGCTGCCCTGCGGCGAGCAGGCGTTTGCACAGCCACAACGGAGACGGAGCAATCCGCACTCCGGTAATCACTCTGCCGGTATATCGGGGGCAGAGGTCCGGGGCTTCGATGGTGACCGAGGAGAGCTCGGCTGCCGTTTGCTCGCCTTCCTGCAGCACGAATTGCGGGAGGCGCACTGGGGTGCCGTGAAGGGCGGCAAGCTCGCGGGCGACTCCAATCATACCCGCCCAGTCGCCCCGGTTCGGGGTGATTTCGATCTCGAGGATGACATCGTTGAGCCCGAGGATTTCGAGGGCGTCGGCTCCAATCGGGGTGTCGGGAGGCAGGATGAGCAGTCCGGAATGGTCTGACCCCATGCCGAGCTCGTCGGCGGCGCACATCATGCCCTGGGACTCGATGCCGCGCATTTTACGGCGTTTAATCTTGAACCCGCCGGCGAGGGTCGATCCGTCGACCGCGGTGGGCACCTTATCCCCCACGCTCATGTTGGTGGCGCCACACACGATTTGGAGAGGCTCTTCCTGGCCGATATCGGTGGTACAGACCACGAGTTTGTCGGCATCGGGATGAGGCTCGAGGGTTTTGATCTGTCCGACGACAACATTGCTGAGTTCGGCGCCGGGGCGTTCGACGGCCTCGATTTCGAGTCCCAGCATGGTGAGTTCGCGTGCGAGCTCGTCGACGTCATTACCTATATCGACGAGTTCACGTAACCAGTTGAGTGATATGCGCATAGCTAAAATTGCTCCAGGAACCGCAGGTCGTTTTCATACAGGTAATGAATGCTGCTAATTGCGTGTGTCAGCATCGCGATACGCTCGATACCCATGCCAAAGGCGAAGCCGGTATAGGTTTCGTAGTCGTAGTTCGCGTACCGGAAGACTTGGGGATGTACCATGCCGCAGCCGAGGATTTCGAGCCATCCTGAATACTTGCAGACGCGGCAGCCTTTGCCCGAGCAGACGGTGCAGGAGATGTCGACCTCCGCGGAAGGCTCGGTGAAGGGGAAGTAGTGCGGCCTGAACCGCATACGGGTATTTGGCCCGAAGTAGCGGTGGACGAACAACATAAGCACGCCCTTGAGATCGGCGAAGCGGATGCCTTTGTCCACCAGCAGGCCCTCGATCTGATAGAACATGGGACTGTGGCTTGCGTCCTGATCGACGCGGTAGACGCGCCCGGGGACGATAACGGCCACAGGGGGCTGGGTGCGTTCCATGACGCGCATCTGAACGGGCGATGTGTGGGTTCTGAGTACGACGCCCGGTTTGACGAAGAAGGTATCGTGCAGGTCGCGGGCGGGATGGTCGGACGGGGTGTTGAGACTGTCGAAATTGTAGTATTCCGTCTCGACGTCGGGCCCTGTAGCAACCTGGAAGCCCAATTGGACGAAAATATCAATCGCCTCCTCCGCGACGCGCATGACGGGGTGCTTATGCCCGCGGAGTGGCCGTCTTCCCGGAAGAGTCAAATCGACGCGTTCAGTGGAGGCCGAGGCACTTTCCTCGGAGGCGGACAGGGCTTCCTTTCTGGATTCGAGTGCCTGTGAAACCGCCTGTTTGACCTCGTTGGCGATTTTCCCGAGGAGGGGGCGGTCATCGGGCGAAACTTGGGCAAGCCCGCGGAGGAGTTCGGTCAACGCTCCTTTGCGCCCGAGAAACCTGACGCGGAGGTTCTCGAGAGATGCCAGGTCCGCTGCGGCCTCGATGGTTTTGACGGCAGACGCCCGGATTTCCTCAAGTTTTTCTTTCATTCACCAATGACCCTTCATTGTTATTGTTTGAATAAAGCCGAACCTATGCGCACTTGCGTGGCGCCTTCCTCGATAGCCACCTCGAAGTCGTTGGTCATTCCCATGGAGAGCGTGGTCAGACCATGGTCGACGGCCAAACGCCTCAGACGCGCGAAAACCGGCCGTGTGTCCTCCGGGTCATCCACGAAGGGGGCCATGGTAAGCACCCCGTCCACGCGCACATAATCCAGGTTTCGCATCTGGGCCAGGGCATCGGGGAGCTCACCGGGAGCAAACCCGTGTTTGCTCGCTTCTCCCGAAACGTTCACCTCGACCAGAACCGGTAATGGCTCCTCCCTCCCGCTCTCCCGACAATGGCGGTCAAGCGCCTCGGCCACCGCCAGGCGGTCCACGGCGTCGACTCTGTCGAACCAACGCACAATATCGGGGCACTTCCGGCGCTGCACGGTTCCGATCATGTGCCAGACCGCAGCAGGCCCCACCGCCTCGATTTTGGCTTGGGCGGGTTCGATGCGGTTTTCACCGAAATCGGTGACTCCCAAGCCGCGCAGGGCCTGGATTTCCTCGATGCCGACCGTCTTGGTTACGGCTACGAGCTGCACTTCGCGGGGGTTGCGCCCCACTCTGTGGACGGCGGCCTCGATACGCCCTCGAATGTGTGCAAGATTGCGTTCTATGAGCACCTGCGGAACAGGCATGCGACACGACTCCCCACGCATTCGTCCCCAAACAAATAAGCTAATATGATAGTGCCGCCCGCACTGCGGAATCAAACCGTGCGATTGGCCCGCTCGCCGAAGCGCGCAGAAATGGCCCCCGGCAGGGCAGCGGAGCAGAATTCCCGAGCCTCTGGTGCTGCTCAGGTCTCGCCGATGCTGGATTTTTCGCGAAATTCGTACCACTGCCCATCGAGTTCGAAGACGACATTGTCGCCAAGCCCGATAAACTGGTCGATGGCGGGTTGTTCCTTGCGAAGAGACGCGAGAGTCTTGGATGCCGGCGTGAGCACGACCGTTTCCTGGTTGCTGTAATCCGATTGCTGCCAGTAGTCTTCGGCCAGGTGGTACCGGAAGACGCGTCCGGCGATCTCGATGGGCTGTTCGGCACGGGCATTCTTCATTTGCCCGATCTCGAGCAACCGCTTACGTTCGGACACACTGAGCGGCAAGTTGGCCTCGATGCACATGTCGATGATCATCTGGGAAGCTTCTTCAAAGAATGTCGAGACTTCCATGCGGGCCTGGCGTAAGAGTGCCAATGCCTCGAGCGTCCGGCCCTGCTCATGGAGTTCGATGGCGCGCATGCGCCACAGGCGCGCCTGTGCGAAGTCGTCGCCCCCGGCAATGGTGGCGTTGAGTTCGGTGTAGATGTCGCGGGCCTCCGCAAGCAGTGCCTGTTCTTTCTCGCTGAGTTCGTTCGCTTCGCGTTCCAACTGGGCTGCCCGCTCCTCCTGTCCGTCGGAACGGGTTTGGCTGGCCTGGAGCATCAAGGCGCTGGACCGGGCGCCCAGCGCTTCGGCATCGCGCTCTTTCATGAGGGCCGTGTTGATCGGGATCATGCGTTGCGCGACAGCATGGTCGGGATTCGCCCGAAGGTAGTCTTCCCAGCCGGCGCGGGCCTCTTCAAACTGTCCGTTGGCTTGCAGACTGTGGTAGAGCATACGCCGCACCCAGCTCTCGTGACGCTGCTTTGTCGCCTCCGTGAGATAGGTGACGGCATTCATGTGGTCGTTGAGCTTCTCGGCATAAACCGCATAACCGAGGTCGAAGTAGAGCCGGTAATCTCTGGGGTTGTTCCGGATGCCATCTTTCAGGAAATCGGCGGCGTTGTGGTAGGCTCGCTCCCTGTTTCCGACCCAATCGCCGTATTTGGGGGCGTATTTCATGAGGTAGTCTGGCGTCGGGGCCATTTGAGCGGTCAGATTGTATGCAACATTCCATGCGCCAATGAGATAGGCGTCGACGAAATTCGGGTCGAGAAGGACCGTGGTGCGCATCAAGGGGATCATACGCTGCATCTCGCCTTTGTGGAAGGCTTCATCCACCTGAATCCAGATCAGGCCTGCGGCGAGTTTCCGGAAGCCCAGGAACATCTGGCCGATACTGACGGGGGTTTCCTGGTTCCGGTAGATATCGGCCACGCCAATCTGGGTACCGGCGGTCGCCAGGCGCTTTTCGCGGCGGAAACGGATGAAATCGGCGCGTTCATCGGCAAGGGCGTCGCTTCGGGCGAACCGCCACACCTCGGAATCGCGCTCGACTTGCTCAGGACTGGCCTTGGTGACGGCTCTGAGTCTCACGTTCTCGTCGTCTTCGCCCTGATCCGCGATCGGCGAGCCGGTGCTCAGGGTGCGGGTGTAGCGTACGAGTTTGGGATAGGGTTCTCCGGTCGTGGCGTCCATATCGTCTTCGGATAGCGCGACATCGGGAAGGGCTTTGTCGGCTTCTGCCGCGACGCGGTCGAAAAGGTCGCGATCCATGAAACTCTCGGCCTCTTCGCCCTCGAGTTCCGGCGTGATGGTGCCGAAGACCCGCAATTGCGTCGATGCGGTGACCAGCCAGCGGTAGAAGGCGTCGGCTTCGCGCAGATTTCGGACGCGGTAGCCTTGAAGCGCTCCTAAGGCCAGGGCGACGGCGACGAATACGGCCAGCGTGAGATTGGGGAACCGTTTCATGATGGCTTACAGCTCCTTACGGCGGAATACCCAATATGCAATGATGTAACCTGCCAAGGCGTATAGAATGCCGTATACCACGAGATTGGGGATCTGGATTTCCTTCGGCGTGTCATTGATTTGCAGGCTCAGGATCTGGGTCTTGAGGCTGAAGTACTGCAGGTCGGGGAGCGTGTTCCGCAGACCCCACGCAATCCACCCGAGGGCTTTGTCGGCGAAGTTTTCGGAGCCTACTGCGCGGTTGACGACGCTTTCGAGGTACTGGGTCAGATTGCCGGTGATATAGATGAAGAGCCCGGCAATGGTGGG
>CAZFOG010000324.1:5407-7638 GCA_964520685.1 uncultured Nitrospiraceae bacterium | reverse complement strand
ATCAATTGACTCTTACGGCCGGCTGGACCCAGGACAATATCGTCCGATTGACAGAAAGACTCCTCGACAACATCTGTGTCGCTGGGCATTGGGAAAGCCTCAAAGCACGAGATGTAGATGTGCTCTTTCAGCCCGCGACGCACGATTGGGTGGCCTTCGACATTCTCTGGGGGGCACAGCACTACCCCCAGATTCCTGTCTACTACAAGGCCAATTACGGGCACGACAGAACGCCCCACCCGGCGGCAGAAAAAGACGACCGGAATTGCGAGGCCCTGTTTCTCAAACATTTCTTTGGAGAACAGGAGCAGTTACTCCAGCCCGCGGATTCCGAATATGAAATCGTAAATGGGAGACTTTGGGTTCGTGTAGCGTTCCCCCACGGGCCCCAGCCGGAAAGTGGAAGGATTTGGTGGCTCTACGACCGCGAGCCCGGAGGTTCGGCTGGATACCTGTGGAAACGCATCCCCGACGACCACTGGCAAGATATGACCCTTGACAAAGCTACAGGTACCTGGACGGCCGAGATTCCTTTGGAACCCGGCGCATCGAGCATTGAATTCTTCAGCAACCATGGTCTTGAAGTCAAAGGGTGTCAAACCTATCTGTCGAGTCCCTACACACGGGTTCAACTCGACGCCCCGCATTCGTGATGACAACCGGAAAACGGGCTTTGACCGGTGACCGTCCTGTGTGGCAAGGCTCCAAAGCTGATCAGGAGAATGAGATGATGCGAAATCTGTTTGTGGGTATATGCGTGTCCGTCGCAGTCGCAGCCTTTGCGTGGGCCGATACGGAATCCAACAAGGGCCCAATAGCATCCACGGACGAGATGCAGGCGTGGATCGAGCAACTCTGGGAATTCGGCATAAAGGGCAGGTATGGCTATAGAATGCCGGGCACGCCTGCCAGCAGACAGGGCGCGGAGTACATTCGCGACAAATTCCAGCAATTCGGACTGCAGGATGCTGCGGTCGAATCCGTCGATGCCCCCCTTTCCATGCCGGATAAGTGGAGCCTCACGCTTCGTGCGGAAGGCCGGGATGAAGATATGCCGTGCTATTTTATGCGTTATGCCGGTTTCACCCCGCCGGAAGGGATCACGGCCCCCATGGTACATCTCGGGTTTGGGTCCAAGGAAGAATTTGAGGCGATTGACGCGGCGGCCGGACTCGAGGGAAAGATCGTCGTGGTCGAACTGATAGCCCTTCCCGCGGGCCCCGTGCCAACCACGCTTTTCACGCATGACCCCGATAATACGTTGGCGGAGTCCAGCATCATGAAGGGCGTTTCGGAGAATTGGCCTATCGCCAATCTCGACGTGTCATACGCTATGGCCAAAGAATACAAGGCCGCCGGATACGTGGCGATACTTGATTTCACGGTAAGTGACAACAATCAATACCTTCATTGGTACGCTGACGGCAGCCTTCCGGCTCTGTCTATCAGCCCCAACGCCGGAGCCCGTCTCAAGAAACACCTTAAGTCCGGGCCGGTGGAAGCTTCCATGCTCCTGACGGGTGAAAGCATCACCGGACCGCTCAGCTATGTATTCGCTTCTCTCCCGGGGCGGAGCGAGGAGACCATCGTGGTACACACCCATCACGATGGGTGGGCAGTCAACGAGGCATCGGGAGTTTCCGTGGTTCTGGCCATCGCCCAGTACTTCGCCCAAATCCCCGAGGTATCACGGGAAAGAACCCTGCAATTTGTCACGTTCGACAGCCATTTCGGAAAGCGGGGTAAGCAACCGGAATATTGGGAATCCGTACTTCCTCGTGCGGTAGCCGCAATCAGCATCGAGATGATTGCCAAGGAATACCGCATTGAGGATGGAAAATATGTGGACACCGGCCTGCCTTCACCCACGATATTTGGTGTAACGCCAGGCAAACCGGAACTGGTGTCTTTCGTGCAAGAAGCAATTGTGCGTCATGACCTTCGGCGCTCGGGAATTGTTCCGCGCTTTTTCGGCGACGGCAGCGCATATAACATAGAAGGAATTCCGCTCATTGAACGTATTGCTCACAACGCCCCTCAGTTCACAAAAGACGATACGCCTGCTACGGTCATGACCGATGCACTACGGCCCACGGCGGCCGCGTTCATTGACATCATCGAAAGAATGGACGAGATGCCCGCCGAACTACTGAAATGAGCGCTCTCACCAGACGGAAAGAGTGCGAATTGTTGGCTTTTTTGAAAGTATGCTCCCCGATTCAAGCTTTTTG
>CAZFOG010000324.1:0-5307 GCA_964520685.1 uncultured Nitrospiraceae bacterium | reverse complement strand
AAAAGGGAAACGTGGTAAATTTCTGACAGATGTCAGATTTTGACAGGTGTCATATTCGGCCCAGAGGAATATGGAATTGTTCGAACTGAGTGCAAACGAAATACCTACAGGCGGTAAGCGTCTGCAGATCTATGAACGAGATGAAGCCTACTTGGAGATGGCGCGCCAAATATTCTTGGAAGAAGGCTTCGAGAGCTTGACCTTTGCCCGTTTGGCTAACGCCACAGGGTTTTCGCGCGGGGTTCTTTATGAGCGATTCGGTTCGAAAGCCGGGTTGCTGGTCGAATTAGGCCTGCGCTGCCAGGTTGAAATGCAAGCAGTCGTCACCCGGGCAACCAAATTCCCCGGACGGGCTCGGGAACGGCTCTGTTCCATGGGAGAGGCCATGTGGCGTTACAGCCAGCGATATGAGGACAACATGCGCATCATCGCATTCATCAGTGCTGATGCCGTGGCGGAACGGGTTTCTTCAGATTTGAGGCGGAAGATAATTGAAAACCAGCTCTGGCCTTTTGTGATGATTAAGGGCCTTGTTGAAGATGGTGTTTCCGAAGGAGACTTGGTCCTTCCTGAGGGGATAAAGCCCGAAACGTTGGCCCATGGCTTATGGACCATGACAACAGGCTTATTTGCCATGCGGAGACTGCGCGGGCTTACGCTCACCAACCAGTCTGTCGTGGCCGACCCCATTGAGGAGACCTTCCGGAACGCTCACATGCTCTGCGATGCCTATGAATGGAGGCCCCTTTCCAGTGAATGGGATTACAGCCTTACCCAGTCACGGATCTGGGCATATTTGGATGCAGTCTCCCCCCATGATCTGTCAAGAAAGGAGGATATAACAGGCATGGTCTATTAGTCTGGTTGCCCTGTGCCTAAGGGTTACCGCGCATGTGTGTGACTTGAAGTAATACATGGTTAATCTGAACAAAGAAGGAGCGATCTGATGAAAAAAGGCGGGTTTACACTGATCGAGCTGCTGGTGGTGATAGCTATCATCGGGATATTGGCGGCGATTCTGCTGCCAGCATTGGCGCGGGCGCGAGAAGCCGCGCGGCGGGCAGCCTGTGCAAACAATTTGAAGCAACTTGGGCTCGTGTTCAAGATGTACGCTAATGAGTCCAAGGGCGAAGCGTTTCCCACGCAGAAAAAATGGGCTACGGACGGTGCGAATGGGTGTACTCGATTCAACACCATCGCCATGGCATTCGACGTCCACTCTGTGTACCCCGAGTACCTCACCGATCCCAATATCCTCATCTGCCCCTCGGAAGCGAGCGCTAAGGCCGAAGACTGGTACGAGCCTGACGCCCAGACGGGTACATTTAACCCCTGCGCCGTAGACCAGGATTCGTATTACGCCTTCATGTGGCTGGTCCAGGACGAGGATATTGCTCTGGACCCTGCCGAGATCAATAATCCGGCAATTACCACAGACATAGGCACCATATTTCCGTATATGAACCCGGATTTCATCGGGGCGATTGGCACGTATACCGACAAGCTCGCAACCCGGTGGATTCCCAATGGCGACGCCTCGGTTTTCGATGAGAATATCGACTCAGGAAGCATCCAACTGGAACGTTTGCGCGAAGGCATCGAACGGTTCATGATTACGGATATCAACAATCCTGCGGCAAGCGCAAAAGCCCAAACCGAAGTCTGGATGGTATACGACGCCACCAATGCCGGCAGTAGCGCGTTCATGAACCACGTTCCCGGCGGCGGAAACGTCCTCTACATGGACGGCCATGTCGAGTTCGTGCGCTACCCGGGCGAGACGCCTGTTTGCCGTCTGCTCGCAGCCATTCTCGGCTACATGTCCTTTAATGCCTTGCCATAGCCATTACCCCGCTTCCGGTAAACGCATAGTGCGCAATGGCTGACTGGGTAGAGAGAAGCGGGTCATGAGACGCTACTCCATGGCCCGCATCTCTATGAACTTCTATCCACTGACACTTTTCTGACCATCTGCAAAGAACCGGCGCCGGATGTAAACCGTCCGGTACGCCCTCGGAGATTCATCTTATGACGGGTCCTGTTCTTCTTGCACTGCTGGTATTCCTCGCGGCGCACATGGTTCTCTCACGCATCGCCTATGGCGGGGAAAAGCGGCGCACTAAAACAACACGTGCCCGGCCAAACGCGTATCCCATCGATTACAACGGCGCAGCATGGGGCTCGTTTCACCTGCCGCTTCTAGTTGCCGGAAGTCCCCCGGATGTCGAGATCAGGGAAGTTGAAGATGGCTGGCGGCATATTCGCGCGACGTGGACCCTTCCCCAATCGCTTGATATCGATGAGGTTGCCATAGCCTTCTGCCTCTCCCGCTCACCTGACCTGTGGTGGGCGCCTCATTTGGCCCCAGAAAAGGGCAATGTCATAGCGCAGCATGTTTTTCGGTCCCCAGCAATCATCGTTGCAGAAGGCACGCAAATCCTCATTATGACGCCCGATCTGAGCCTTTGCGGCAAAATGGATACGGCCCCCTGGTTCATGGACCTTGACGCTACGGCAAATACTTTCTGGCTGGGCGTGTCGCAAACAAAAGTCTCCGGACATGTGGGATTCTCCAAAGTTCCAGGACTTACATTGCCGCCCGGCAAACTGGAGCTTGCCTTCTACTATGTGGCTTACGAGGACACCAATACGCCCCTCAATCCGTGGGGCAAAGTGTCAAAATTCCTCTGGAACCGCTACGGCCACTCACGTGCGCAGCGCGGAGAACCAACCACCGTCCCCATGGACCAGTATGTAGGTCGCGTTTATGATTGGGCCTTTGACACTTGGCAAGATGCCGTTTGGCAAGAATTTGATATCAACGGTACACGGGTCGGCGCCCCCGCCTTCATTGTCAACACAACGCAGTCACCCAACTATCCGGGCCAGGAGAACTTACGTGAATTTCTTTCCGTCTGGAACCAGGTATGGTTCTCTTCATTACGCAGCGCGTCAGGGGTAATGCGATACGCCCGTCGCACCAACAGCGACGAACTCAGGGAGCGGGCCCGCCTGACGAAAGAATTTGCATTGGCTGCCCCGATGCACAAGGGGATCTTTCCCTCCGTGTACCGGACAAGAATGGAGAATGTCGAGATCGACGGCAAAAAGTACAAACGGTCCAAAGGCTGGGAAACCGGATACTGGACCAACTCGAACCGCGTCCCATGGGAACGGGGAATTACGGACGAGTGCTTCCACATACTTGACGCAAGCTGGACATGCCTTCTAATGCTTCGGTGGCATCGGGAAATCGAAGAAGACCCCCGCCTTCTTGACTATGCGACGCGGTATGCGGAGAAACTCCTGACCCTTCAGAATGACCAGGGGTTCTTCCCTGCCTGGCTTCATCCCGGTACATTCGAACCATCGGAGGTGCTCCACAGCTCAGCGGAATCAGCAATGAGCGCAACGTTCCTGTTAACGCTCGCGGGAATGACCGGGCGCCAGCAATATCGCGAGGCGGCCCTGAAAGCCCTGGACGCGGTCATTCGGGAAGTCATACCCAGCGGACGATGGGAAGACTTCGAAACGTATTGGTCGTGCAGTGAATTTGGCAGAACCGAATACTACGGGAAGCGCCTTCCACGCAACGCGATGTACAAGCAGAATACCTTTTCCGTGTTCTGGACAGCCGAAGCACTGCTTGAAGCATACCGGGCCACGGGTGAAGAGAAATATCTTGACTGGGGCCGCCGAACCATCGATGAACTTTCCATGGCTCAACAGACATGGCAGCCTCCGTTCATCCATGTGCCTGCCCTGGGTGGTTTTGGCGTCATGAATTTCGATGCCGAGTGGAACGACTCCCGTCAGAGCCTTTTTGCCGAGCTCTTTATGCAGTACTACACGGAAACCGGTGACTGGATTCTCTTTGAACGAGGAATCGCCGCCCTGAAAGCATCCTTCGTCATGATGTACTGCCCTGAAAACCCGGGTTCCAAGGAACTCTGGGAAAGCGTGTGGCCCTTTTTCGGGCCTGAGGATTATGGCTTTACAATGGAAAACTACGGCCATAGTGGGCGCACAAGTATCGCGGGTGAAGGCATAGGCAGCTTCACCATCTACGACTGGGGCAATGGCGCGGCGGCCGAAGCACGGAACCGCATCTATGACCATTTTGGCGACGTCTATGTGGATCGCATGCGCAATCACGCTTTTGGAATCGATTCCATCGCCGTAGAAACGACGGAGAACGGCTTTGCTCTGCATAACCTGAGCAAGGCCCCCCGCAACATCAAGATTGTTTTCGACGACGGCTCCGCAATGATACAGTTGTTGGACCGGCAATTGGACCTGAATTTGAAGCGCGAACCAGAGCCTGAGTCTCAGGCATGCCAGGACTGATCCTCTGGGGTTCCAATCGTCTCCCCGTTTCATTCAACATCGGGCGTGAAAGGAACGCCGTAGGCGGCAAATCCCGGCGTCGAGTGAAGGAAGAGCGGTGAAGCGACCCTTGCTGGAAATCTCAGCACTTTCCACGGTATTCCATACGGACGATGGCGATGTGCGAGCCGTTGAAGATAGCACCTTTTCGGTGCATCGCGGTCAGACGGTCGGCCTTGTTGGTGAGAGCGGGTGCGGCAAAAGTGTAACAGGCCTTTCCATACTCGGCCTGGTGCCCCCTCCCGGCAGAATCGTGCAAGGCCAAATCCTGTATCGCTGCCATGACTCCGCGCCGCCGATCGATCTCGCCCGACTACCACCGCACGGCGACGCCATCCGCTCGATTCGGGGGAACGATATCGCCATGGTGTTCCAGGAGCCCATGACCTCTCTCAATCCCGTGTACACCGTGGGCAACCAGATAGCAGAGGCCGTTATTCTTCATCAGCATGTTGACAAGACGACGGCACGAGCGCGCGCCATCGACATGCTCGCCAAAGTCGGTATTCCGAATCCGAAGCAGCGCGTGGACGAATACCCTCACCAGCTTTCCGGGGGAATGCGACAGCGTGTCATGATTGCGATGGCATTGTGTTGCGAGCCCTCCCTGCTTATCGCGGACGAGCCGACCACCGCACTCGATGTGACGATCCAGGCACAGGTTCTCGACCTGATGAAACGCCTGCAGCGCGAATCCTGCATGTCCATCATTATCATCACCCACGATATGGGCGTTATCGCGGACATGGCTGACTCGGTGCTGGTCATGTATGCGGGGCGCATCGTAGAGCAGGGCACACCGGAAGAAATATTCTACAACCCATTGCACCCGTACACGCAAGGATTGTTGGCGTCAATCCCCAAGCTGCGTATTTCGGAGCAATCCGATCAGTGATTTCGGTTTCATCCGCCCACCCATTT
>CAZFOG010000323.1:0-7690 GCA_964520685.1 uncultured Nitrospiraceae bacterium | reverse complement strand
ACGGGCGACCCGAGATAAGCCCTGAGGAACAGGAGCGATTGACCGACTATGCTGCAGCCTGTTGCCAAAAGAGGCCCAAAAAGGCTGAGCTAACTAAGTGGTCGCCCCAAGAGCCATCGCGCGGCCAGCATAATCAGACTGATGGTTCGCTTTCTCCCGAATGCGCATAGCGCACGTACGGGTATACGCTCCGGTGGGAGCGCAGGGGAGGTGACTAATGCCCGAAGATATGCCCTGGCACGAGGACGAACGATTCTGGTCCCTCTTTCACAAATGGGGCTTTACGGAAGCCCGGTGGGCGGCGGCCGGGGTCGAGGCGGATCACGTGCTGGCCTTGACGGAGCAAACGCCGCCTCTGGACGTCCTGGACATGTGTTGCGGGGTGGGGCGCCATTGCCTTGCCTTTGCAAAGCGGCAGTGCCGCGTGGTCGGTATTGACCGCACCGCCTCGTACCTGGAAGAGGCTCGGGCGAAGGCGAAAGACGAGCATCTCGCGATCGAATTTGTTCAGGACGACATGCGGCGGTTTTCGCGCCCGGACAGTTTTGATTTGGCCCTGAGCCTGTACACTTCTTTCAGCTATTTCGAGGCTCACGAAGAGAATATGCAGGTATTGCGCAATCTGTGCGCATCGTTACGGCCCGGCGGCATGCTGGTGATCGAGATGATGGGTAAGGAGGTGCTGGCCCGCAAGTTCACCGAACGCGATTGGAACGAGATAGGCGACGCCTTTCTGCTCCATGAACGTCACATCGAGGAAGACTGGTCCCGCATGTCCAACCGGTGGATTTTCATCGAGAAAGACGACCGCTACGAAGTGACAGCGCGCCATTGGCTGTATTCCGCTGCCGAACTGGTCAACATGTTGTCCGAGGCGGGGTTCAGGTCCACGAAGACCTTCGGGACGCTCAACGGCGCTCCTTACGACCAACATGCCGAGCGCCTGGTCACCGTCTCCCGGAAATAGAGCCGAGAATAGTCCTCGAATACCCTTCCCGACGCAGTGTATTCTCGTTCGGAGGGTATTACTTTGAAGAAAGAGGCCGAAGAGACACTCTTGAGCATAGCTGGAACGCTCATTGCTTCTGCAATTCTCTTCGTCGCTGGATTCGCCGGCGGCTTCATGCTGGCGTTCGAGGTGCTCTTTGTCGAATCGTATGCGGAAAGTCCCATGCCACTCATCATTGGCGGCTTGGCTGTGGGTGTCGTGGCCGCCCTTATACCGTTCGGAGTGCGCGTCACTGGCGCGGGTACGCTGAAAAAAGTCCGTGATGCCAGCCGCAGACGGAAATGACCGCATCAGCCCTGCTCGTACCGCGGGGGGCCTCGATGAGTATTATGCTATGCTGCCGGGCACGGCGAAAGGGTAAATCATCCCCTTGGAGGGTCTGACCATGATTCCGCGTGAGTTGTTGATCCTGGCGCTGGCTTTGCTGCTTTTGGGCGCGCCGGTGGCTTGGTGCCAGGATAGTCTCGAGCAATACGAAGGCAATCCGTTTGTGATTCGGTTGGATATCCCCGCACCAGAGGACAGCGCGGGAGGTATCGTCACTGCCGACCTGAACAATGACGGCCTCTGGGACTATCTGGCCACCGTGCCCGGTCACATTGCCGCCTACGCCCACAACGGCTCGAAACTATGGGTCAAGAACATTGACGTCCGCGTTGGGGGCTCTTCCGAGCGTGAAGGGTTGCCGGGCCACTGCGCACCCGGCGTGCAGGCCGCGGACATTGATGGCGATGCCAAAACCGACGTGTTGTTCCTGACGCAGGACAGCGTGCTGCACGTGGTCCATGGCGCATCGGGCGAACCGAAATGGACCGCGCAGCCGCCGTTTCCTGACCTCGCCGAGCGCTGGGAGCACCTGGTCGTGGTGAACGTGCGGGGCGAGGGCGATCGTGATGTCCTCCTGCAAACAACCAACAAAGACGGCTACCGTGTCGGACACATGATCGCTGCCTATGCCCTGGCGGACCTCGAAGCCGGCCGGTACAAGCCGCTATGGCAGCGTGACGATCTGCTTACCTGCGCGCATAACGGCGTTCGCGCCGCCGATCTGACCGGCGACGGACGCGACGAGGTCATCGCGGGCCAGATTCTCAGCCACACCGGCGAGTGGTTGTGCAACATGCCCGTCAAAGGGCATCTGGACGCCATCTGCGTGGCGGATGTACGGCCGGACCTGCCCGGCCTCGAGGTGGTGGCCCTCGAGGAGGGCGGCGGCAACCGCATATTCCTGGCGAGCCATACGGGCATGCTCTGGGAAACCCATCACCGCAACCAGGAACCCCAGAATACCGCCGTGGGCCGGTTCTCCCTCGATCACGAGGGACTCCAGCTCTGGTGCCGCAGCCGCTACAACGAGCATCAGAAACCGTTCGTCTTTGATGCGGCCGGCAAACTCATCGCGGACTACGAAATGGACGCCGTCGCCCCCAAGGGCTGGACCCTCAGCGGCGTCGAACTCATCTGGACCATCGACTGGACGGGCGGCCCCAAACAACTTGCTGCGGCGAAAGAGCGCCACACATCCGGGAGCGTCGCCATTTTCGATCCGGTCAAGGGCACGTTCGTCACGACGTTTCAGGAAAAAGCCGACCGGCTGTATGTTGCGGATGTCTCTGGGGACTGGCGTGAGGAAATCCTGGTGTTGGCCAGCAACGAACTGCGCATCTACCACAATCCGTCGGAGAATCCCAACCCGAACCGTCCCCGCCTCTGGGAGCAACAGCACTACCGCCGCAGCAAGATGACTTACAATTATTACAGCCCGTGATTCCGCCCTACGGTATCCGTCGGACCGGCGAACTCAGGCCCCCCCGCCGCAACGTAGCCGTGGCTCGCCCCGCTCTCGTCAAGGCTCACCCAGAACGCGTACAGGCTGCCCTTCGTGAGGTAGAAACGGAAAAGTACGGGTTTGCCGGCAAATGCGGAGAGGTCGTTGCCTGATTTCCAGGCGATGTCGGCGCATGTGCTATCCGCCGTCATTGGCGCACAGTCGTCCTTCGTGTACCCGGGCTGCGGCGCGCCAGTCTCGTCGCATACTTCAACGCGCAGTTCCCCGCCGTCGACATCTGCGTTCACAAACAGCCGTTTGCCGGAGAAGCGCACCGGCCGCGTCAGCAGCATGCCTTCGGCATCCCCCGCATCCATTGAGATAAAGCCGTCCCGACGGAGGGTGGCCAGGCCCGTCGCACACTCTCCCGAAGACGGCGAACCCTGAACGCCTCTTCGACCGCTAACGTAGAAATAGAGTTTGTCGCCAACGACAAGGCAGCACCCGCCAGCCGATTGCACGTTGCCCCAATTCCAGTCGCCATGATTCTCGGACACGGGAATGAATGGCGCGTAGGAGGGGCGCTGCCAATGAAAGCCGTCGCGGGTGTAGCCAATGCACAGCTCATTGGGTTTGGCCCGGTCCTCGGGTTGTCCGCGCCAGATGGTGAAAAGGCCGATAATCAGGCTCTCGTAGGCGACCGCATCGAGGTTGTAGAGTTCGCACGGCGTCTTCAGGTCTTCGCGAGGCGGATCCAGCCGGTCGGCTCCGACCCAGAACACGGCCTCGTCGTCTTCCCATTTGGCCGCGTCGAGAAACGTGGAGCCTTCATGGTAACGGCGATACCGCCCAATGCCATCCCTTTCATAGCCCTTCGCGCTGAATACCCACACCTGCCGGAATGGGTTCCAGAAAAACGTGCTGCGATCGTTGAGAGGCCCGGTATGGCCCACCGCCTCTCCCCAATGCACGCCGTCACCCGAGAAGTAGAGGGCGAGCACACCGCCACCCTCGCGCAAAGACATCTTGAACCGGCGCGCCGGGTCCGTTTCGGCATAATCAAGCCAGACCATGCCCGAATCCCGGTGCCCGGTGTGGACGATGTTGGTCTCGGGCACCACATCCAACACCGGTTTCTCCCAATGAATACCGTCCTTCGAGGTGGCGTAGCAGGTGGAGGCGCAATATCCGCCCATGTACCACATTTTGAAGAGCTGCACAGCCGGGTCGTACCATACGCCATCGCTGAACGGCATGGCTGTCGGCGCGGGGTGTTCCTGTGAGGCAGTATCCGTTTCCCAGGGCCTGTCGGGGACTAGTACCGGATTATCGGGCCAGTATTCGGCAGCATGATGGGTGCGCGCCAGCGTGGTCTCCTCGATCAGGAAATCATCCACAAAGAGCTGCCGGCCCACGTCGATGGGAATCACCGCCGGCGGGTTCTCCAGATAGGGAACAGGCATGGGCTCACGGCTGAGGGGCCGTTCCGGCGGCCAGGACTCGGGCAACTGTATGCCGTTATACAGCAGTTCGCCGCTCGAACCGGCTTCCCCGGCCGCCACCATGCACGCCGTCCCAATTCCACAAACAGACACGACCACCATCATACGAACCAATCTTCCCCTGATTTCGCCGCACTTCATGGCTGCCCCTTATCTGCCTCGAGGACTCCAAAAACCGGGATTTCCCGCCTGTTGTGGGACCGGTGCCCTCACCGGTTATTTCTATTCTCATCGTCGATGGGTGAGCCGAATAGCTCATGGTGCGCTGCCCCGAGAATTCTGGTTCCAAACGGGGACACGCAGCCGCGCCGCGGACGGCGCTTCGAGCATGTCCCCATTCGCGCCCGATATCAAGTCTAGTCAAGGGCACTCGGACTGTCCAGCGAAAATGAGCGCACGGGAACCGGCGGGTGGATTCCGCCGCCGCAAGGAATCCGGCGCATGCGCCCCTCGCTGCCGTTCGTCGGCTTCCCGGGATTACCCCATGACCTCGCCCGGCCCCCGTCCCGGTCTGCTTGCTCTTATGGCCTCCAGACCGGCAAAAACACGGGGTTTTGACATTTCTGCCTACCAGCGGCACAATGGCTGGAAGCAGGGCGGGTGTTCGTGGTTATCGATTGACCAGGCACAGCGCAGCGACGCGGTTCCCGTTCGAAGTGCCGGGGTGGGCATTCGTGAGTATTTCGCCTGTTTGTGGGGAGAACTTCTATGGCCGAGAACCTCCAAGCTACTGACGCAACGCCCCGTGTTCCCTGGTGGAAGACTATTGGACCCGCCTTGATCACCGCTTGTGTGGTCTTTGGCCCAGGAAGCCTGGTTATCAGCGCCAACGTGGGCGCCACCTACGGCTACGAACTCCTCTGGCTCCTGGCGTTGGCGGGACTGGTGATGGGCGGCTATATGACCATGTCGGCGCGTACCGGTGTCACGACCGGCGCCACCCATTTCACGACGCTTGCCCGTGTAGCCGGCCGTCCCTTTGCGGCGCTGCTCGGAATTGTATTGTGCCTCACCTGCGCCGCCTTTCAGTTCTCGAACAATCTGGCGGTAGCGCTGGCAGTCAGCGCCTTTGCCCCGGAACGGCACGCGCTGGCGTTCCAGATTGGCGCCATGGCCATCCTGAACGGCGTCTTGATCCTCTTTATGTTTCGTGCGCAAGCCATTTTCAAGACCCTCGAAACCATCATGAAGTTTATGGTCGGCATTGTGCTGCTGTCCTTCTTCATCAACTTGATCATCGCACGCCCGAATGTGCTCGGCATGCTCAAAGGACTCATTCCCGGCATCCCTGAAAAGCTGGATCTGGGCATTCCGCAGATCGTCGACGGGGCGATCCATGACCCGCTGGTGCTGATTGCTTCATTGATGGGCACTACGTTCTCGGTCGCGGGCGCGTTTTTTCAGGGGAATCTTGTGCGTGAAAAGGGCTGGGATAAGGAAGATTACGACCGCGGTATCGGCGACTCGATTGCCGGCGTGGGTGTGCTTACGTTCGTGAGCATGATGATCATGGTGACGGCGGGCACGGTCATCCTCGGCAAACCCGCCGACAATATCGCCACGCTGGCGCTCACACTCCAGCCGCTGCTGGGCCCGATCGCATTCTACCTGTTCTGTTTCGGACTGATTCCCATTGCGCTGAACCCGTTCCTGATCAACGCCATGATCGGCGGCACCGCCCTTGCTGACGGGCTCGGGCTGCCCGGAAAACTCAATGATTTCTGGCCGCGCATGTTTACGGTAGGCGTCCTCCTCACCGGGTTTATCATTGCCAGCATCGGCATTTTATTGAAGGTCCCAACCGTCACCCTGATGATCTTCGGACAAGCCTTGACGGTCATCGGCAACCCGCTGATGGCGGCGACGATTCTCTGGCTTGCCAACCGGAAAGACCTCATGGGAGAGCGCCGCAACCGTCTCTGGGCCAACCTGATCGGCGCGTTGGGTTTCATGGTCGTGCTGTTACTGGCTATCCGCATGGTATGGTATTTCTACCTGCGCTTTAGCCTGCTGGGCGGGTGATATGCGGGAAATCCAAACGCGGATACCCGTACCTGCCGTTTGGCGGCCCCGTTTGTCTTCTTGACGGGCGATGCGCGGGCAGGTACCATCGTGAGAAGAAGGGGAACCGGCGTCGGACATTTCCGAGAACCGGTGCGCCGGGGGAGTGACAGGTTTGTCCCCCTGCAGAGGTGGCACGGACACCAATTCCGTCAACCAGTCCCGGAAATGCGTCGCTGTACCGGGACATAGCGGAAGGAGAGAGTCATGATTGCTGTAATGACAGCGTTTTCAGGGGTGTTTGCCCTCGGGGTGTGTTTTTCCATTTTGGGCAGCATCAAGCTGAAGCTTGCCGAGGAGCTGAAGATCAACGACGCCCAGGCGGGGCGGCTGATTTCGGCGTTGATGTTCAGCAGCTTGATATTCGTGCTGCTCATCGGCCCCCTGACCGACTGGCTGGGGTACAAGCTGATAGCCGTTGCCGGGTTCGCCGCGGGCGGCATCTGCATTTGGCTGCTCGCGAGCGCGCTTTCGTACCAGGCCGCCCTTGTCGCGTGTCTATTGCTTGGGTTTGCGGCCATGTGCGTCAACACCGTAGGCAACACCCTGGGGCCGAATATTCTGTTTAACGGGGAAAACCCGGCAGCAGCATCGAACCTGCTCAATGTGTTTTTTGGCGTGGGCGCGTTCATCACGCCGTTGATCGTGGCCGCGCTTCTCAAGAAGCTGGGCTACAAAATGACCGTCGGGCTTATCGGCGCAATTCTGTTTCTCCCGATAATCTACACCCTTTTTGGCACATTTCCGGCCCCTCCCGAGGGCTTCAATGTCACGCAAGCGCTGTCGCTCCTGGGACGGGGAGGCATCTGGGCGGGCGGTCTTGCCTTGTTCTGCTACATGAGCCTCGAGGTCACGTTGGCCGGGTTTATCACCACCTACCTGAAGAGTCATGAGATGTCCGATGAAAAGGCGGGCACGGCCCTCTCCGGATTCTGGATTGCTCTGATGGTTGCGCGGCTTATTGCGGCGTTCACGATACCGGCAACCATGTTTGTATATGCGCTGCCGGCGTTGGCGCTGGTTGCCGCGATCTCGATCGCCGTCATGGTTGCCGCGAAGTCGGTGAGCCTTGGCGTCGGGGCGACCCTCGTGACGGGGTTCGTGCTGGGGCCCATTTTCCCGTCTCTGGTGGGAGTCACTTTCACCAAAACAGAGGCCTCGGCAAGCGTGTTCGGCATCATCTTTGGAATCGGCTTGTTGGGCGCGATTCTGATGCCCAGCCTGATCGGCAAGTACGCCGCAGAAATGAACATCCGTCAGAGTCTGCGTATTCTGGTGGGTGTTGCCCTGGGCCTGATTGTCTTGAGCGCATTCCTCGGCTTTGGAATTCCCGATGCCCCTGCCGCACCC
>CAZFOG010000322.1:0-7720 GCA_964520685.1 uncultured Nitrospiraceae bacterium | reverse complement strand
ATAGCCTACGATTTCTCTCACTCAAACTGGTACCGTTTTCGGGGGACAGGCCAGGCGAAATCTCCCTGGGCGCGCGCCGAGCGCGGCTTGGAAACGTTGTGGTGTGGACTGGGTGTGTGGACGAAGTAGCGCAGGCGCCTCGCCTGCTTTCTTCACTCTGGTGTGGGACCGGCGCCCTCGCCGGTCATTGTCCCGCGTAGTCATTATAGAGTGGGTATCTCCCCTGCTTTCTGGAGACCTTTCGGTCGTAACAGTGGCGCGGTCAGCAGACTACGTCCCAGCGGAAGGTTTGTGAGGTGGCATGCCCTTCCAGGGCATGATTGATGGTCCGGCCTTCGCGTTTCCCGAAAACCCGATGCGCAGGCAAGAATCATGAGCAGGGATGCTCATGCCACCTCAAAGCCGCGTCTTCCCGGCGCGCGGCAACGGAGGACGGGTTGTCCAACCCGTCATTTCCCTTCTCTGTGACCTTTGTGCCCTTTATGGCTAACCCCTCCGGATATTTGCCACAGAGGCCAATGAGTGCTCAGAGACAGATTCGAGATCGTAGTCTTGTCCGCTGTAGCGCAGGCGTCTCGCCTGCATCCTACACCGTCTACTCCGCTTCCGGGCACAATGCCATGGCCTGTTTCGCCAGGGTCAGGTCGATTTCTTCGAATTCGGCTAGGAGGGGTGGCAGTTCAAACAGGGCCATCGGGCTAATACCCGGAATCGTGATCATAAATACGGCCCCGGCATTGACGGTGCGAATCTCGGGCGGCAAGACGATGCGTCCCCATTGAAGTTCTTCGAATTGTTCGAACTCGACCTCGAGTTGTTTCACGCCTTCCTCGTCGGCGAAGTAGACGTTCGGCGACCCTTCAGGAGGAGGGTTTCCTGGCCACGCCACCAGCATTTCAATGCTCTTTCCGTCTTCCGATGCCTGGAACGGTTCCTGTGCCTGAATGAGCAGCGCTTCGGATTCTCCACACAGGTCCAGCATCTGCACGATCGAATCGGAGTGAGCGATCCGGTCTTCATAGATTTTCAGGCCGCCCTGCTCATCTCTTTCCACCTGTGTGCCCACACAGGATTGAGCCCTGCGCAAGAATGCGCTCGGAACGACCCCTAGCCGCTGAGCCCAGCCCTGCTCGTTCGTGAAACGCATGCCCCGTTGGTACCGAATCATTTCGAGCCACTTTTCCAGCATGTTCTCTTCGATGGGTATGAGCTGGGCTTCCGCGCCCGGCTCCAAAAGAAATTTCCCGGGCGGGTACTTTGCAACATACGTGCTCTCCGGCGCTGTGAACTTATTGTTAAGATTAGGTACTCTCACTTTCAGTTCCCGAACCGCGGGGGAAACCGTTAGAAGGGAGACAGGGAGGTCTGGCGCTTGCGGATTCTCCAGAGATAGCGCTTCGGGATCAAGATATTCGCTATGAACTCCCCATGCTGAACTCGATCCTCTTACTATGGTCCTGAACTCTTTGCTTGCGCCTTGATGGCCCACCAGGAGCTTCCTGTCATACCGCCACTCACTTCCATCGACGGTCATCTCACCCCCCAATTCCACTCGCAGCAGCGCTTCGTCGTCACTGATTTCGGGGGGCAGGGGAGTTTGGAGGCGCAATTCGGCGGACCCGATATTCGGCGCGGCAATGTGGTGCACGCCTTCGCCATGGCCCGCGAAGATCGTGAGTTGTTTCTCGAGCGTCATGGACGAGACGGGGTCGAACAACGACAGGTCGTAATTGCCTTCGTTCTGAAACTTGAAGGTGACCGAGCCGTCCGGGCCGGTAACGTCCTCCACGCCAATTGCCTTCCCTTCCGGCGGCTTGTGGGTGACCTGGACCTCGATACCTTCGGCGGGCGGACCGTTCAGAGAGCCACGGTGAAGTACCAGGGTGGTCTCGTATTCGGGCCGCGCCTCCCCCTGTTTCAGTTCCTGGATCGCGGTGAGCAACGCATCCTGCCGGTTGCTCATCTGCATCCAGACGCCCACCACAAACAACACAAATGCCAAGGCCGTGACGACCGCCGCCGCCGCGATTATTCTGTCCCGCATAATGACCTCCTTCATGGCGTCCCACCAGAGCCGGCGCACAACAGCCGCCGGGTTGCCAAAACGTTCGATGACGTTTTTCCGAATCTCATCGTCCGAGACGGTTTCGTTGGTTTCGCGCTCCTGCTCGGCTGCCAGAAGCAGGTGGTCCTGCACCTCATCGAGGAGGTCCTGCCGCAGCGTGCGCGGTTCCCGCGGCGACGGCCGCGGCAGGTCGCTGGCCGCTTCGTTACGCCACTCCATCGCACTCCACTCCCAGGATGCGGTTGACGCCCGCCGCGAACCCGCGCCATTCCGCGACCTTCTGCTCGAGAGTTTTCACGCCCTTGGCGGTGATGCGATAGTACTTGCGGCGGCGGCCTTCGGGCGTGTCGAGCCAGTACGACTCGAGCAGGCCGTTGCGCTCGAGCTTGTGCAGGGCGGGGTAGAGGCTGCCCTCCTTGAGTTGGAAGCAGTCTTCGGAACGGCGCAGCACCTCCTGGGTGATGTGGTAACCATAGGAGGGCTCGAAACTTACGACTTGCAGAACCATCATCTCCAGCGTGCCGGATAACAGGCGGGAATCCATGGTCGGTTCTCCTGTGCCAATACCAAGGTGGTCTGTTTACATAGACTTTCTATGTATATGTATAGACCATCGCGGGGAATCTGTCAAGCACTTTTTTCAGGGGTTTTCGCCCTCGCCGCTGTAGCACAGGCGTCTCGCCTGCATCTTTGGAGACCTTTGGGCCGGAAGATGTGGCTGGGTTAAGACCACGGCACAACGGAAGATTTGTGAGGTGGCATGCCCTTCCAGGGCATGATTAATGGTCCGGCGTTCGCGTTTCCCGAAAACCCGATGCGCAGGCAAGAATCATGAGCAGGGATGCTCATGCCACCTCAAAGCCGCGTCTTCCCGGCGCGCGGCAACGGAGGACGGGTTGTCCAACCCGTCATTTCCCTTCTCTGTGACCTTTGTGCCCTTTGTGGCTAACCCCTCCGGATATTTGCCACAGAGGCCAATGAGTGCTCAGAGACAGACTGAAGATTGTGCTCTTGTCCGCTGTAGCGCAGGCGTCTCGCCTGCATCTTTGGATACCTTTGGGCCGGAAGATGTGGCTGGGTTAAGACCACGGCACAAAGGAAGGTCTGTGAGGTGGCATGCCCTTCCAGGGCATGATTAATGGTCCGGCCTTCGCGTTTTCCGAAAACCCGATGCGCAGGCAAGAATCATGAGCAGGGATGCTCATGCCACCTCAAAGCCGCGTCTTCCCGGCGCGCGGCAACGGAGGACGGGTTGTCCAACCCGTCATTTCCCTTCTCTGTGACCTTTGTGCCCTTTGTGGCTAACCCCTCCGGATATTTGCCACAGAGGCCAATGAGTGCTCAGAGACAGACTGAAGATTGTGCCCTCGCCGCTGTAGCACAGGCGTCTCGCCTGCTTTCTTCACTCTGGTGTGGGACCGGCGCCCTCGCCGGTCATTCTCACAATTTCCGTATACGGCAATACCCACCGGGTCACACTTGGTGGGCCGACCGTTCTTCGCGCCCGCGACAGATGACCCGGGTTCTGCTATCCCCGCGGCACTGATGCAATCCCCTCCACGATGGCGCTCCAGTCGAGGTCTTGAGGGAGGCAGTTCCGGGCGGAGGCCAAGGCCGCGGCCACGCCGGCGGCTTCGCCCATGGGCACGGCGTTTCCGGTCACGCGGTAGCTCGAGTGTGCGATGAAATCGCCGCTGATGCAGCGTCCTGCCATGAGGAGGCCGTCAATGTCCTGCGCGACAAGGGCACGGAACGGAATGTCGTAGGGTTTTGCCCGCACCTTTTCGTCCATGATGGCTTTTGTCCTGCTGGCGTCGGTCGAGTGCACGTCGACGGGAAACCGCACCTTGCAGACGGCGTCTTCGTGGGTTTTCCCCTCGATGAGGTCCTGGGCGCTAACGGTGTACCGCCCATGGATTCGGCGGCCTTCACGGATACCGATGTGTTCGGGCGTCGCGACGATTTGCATGTTCTTCCAGGGACCACCGAGGGTCTTCAAGTGGTTGACCAGGGCGTGGACTTCGGCGCGGGCGCGGAGCGTGGCTTGCGTTAACGCGTCCGCGTCGGTGGCCGGTACGCCGTACTCATGGTTCGCCATCATGCAGTAGAAATCGTCGCGGATATGGAAAATGCTGGGATGGGCATACGACGGTTCGATGCCGACCCGCGCCATTTCGTCGAAGAGGCGCTTCTTGGCTTTGCCATGGCTCTCGGATTCGGGTAAGCCGCAGACGAATTGGCCGATGCCATCGCGCGTGACGCCCGTCAGCAACACGATCATGCTCAGGGGCTGGGTTTCGCCCGTGCTTTCGCGGCCCAGGTCGAATCCGCAGCCCGCCAGGGCGGATAAGTCGCCGTCCCCGGTCGCATCCACGAAAATGGAGCCGCCGAAGGCCCGCCGGCCCGATTTGGATTCCGTCACGGCGAGAGAAAGGCGGTTTGCGTCGTTGCGGACGGCCGCCACCACGCGCGTGTGGAGATGTACCGTGACTCCGGCATCGAGGCAGAGTTCTTCGAGGAGCAGTTTCATGACTTCGGGGTCGTAGGCGACCTTGCTCGTGCGCGACAGGGCTCCCCGTGCGTCCAGCCGTTCAATGATTTCGCGCATCAGGCCTTCTTTGTTCTGGTAATCCAGAAGCCAGCACAGCAGGCCGGCGGTCCAGATGCCGCCGAGGCAGCCGTTGACATCGATGAGGCGCACCTTCGCGCCCGTGCGCCCGGCCGCGATGGCGGCGGAAACGCCTGCCGGTCCTGCCCCGCAGACGACGACATCGGCCGGTTCCTCGATGGGCACGTCCCGCGCGGGTTCACGGTAGACCCGCGAACCGGCCGCGTTTGACGGACCCTCTGCCGCCCCCACGGCGGGTACCGCAATACCGGCCATGGCCGCTGTGTGACCGCATTTCCGCAAAAAATCGCGCCGTTTCAGCATGATGCCCCCTGTCAGTTGGTTGCCTGGCCTTCTTGGTAGCACGGATCGCGGTCGGGAAGCAATGTGGTGGACCGGGTGGACCGAGTGGACCGAGTGGACTGATTGGACATTACCAGCGCCAGCGACTCGCTTGCATCTTTGGAGAACTTTCGGTCGTGGCTGTGGCTGGGTTAAGACCACGGCACAACGGAAGGTTTGTGCGGTGGCATGCCCTTCCAGGGCATGATTGATGGTCCGGCCTTCGCGTTTCCCGAAAACCCGCTCCGCAAGAAAGAATCATGAGCAGGGATGCTCATGCCACTTCTAAACCGCGCCTTCCCGCCATGTAATAAGGAAAAACGAATTCTCCAAATCATTAGTGTCCTTCTCTGTGAACTCTGTGCCTTCTGTGGCTTCCAGTTCCGGATATTTGCCACAGAAGTCACAAAGTGCTCAGAGAGGGATTCGAGATTGTACTCTTGTCCACTGTAGCGCAGGCGTCTTGCCTGCATCTTTGAAGACCTTTGGGCCGGAAGATGTGGCTGGGTCAGGAGACCCGGCCAAAGCGGAAGGCTTGTGAGGTGGCATACCCTTCCAGGGCATGGAATCATGAGCAGGGATGCTCATGCCACTTCTAAACCGGGCCTTCCCGCCATGCGACAACCGAAAACACGCGCTCCAACCTTTCCCTTCGCACCATTCGCAATTCGCCATAGTCCCATCTACAATGACCCGGGGAAGCGGGGTCCATCCCGGAACAACGGAGGGAGACGTGACCATGAGTCGTGGAGCGAGCCGTGTCTTCGCTTTGTGGGCGGTTGGTCTGGCGCTGCTGACCGGTGCCGCGCGTGCCGGGGAAGCCGGGCCGGACATCCTCATCGCCGATTATGAGGACGTCGATTACGGCGACTGGAAGACCGAGGGCGAGGCCTTCGGGGCGGGTCCGGCGCGGGGCACGCTGCCCAACCAGATGGAGGTATCAGGATTCGAGGGCAAGGGCCTCGTGAATTCATTCTATAACGGCGACGGCACTACCGGCACGCTCACCTCGCCGCCGTTCGAAATCCAGCGCGATTACATCGCATTTCTCATTGGCGGCGGCATGCACCCCGGCGAAACGTGCATCAACCTGATTGTTGGCGGCAAAACCGTCCGGACCGCCACGGGCCCCAACGACAAACCCGGCGGCACCGAGCGGCTCGATTGGCATTCGTGGGACGTGTCGGACCTGCGCGGCAAGCAGGCCGTCCTCCAGATTGTCGACACGCACACCGGCGGCTGGGGCCATATCAACGTCGATCACATCGTCCAAGCCAACCGCAGTATTGGCACCCAAGAGAACGCCCGCGAGCTGGCCATTACGGACGATTATCTCAGCTTTCAGTTCGGCGCCGGACAGGGCAGCCGGTGCCAGGTAAGTCTGAGTGTGGATGGCAAAGTGGTGCGCCACACGGTGGGTCAGGACCGCGCCGAACCCTATTGGCTCACGTGGGACGTCTCCCGACTGAAGGGCAAGACCGGCACGCTGAACATCACCGAGGTCACCCTAGGCGAGCACCGCATCGCCGGCACCGTGCATCATGACGGCGAAGTGCGGGGCGCGTTGTTCGTGACCGACAGGCTCTACGACGAGACGTACCGTCCCCAGTTCCACTTCACGCCCAGGACCAACTGGACCAACGACCCCAACGGGCTGGTCTATTACGACGGCGAATACCATCTCTTCTTCCAGCACAATCCGGAAGGCATCAACTGGGGGAACATGACGTGGGGCCACGCGGTGAGTCCTGACCTGATGCACTGGACACAGCTTGACCACGCCATTTATCCCGATGAACACGGCACCATCTTCAGCGGGTCGGCGGTGCTCGACTCAGAAAACACCTCGGGCTTTCGGTCGGGGCCGCATCCGCCGCTGGTCTGCGTGTATACCTACGCGGGCGAATTCGGCACCCCGAAACGCCCGTTTACCCAGGCCATCGCCTATTCAATCGACCGGGGCCGCACTTTCATCAAGTACGAAGGCAATCCGGTCGTCGAAAACCTCGGACCGGGCAACCGGGACCCGAAGGTGTTCTGGCACCGGCCGACGCAGAAGTGGGTGATGGTGCTCTACGTGGGTACGCGCGGCGATTTCATCATTTTCGGCTCGACCGATCTCAAGACCTGGGAAAAGCTGAGCGATATCACGTTCCCCGACGGCCATGAATGTCCCGAACTCTTTGAACTGTCCATCGACGGCGACCCGGACAACACGCGGTGGATACTCTGGGAAGGCGGAGGACGCCATCTCATTGGCCGTTTTGACGGTGTTACTTTTACTCCCGAATCCGATGTGCTGCCGAGCGAGTGGGGACGGAACTGCTACGCCGGACAGACCTGGAACGACGTTCCCGACGGGCGCCGCATCTTTATTGCCTGGATGAACGGCGGGAGCTATCCCGGGATGCCCTTTAACCAGCAGATGACGTTCCCCCGCGTATTCTCGCTTCGCAGCACCGCCGCCGGTCCCCGCCTGTATGCCCTTCCCATCGCCGAAATCGAGAATATTCGCGAGGCGCGGGGCCACTGGGAAGACGAACCCCTCGGGCCCGGCGCGAATCCCCTCGAAGACCTCGAGGGCGAACTCTGGGACATTGACGCCGTCCTTCGTCCCCAGAACGGCGCGCGCTTCGTGCTGAACGTCCGGGGCACGCCCATTGTGTACAATGCCGCCGAGGCAACACTGTCGTGCATGGACAAAT
>CAZFOG010000321.1:0-7728 GCA_964520685.1 uncultured Nitrospiraceae bacterium | reverse complement strand
CCATGCCGTCATACCATTTCACAGTGCCAAAGGGATGCTCCGCTGTTTCCTTCCTAATCTGCTGGCGGGCTTTATCCCGCTTGATGGTGATCCTGACCATTTCTTTCAGCATATCCCAGGGATCATAGCTTGGATGCCCCTGTCCATGCGGGCTAGGCACATAAATCTCGTATTGATTATGTTTTTTACGAATCTCATTGCCTGCATCTCCAAAGTATGGTAAACTTCCTTTACAAAGGACAATAAAAGGAGGGTTTCATTCATGAAAAGGTTGACCGCCCTACTCCTGGTATCGATGATGTTGCTTGGCATACTGCCTGCCATGGCAACTACCTCCCCTGTGGCGTTGACGATGGGCTCCTGGCGCGCAGATGATATTGTGCAGGTTCAAGCACTGCTGGACAAGTATAAGGAAGAGACTGGCGTGCAGATTACCTTTGAACCCACGGTATCTGACCAGTACAATGCCACTTTGCGCCTGCAGCTTGACAACGGCACAGGCCCCGACCTCTATTATTCCCGTTCCTATGCTGTGGGTCAGGAGCTGTTTGACGCAGGCTTCTCCATGGACTGCACCGATATTCCCGGCGTGAAGGAAAACTTTGGCGCATCTGCGCTCAATGCCTGGCAGACGCCTGACGGTAAAGCCTTTGCCGTGCCCTTTGCCGCAGTCAGCCAGATTATTTACTATGACAAGGATGTGTTCGCCCAGAGCAGCCTGGAAGTGCCCAAGACATTTGAAGAGTTCCTGGCTGTGTGCGAAGCGCTGAAGGCAAAGGGTATAGAGCCCCTCGCCAATGGTATCGCCTCCAACTGGGACATCTTGGAGTGCGTGTACCTAGGCATGCTGCCCAACTATGTGGGCGGCGCTGAAGAACGCGCAAAATATGAGAGCGGCGAGAAGAAAATGAACGACGAGGTCTTCCTCAAGTCGCTTCAAGATTATGCAGCCTTGGCCAAATTCCTACCGATGGGCTTTGAGTCCATCACGAACTCAGATGGACCGGCGATGGTGGGTAACAGCCGCGCGGCCATGTTCATCGACGGCTCCTGGACTTGCGGTATCTGGGGTAAGGATTATCCCGACCTCAACTGGGGCAGCTTCGCTATCCCGGCGCCGGCCGCCAACACCCCCGGTATGTGCTTCCATCCCGACATGGGCATCACGGGCAATAATGCCACCAAGCACCCCGAGGAAGTCAAGGCATTCTTGGCCTGGCTAGCCAGCCCCGAGGGCGCACAGACCACTTCCACCTACCTGCCGCTTGGCTTCTTCCCGATGATTAATGCTCCAATTACCTTTGCCGATGAGCGGGTAACCGAGATTCTGGCGCTCAACGAAGGCAAGGTTATGGACGCTCGTTTCGTCTGGGCCAGGCTGTTGGATATGTACACACCGATGGTGGACCAGCTTAATGCCATCGCACGTGGCGAGACCACACCGGAAGCAGCCGCCGAGGTGTTCGCAGCCGAACAAGCCAAGGTGTTGGGCAAATAAACCAAGGAATGATCAAATCAAACCGGGAGCCAATGGACCGGCTCCCGGCCTTTTAGTAGGATATGCAGGGAGGCGCTGTAACATGCAGGTCAAAGAAATCCAGCAAAACAGGAGCGGCAGCGGGCTAAACCCCGGCGCGCGGTACTGGATTTGGTATATACTGCCCGCGCTGGCTGTATATACCCTGTTCATGGCCTACCCTATGGTAGACTCAGTACGGCTTAGCCTATATGAAGGCACCACCGGCACAAGAACCTTTGTAGGTTTTGACAACTATGTCAAGCTTTTCACCGATGAAGTCATATCAAAACGTTTCTGGGGCGCTTTCCGTAACAATTGGGTATTTTTCGCCTACCACATGCTGCTGCAGAATATGCTGGGCATGTTATTCGCGGTGGTACTGACTAACCGAACCATGCGCGGCCGGGCATTTTACCAGACGGTCATTTTTATCCCTTGCACTATCGCGGTGATGGTGACGGGCTACCTGTTCAAGCTGCTGCTCAACCCTCAATTTGGCGGTTACGCCCTACGGGACATGGGGTTTGCCTTCCTGGCCAAGCCCTGGCTGGGTGACAAAGGAACTGCCCTCAATGTCGTGTCGCTGGTGTCAGTCTGGCAATGGGTTGGTATCCCGACAATGATGTTTGTCGCGGGTCTGCAGGGCATCAGCGAAGACCTGCTTGAGGCAGCAGATATCGAGGGCTGCAACGGCTGGCAGGCCTTCCTCCATATCAAGTTGCCATTGATTATGCCCGTCGTCGGCATGATAGCCATCCTGACCTTTGTGAGTAATTTCAACGCCTTTGACATCATATACGCAATGGAGACACCCAACGGGGCGCCGGATTATTCAACGGACCTTATCGGCTCGCTGTTCTACCGCTACGGCGTCGCCGGGGAGCATCCCGTTGGCATCCCTCAGCCCGGCGTTGGCGCTGCGATATCCACCTCCATCTTCGTGATTCTCCTGGCAGGCGTTATCCCGACGCTCCGCGCGACCCAGGGGAAGGAGTAGGATATGCCGGCAGATAAGAAGACCAAGAGCTTGCGGGTTGCCAATATGCACCTCCCCTCGCACCTGCTGATGGCGGTATGGACATTTATCGTTGGCTTTCCGGTTTATCTACTGATTATCAACTCGCTGAAGACCAAGAAAGCCATCTATAACAACCCCTTTGGCCTCCCTGGGGACTGGACCTTTGAAAACTACACCAGCGTGGTGAAGGGCGGCAACTTTTTCCAGTACTTCGGCAACAGCACAATGGTAGTTGTGGTGTCGCTGTTCATGATTCTTCTACTGGGGTCGCTTGCCGCCTATGCCCTCGCACACTGGCGCAACAGGCTGTCAAAAGGGCTGTATTTCTTTTTCCTGCTGGGCATGATGTTGCCCATCAAGATTGCCACAATTCGCCTGCTGGAACTGATGAAACTGTTCCAGCTCTTCAACAGCCTATGGAGTTTGTTCCTGGTCTATATCGCCATGGGTCTGCCCACGGCAGTATTTATACTAACAGAATTTGTTCACGGATTGCCCAAGGACTTATACGAGGCCGCCTATATCGACGGCGCCATGCGGCTGAAGATATACTACAGCATTGTGCTGCCCCTCATTAAGCCGGCGCTTGCGACGGTAGCTATCTACAACCTGGTGCCAATATGGAATGATCTGTGGTTTCCCTTGATATTCATTACGCAGGAAGACAAGAAGACCGTGCTACTGGCGGTGACGCGCCTGCAGGGGCAGTATGCCACAGACTGGCCCAGGGTATTCGCGCTGTTGACGCTTTCAGCCTTGCCGGTCATCACGCTTTATCTGACAATGTCCAAGCAGTTTGTCGTGGGTCTTACAGCTGGCGCAGTCAAAGGCTGAGCAATCCGGATGAAAAAAGATCAGCTGATAAAACCTTTCTTCATATGGCAATGACTTTGTTGCCTGGCCGTATGGGCAAGAAAAACCCGCAACCATTCAGATTGCGGGTTCTTTCTGGTCTGAGTGGAGAAATCTGAACTCTCTGCTTTTGGTAACCCGCGCAAAATATTTACTTGAATAATTTATTGTCCACTAAAAAACTAGATTTGAATTGTGGGAGTCAAGAGTTCGAGCCTCTTATGCTTCTCAACCATGAAATCCCTTGAAAACACTAGGGTTTTTCTTCTTTACCTGTTTAGCGGGGTCAGAATTGTACAGGTCAGTCGGGGCAAATGAATGATATCGCCCCCACCTAGGAAGGCAATACAAGCATACTCAGTTCGCATTCAAGTCTATCTACTGCACGACTCAAGCAAAACATCTTGTTGTCAGATATCATTTTATCACTGACGGCTTCTTGCCTTGGTTGCACGAATCAATGTCAGTTTTCATGTTAGCTTCTACACAGGCGTAGCCATCGCTACGCAAGCACACCATTTCGTTTTTATCGCTAATCGGACTATAAAGTTCAAACGTATGCTTGGTGATTTCAATCTTAACCGGCCAGGATGGCTGCTCACAGCCTAAATCCACTAGGTCTGCAGTGAAGCAACCCTTCGCAGCATGGTGGGCATATTCTGCATAGAAGAGTGGCCAGAGCGCTAACTTCCTGCGTTCATCCTCGGGGATTTCCATGGGTTCGCCATTTTCAGTGAAAAATACGAACCCCCAGAATTCCGGGCAGTGGATGTCAATTAAACCCGTAGCCGCCCAGACCCAATTGTCCTCAGGCAGCGTCTTTCCATGATTATCTGTGCGCTTTTGGTAACGACCCTCCTTAATGTCTACAATCCATTGAACGCGCGAGAAGTTCATTCGCCAGAATTCGCCTTGTCTAGGTGCAGTACGACATGGATAACAACGTTCTAAATCAGGCGGGTTTTTTTCTTTGGAGTAGGTCTCCATGACAGAGGCGAAAGGAATCCTAATCTCAAGGGACCAGAAGTGGTTATCCGTGTTTGGATTGTTGAGACTTCCCTGGATGTGCACAGCAGATTGAACACCCTTGATGTCCCAACCTGAGACTGATCGACCGCCATTGCGATAAGGATGTGTAAGCAGGAGATCCCATTGGGTATTGAGAGCATTCAGTTCCAACTCCATGTAGTTGTGCCCGGAGGAACTGGGATCCAAGAAAACTTCGAAGTCGTTATCGTAGTAAATGACAGTATCCCGCTTAGTCAGCGTTGCCCAGATCTCATTCCCTTCTATTAAAGCTCCAATATAGAGATAGTCCTCGTCCCAGCATAGTTTGGCGCGTGTTCGGAATCGCGGTGCGGGAAAATCAGGGCCGGAAATGTCCACAAATGGCTTAGTAAAAGGGATGTCCTGCCAGAAAGGCTTGTCCAGCCTGCCATCGAACTGCAACGGCCCCTTCGCTCTGGGGCAGAAATAAACCGGCGGATCGAGTGTGATACGTGGGGTAGGGATGCTGGGCACTTTCATCTTATCGATTCTCCTTGTATTGTGCTGAAAGACGCTGGATCTTCAACAGCGTCTGCGCCATATTGATGTTATAGTTTGCTGATGCATACAGTCCATGGTTCATCTCATCCAGAGCCAGAACGAAGGGTAGACGGAGGTCCCCAATACCCATGGCAAGATGCAGAAGAGAGAAGGCTGCTAGGTCATCCGTGACCTGCACTTGTGCGGTTGAAAGCGCAGCCTCCACCTTAGAGAGCGTAAGATTGTAATACCTTGCGTCGGAGGTAATCAGGATATAAATCCCATATCCTGCCCGCAAAAACTCGCTCTGACAGGCAAGCAATTCCAGAAGAAGGTGCTCGGTTGGCTCCTTCCCCGGTTCTGCCCAGATGAGAATTCGCCGCAAACCGCTTGTGTTACTCATTAGGGTTTTTACAGGCCCAGCGGCCAAGCTGGAAAATATATCCACCTCTTGGATACGCGAGAGCGTATCATCTTCTGGCAACGCTGGATCAATGGTGCGAGATTCCCTCAAATTGAACCGATGAATCTTGACACTGGCTGTACCATCAATCTGTCTGACAGTGGTTAAGAGTTGATATACGCCTGCAAGTAAGGTGAATTCTATCACCTCCTCAAGCATCAAGCCGGGATAGCGCAAGGTTTGGAAACCACTATCCTCCAGACGGCTAATGGTGAACTGCTCCCCATAGCGAATTGGGAATCCTGAATGGTTCACTAAACACAGCGTATGCTGATCCTGCGGATGCTCTGAAACCCAGGCACCATCAGTGTTGGACACGGGCCCGCCGCTTCCCAGCGTGAACCATTCAATGGTGAAGGTATGGGGATTAATTCGGGCAGGGATGCCAAAGGCCCGGCACACGCTAACAAAGAGAAGGCCAAAGCTTCGGGCGCCTGTGCAACCGTGAAGCAGGCTGCCATAGGCGCTGGCATACCAGCTGCCTGCGCTGTCATCCGGCAAGATACGGATATGGTCTTTCAGCCAACAAAGGACCTGGGGCGCGTTTTGAAAGCTGTTTGAGAAGAAGCCTCGGATCTTGAAACGTTGGGGAAGCAGCATCTCGTCCGCCACGCGCGGTGCCAGAATGTAGGGATTGAAAACCTCCTCGGGATACTGCGCGGCAAAAGGGCGTGCAGAAAGCACAGCATCACAAAGCATGTCCGCTGAAGCATCAATGAAGTCTTTGGCTCGCAGCGTTGACAAGAGGGCGCGCTTTTCCCCCTCAGTGAACCTTGTATCTGACAGAAAGCGCTCAATCTCCTTCAAATTCCCTCGCGCTTTGCATCGATAATCGTTATAGGTTCTACCATCATCCTCGTGGACAAAACTGTTCCAGCGGCTATTGCGTTCTGCTTCACATTCCATAAGGCGTTCATAGTGTTCATGATCCATCCCGAAATTGCTTTCTATCAGGACTCTTTCTTTGGGTGGTACCAGAATAAAGTTTTCGTGTGTGTCATCAAGTCCGTACAGCGGAACACCTTCTGCCAGATCAAGATTAACTTGTTGTATATGCCTCACATCCACGCAACGAGTGACCAATATTCCGTCTGACAACACATTGATGTAAAGATCGCCGTATCCAGTCCGGAAGTGCACAAGCCCATACTCGTCCGTTTCGGTTTGAAAGAGTGTGTATAGTTCACTATAGTTAACAATCTGGAACTTCACTGGAATACTTGCCACAGGAAGACCGTTTCTTGTGACCTTTACCTGCAAATCTGTACATAAGGCGTATAGTGGAGTACTGTGAACAAGAGTATAAAGTGATGTGGTGTAAGCGACCTCTTCACCTACCAAAATGGTCGACCAAGCCCTGGAATGGGTTAACATGGCCTTTGATGCCGATGCAGTAAACCAGCCCTTGTCCAGCATAGGCTCCGGTTCACAAGCTCCTAAAAAATGCCAAGCGCCGTCCACCCATACTTCCACCCAGGCATGATTGTCATCACAGTGTGACCAACGGGGCACATAAGATTGACGGGCAGGAATGCCTACGCTTCGCAACGTTGAAACGGTGAATAGCGACTCCTCTCCGCAACGGCCATATGTGGACCGAATTACAGCAAGCGGTCCTAACGTTCTGTCGTCAGACATTTGGTAGGTGCAATGTGCATAGCACCAGTAATTAACCTCTAACGCTGCGGCGTACATTGACTTTCCGGTAACTCGGGGCAGGAGAACTTCAAAAAGATCGATCCGACTTGTGTCAAGGTACTCGTCATTCACGCGCTGCGAAAGCACATAGCTCAGGAAAATATCCTCAGGAATGCTTCGCATATAGGGAATCTTCTCAAAAGCCAATAGTGTCGCGCTTACATAGGAATATATTTCGTCGATCTCAAAGGACACCACATCGTTTGTATGCATGAAAGCATAGAGAAACTGCAAACATATCGAGTGATCTTCCCTGAGAAACCTAAGGAAGGCCTCAACTTCCCGATGTTTTCGTGGGTAAATTGCCATATTCTCCGCATATCGCGTCAGGATAACGCTGCGCATTTCTGTCGACAATGTCATTCCCATGATTAATCATGCTTCCTTTTGTTTACTTCCAGTACAGTTTCCACATCATACGGTAAACTGGATCAGGGCCTAGGTCAGTGAAAACTTTATTGGTCTGCCCCGAGTCTTAGTACTATCTGGTGAGTTAGTAAAGACTGTTCATCGGCACATGCATTCCTTCTTAGGCTTGTCTGCATCCTAACACAAGCTGGCGTGGCGCTCAAGAGCGCATAAGGCGTAGATTGGTTATTAGCACAGCTGGTAGCGCGCGACATTCGCATTGTCGAGGTCAGCGGTTCGAAT
>CAZFOG010000320.1:4750-7730 GCA_964520685.1 uncultured Nitrospiraceae bacterium | reverse complement strand
CTCACGCCCACGGCGCAGCCTCGACTGGCCACCGGGGCGATGACGCGGGGCGCTCCCCTGTGATACTCTCGGGGTGGCACAGCCGAATGTTACGCAGCGGGGAGCACGCGTATGCCAGACAACCACGGGGAAGAGTTTCGACTGGCCCGCGAAGCAGGGCTGCCGCCCGATTTGGACGCCGTGGATCGCCGCGCGCGCCTGGTGGCGCGGACGTGGCACGGGACTCCGGAGCTCGAGACGGCGCTGGTGTATCGCGGGCTCAACCTGGGCGTCCCCCTCGAACAGGTGCTGGTGCACGACCTCATTCCGGTGTTCGCCGAGGCTGCGAAGCGAGGCGGGACATGACCGAATCGCGGAGCGTGCGTCCGGCCATCTTCTTCTGCCTCATGGGTTATCGTGGCGCGGAACGCGTTGCCGAGGCGTTGCTTACCCGCGCCGACGTCGACCTGCTGACCCTGGAGCCGACCACGGCGCTTCTGACCCGGCGGGGCATTCCGAACGAATCGCTGTACGCATATAGTCCGGCGGATACCGTTGCGAAGGCGAACGCGGAGGCGGTGCGGCGCATCGAGGACGTGGCGGTGGCCATGCGGACCGGTGCGCTGCGCGCACGCTATCCTTTCCTCGGCGACGAACTCCTGAGAGAGACGGAAACAGCCCTGCTTGCATCGTTGCGGCGCGACCTCGTGGCTGAGCTGGTCGCCATCGAGAGCCTCGAGAATGCGGCGCAACGCCGTGACCTGCGGCTGCTGGTGGTGTCTGAAGATCATGGCCGCGACATGCGGACCCTCGTCCACTACGCGCATCATCTGGGGATTCCGTCGCTCCAGGTGCTTCACGGCGTGCCGGTGGGCCGCTCGGTGCCAATGTTTCCTGCAGCGGCGGATTATCATGCCGTTTACAGCGGGCATTTGCGCGAGGTGTTCACGGAACACGGCGTGCCGGAGGACAGAGTCTTCGTGACCGGCAATCCCGCCTGGGACCGCCTGGCGGGACCCGTTCCGGAAAGTGCGACGCGGCGGGTATACGCCGAGATGGCACTGGACCCCGCGCGGCCCGTCATTACGTATGCGATTACGGCGGCGCCGCACTGGTGCCACGCCGAATATCCGTACCCGGACCATGCCGAGAACAACGCCCGTGCCGTCCTCGAAGCGTACATTGCCCTTGCGGCACGCCATCCCGGCTGGCAGTTCCTGCTGCGTCCGCGCGCCAGCCGCGAAGATGCCGCGCCTTACGAGGCGATGGTGTCGGCGCTGGAACCGGATTTGCGCGAGCGTATCCGCATCGATCGGCTGGCGCCGTATCACTCGATTGCGATCAGCGACGTGCTGCTCTGCACGCAGTCCAATATGGGGATCGAAGCCATTTTGATGGGGAAGCCGGTGATCAACGTGGACCTCGAGGAATACGGCGCGGCGATGTACCGGACCGGGATGGGTCCCGCGTTCGATGAGGGAGACGCCGTAATTCATGTGGCACAGTGCGAGGACATCGCCCCGGCCATCGAACGGGCGCTCTTGGAGCCCGCCACGCGGGCAGCGCTGCACGCCCAACGCGGCCGCAGCATTCGCCGATTCAATGAGCGTAACGATGGCCGCGCATCGGAGCGGGTTGCGGACTGCATTATCCGGCTCCTGGCGACGGGAGGAGCGCTAGTGCCGCCCGGCCCGGCTCCGTGGGGGCAGGAGCGCCTGGCGAAACGCCGGCTCGCCCTCGAACTCAATCGGGAGGGCGAGGAGTGGTTCGCGGAAGGCGACTACCTGAAAGCGTCGCGTTGTTTCCTGAAAGCCGTCAAAGAGGACCGCGCGTGCGCGGAGGCGTTCAACAATCTCGCCGTGATATTCCTTGCGATGCAGCGCCCCGAGGAAGCGTGGACCTATGCGATAGAGGCCCTGCACCTCGAGCCGTATCTCGATACCGCCCGCGAGAACCTGCGCGATGTGGCGGCTGTGACAGGCCGCGAATCCGAGGCGGCCCGCATCCTCGAGTTGTTCGGACGCGGCTAGGGCTGGCCGGACGAATCAGGGCTTACTGTTCGCGATTTCCGCGAGGCGAATGCAGGCGGCGTGGTGATTGGCGCCGCAGGGTTCGAGGGGAGGGACCGTTTCCGCGCAACGGGGCTGGGCGTACGGGCAGCGCGGGTGGAAGGCACAGCCGGGCGGGGGATTGAGCGGCGAGGCGGGTTCGTCGCGCAAGGCCACACGCTGCCGGGTCTTTTCGCGCGCGGGGTCGGGCAACGGAATCGCGCTGATGAGCGCCTTGGTGTAGGGGTGTCTGGGCCGGTTGAACACGTCGCCCGCGGGTCCGAGCTCGACGATGCGCCCGAGATACATGACCGCAATGCGGTGGGAAAGGTAGTGCACCACCGACAAGTCGTGGGCAATGAAGAGGAGGGTCAACCCCATCTGGTCGCGCAGGCGGGCAATGAGATTGAGAATCTGCGCCTGGACCGACACGTCCAGCGCGGAGACCGGTTCGTCAGCGATCACGAGTTTGGGCTCGAGGGCCAGGGCGCGGGCGATGGCGATGCGCTGACGCTGCCCGCCCGAGAATTCGTGCGGGTATTTGCGCATGAACCGCGGGGCAAGGCCCACCAATTCCATCAATTCGGACACGCGCCGCGTTACTCCCTTGCCGTTGGCAAGGCCATGCACGCGCAACGGTTCCGCCAGGGCGTCGAATACCGTCATGCGCGGATTCAGCGAGGCATACGGATCCTGAAAGATCATCTGGAGGCGGGGACGGATCGCGCGAAACGCCGATTCGGAGAGGTTGCTGATTTCGCGGCCTTCGAAGTGCACCGTGCCTTCCGTGGGCGGCACAAGACGCACCACGGTGCGGGCGAGGGTCGACTTGCCGCAACCCGATTCGCCGACCAGCCCCACGGTCTCGCCCCGGGCCACATCGAGACTCACGCCGTCGACGGCACGCACGGTTCCAACAAGGCGCCGGCGGAGGATGCCCGAGTAGACAGGGA
>CAZFOG010000320.1:1429-4740 GCA_964520685.1 uncultured Nitrospiraceae bacterium | reverse complement strand
ATTCGAGGAGGGGACCCGTCATAATTCGCCCTCCTGCACCCGAAAACAGGCGGAGTGGTGATTCGCGGCCACCTCGCGCATAGTTACGGCGCCTTGCCTGCAGCGCCCGGTCACTTGTGGGCACCGCGCTGCGAAGGGACAGCCTTCGATGGGCGCGATGAGGTCGGGGGGGAGCCCCGGGATGGTATGCAGGGGTTCGCCCTTCACCTGCGTCGAGGGCAGCGATTGCAGCAGCGCTTCGGTGTAGGGATGGCGCGGACGCGCGAAGAGGTCTTCGGTGGCGGCCGATTCCATGATCTTGCCTGCATACATGACGTAGATACGGCGGCACACGCGCGCGACGACGCCGAGGTCGTGGGTAATGAGAACAACCGCCATTCCCATTTCCTGCTGCAGCCGCGCGAGCAACTCGAGGATCTGCGCCTGTATCGTGACATCGAGGGCGGTCGTCGGCTCGTCTGCGATGAGGAGTTTTGGCCGGGTGATGAGGGCCATGGCGATCATCACGCGCTGGCGCATGCCGCCGGAGAATTCGTGGGGCCACGCGGTGAGGCTTCGCTCGCCGTCGCGGATACCGACCAGCTTGAGCATATCGACCGCGCGCGTGCGGGCCTCGTGCCGCGAGACCCCCTGGTGCACACGGAGGGGTTCGACAATCTGGTCGCCGACGCGCATGAAGGGGTTCAACGCGGTCATGGGGTCCTGGAATATCATCGAGATGGCCTGGCCGCGGATGCCACGGAGCGATTTGGGGCTGCAGGCGAGCAGGTCCGCCCCGTCGAACACGGCCGACCCCTTTTCGATGCGGCCCGGCGGCGTGGGGATGAGGCCGAGCAGGGAGAGGTTCGCGACAGATTTGCCTGAGCCGGATTCGCCGACGATGCCGATGGTTTCGCCCGGCTCGACGTGAAACGACACGCCGTCCACGGCGCGCACGGTGCCTTCGCGCGTGTGGAAATGGGTCGTTAAATCATTCACGTCAAGCAGTGGCATATCAATCCTTCGATGCACGCACATCCAGGGCGTCACGCAATCCGTCCCCGAGGAAATTCAGTGAAAAGAGGGTCAGAGAAAGGGCAATGCTGGGGAAGACAAGCAGCCAGGGGCGCGTCTCCATGAACTGCACGCCCTCGTTGATCAGGAGTCCCCACGAACTCATGGGCGGCTGCACGCCGAGGCCCAGGTAGCTGAGGAAGGCCTCGAGGAGCATCACCCGGGGCACGGTGAGGGTGGAATAGACGATGATGGGGCCGAGGGCGTTGGGAATGAGGTGCCACAACAGCACGCGGTGCCGGGGCAGGCCCATTACGGTGGTGGCTTCGATGAATTCTTTCTGCCGCAACGACATCACCTGCCCGCGCACGATACGGGCCATGGTCAGCCATTCCACCGCGCCGATGGCCATGAAGAGCAAGACGATATTACGGCCGAAAAACACCGTCAGGATGATGACGAAGATAACGAAGGGCAGCGAGTAGAGGATGTCGACGAGACGCATCATCATGGCGTCGGTGCGCCCGCCGAGATAGCCCGCAATGGCGCCATAGAGCACGCCCACGAACAGCGACACGCCGGTTGCGGCAAACCCGACCATGAGCGAGATGCGCCCGCCGTAGAGCACGCGCGTGAACAGGTCGCGGCCCAGTTCATCGGTGCCGAACCAGTGCTTGGCGCCCGGCGCGGACACGCCAAGGGCCAGGTCCTGTTCCTCGTAGCCGTAGGGCGCGATCCACGGTGTCAATATCGACAAAATTACCAGAACGCCGAGGATGAACATCCCCGCGGTGGCGAGGCGGTTCTTGCGAAGGCGCACGAGCGCGTCGTGCCAGAGCGACGTGCCCCGCTCTTCGGGCGCCGGGGCGCCGGCAGATTCGGGCAGGGTGGCCTTACTCATAGCGCACCCTCGGATCGAGCCACGCCTGGGCCAGGTCCACGAGCAGGTTGAACAGGAGGATGAGCGTCGCAAAGAAGAGCACGGTGCCGAGGATCATGGTGTAATCGCGGTGCAGGGCCGCCCCGACGAATTCGCTGCCCAGCCCGGGGATCTGGAAGATGTTCTCGACGACGAACGAGCCCGTGATGATGCCTGCCGCGGCCGGACCGAGAAACGCCACCACCGGTTGAATGCCACCGCGCAGGGCATGACGCAACACGACCCGCGCTTCCGACAGGCCTTTCGCGCGGGCCGTGCGGATGAAGTCTTGCGACAGGACCTCGAGCATGCCTCCGCGGCTCAAGCGCGCAATGTAGGCGGCATAGGGCACCCCAAGCGTGATCGCGGGGAGGATCTTGTCCTCGGGATATTCCCAGCCGGATACCGGCAACCACCCCAAATAGATGGACAGCACCAGAACCAGGAGCGGTCCCAGCACAAAATTCGGGATGCAGATGCCCGCCATGGCGAAGGACATGGGCAGGTGGTCAGTCAGGGTGTTGGGCCGCAGCGACGCGGTGACTCCCGCGAAGAGTCCGACGACAATCGCTACGGCGAGGCCGTAGAGCCCCAGTTCGAGCGATACCGGGAACCGGTAGGCAATCCACTCGCTGACGGTGCGGCTGGGTTTTTCGAAGGACGGTCCCAGGTCGCCGTGGAGCACGTCCCACAGGTACCGCGCGTATTGCTGGTAGAGGGGCGCGTCGAGGTTGTAATGGGCTTCGAGATTCCGGCGCACTTCGTCCGATACGTTGCGTTCATCATCGAATGGTCCGCCCGGCGCCAGGCGAATCAAAAAGAAGACAATGGTCGCGATGGCAAACAGGGTGGGAACAAATCCCAGCAACCGGCGAGTGATGTATTTCAGCATGAACGACGTTTCCCGCCAAGATTAGGTCCGCGGAGATTATAGCAGGATGGACCCGCGCAGCTCAGGGCTGCCAGTCCGGGGGCATGCGGAATTCGGGATGTCCCTCGTATGTGGCGCGCAGGTCGTCCGGGGGTGTCATGGGGTCGGCGGTCATGCGCGCAACGTCTTTGATGAGCGGCTCCAACGCGGTGTTTTCAGAGCCCATGAGCTCGTTGCTGTCCCAGGGCAATACTTCGAGCTTATTGAGGGCCATAAAGTCCCGTATGACGTTGCCGCGAACGAACCAGAGACCCCTGAGATCGCCAATACCGCAACAGTTCGCATCGATTTCGCCAGCGAGGGCCTTCAGATAGGCCTCACCGGCATACAGAAACTTCCCCCTGGGAAGGTCGGTGGGATCGAAATCGATTGGGAAGATGCCTTTCTGGACATCATCAACCTGCACATCGACCTGGACCCACCGGCCCTCGTCCATGTGCCAATACTCGCAAATCCAGTGGTCCCCCA
>CAZFOG010000320.1:0-1419 GCA_964520685.1 uncultured Nitrospiraceae bacterium | reverse complement strand
GTTGCGGACGCGCGCGGGGACACCCTGATACCGCAGAAACGAGCACAACAACACGGCGTAGTCGCGGCACGTCCCAACGACCCGTTCTGCGGGGGGGCGCGCAACGGTGATTGGCGCGCCGTTCAGGGCAAGCGCGCAGGTCAAGCGCTCCTCGACGGTCCGGAGATTCGCCTCCTCTTGCCGCCGCTCATCGGAAGGCGTCACGTCATAACACGGGGCAAGATACATATGCAAGGTCAAGCCTTGGGCCACCGCGCAGAGGCCGGGAATGTCATGCGGCAGGTCTTCGTAGAGGTGAGCATGCTGCCCCGGATCCGTGACGCTACTCTGGGTGGCGTAGAAGCGCAGCCTTTCGCAGACGTTTCCGGTAGCCATGGTGTCTCCGCCGTTTTGGGCGCTCCCCTTCGAAAGACTCCCGCATGCCCCGGCCAGGAGCGGTAAGAGCATGACCAATCCCCAGGGTGCAAGCAGCTTTCGTACTGCGAACATACGCTGTCACTCGAACTGCTTTCACTCTAGCACCCATGGGCCATTACGGCAAGGCCCGCCTATGGGCAAGAAGCTGGACGGCGTCATTATCAGGAGAGGACCAAGCCCTCCGGAGCGCGTTTCACGCGCCTCACCTGGTATCGTACTCGCGCAGTTCAAGGTTGACGGTCTGGGTTTCGCCGTCGCGAAGGGTGACGAATGCGCGGTCCGATGACACCCGCTCATTGTTCAATCCGATGGCCACAACAGTGTAGCGGCCGGGTTCGAGGGTTTGGACGGCGTATTCGCCGGCAGGGTTCTCCTTGCCCGAGCCGAAGATTCCGCCCGAGACCAGGGTCAACGCCACCATGCCGGCCAGTTCAGGCTCTTCCATCGCGACTCCCGAGACAATATCGTAGGCCGTCACGGAAGACTCCCCCTCGAATACCAGGAGGACCACAATATCAAAGTCCTTGCGCGAGACTACGTTCCCTGCCACGCCGCACTGGGCGCGGATCGTGATGTCGCGGACCACGTTCCCGCCGGGTGGGATGGTGACTTCCTGGCGGGCCAAACGAAAGAACAGCTCGGATTCGCTACCTGCCATGACCGTGACAATGCCGTTTCCGGGAAGGACATGCTCCATCCGGTAGTACGCTGCCCCCGTTTCGTCGCATTCGGCGTCCACGTCGTATTGCACAGCGCCCTGCCCGGTCTCGAGTTCCAGCGTTACCTCCGCGTCCTCGAGAGCCGCGGATTCGACCAGTATCCGCCCTTCGAGCGTTGCGGCGGGCCGCGTGAGGTCGAAATCGAGCGGCGTGATTTCACCTTCTACGAGTTCGGCGGTTTGGGCGATGTGGACGCCGTTGCCGCCCCAGTCCTCCGAGCGCACCCGCGCCTCGACGTGGGCCAGGCCCGGCGGCAAGCCGCGCAGTTCGTACGTGCCGTCGG
>CAZFOG010000319.1:0-7764 GCA_964520685.1 uncultured Nitrospiraceae bacterium | reverse complement strand
ACGCCGTTCAGGGATCGTGTCTCGCGCGGCGGCGCTTCCGCAAGACCTCCCCGCGCAATTCCCAGCCACGCCACGGCCAGACTAAACGCCACAATTCGTGCGTGCCCCATCACTCATTCCTCCCAGATTCCCGCCCATACTATCAGGAACCACGCCCCAAGCGCAGAGGCCCGCTGTGTGTTCCCGCGCTTGCCGCATTGTGCATAAACTGGTATTCTCACACGCATGGGGGACTCGCCTGCAGGGGCCCTTCACGCAAAACCACAGCATATACAGGTGGGCCATGGCCAAAAAACGAACCAAATCCAAGCAAGCCCAGGGCGATCTGCTCGATCAAGTGCAGGATTACCGCCACGAGAGCAGCAAACGGTCAAATAACCCGCCGGCGAAGCTCGCGGCCGAGGGCACGGTGCCGGTCATTCCGAAAGCGCGTTACTACTATAGTCCGCACCGCCCGCCTGAATTGCGCTTTGACCCGACGGGCGCGCCGGATGCGCTTCCCGAGCTTATCGAGGCGGCGAAACAACGCGCGTTGACCGACGAGGAGGCGCAAACGCTGGCCGAGGCCCTCTGCGAACACCAGCCGTGGCTCGAGTGGGCCACGAAACGCGAGCAGCACGAGCAGGGCTGGTTCGGCGTCGAACCCGTGGCGCTGCACATTCACGAGCGGGTTTCGGCGCAGGCCATTTTGCGCGTGGCCGCTCGCGAAGACGCCCAGCGCGATCTCTTCGCCGACCCCCAGCTTGAATACCACGAGGCGGTCCAGTTTTACCGCCACGATGTGGATTGGGCGAACCGCATGATCCTCGGCGACTCGCTCCAGGTCATGTCGTCTCTCGCGCGGCGCGAAGACCTGGCGGGCAAGGTCCAGATGATCTACATCGACCCGCCCTACGGCATCAAATTCTCGTCCAACTTCCAGCCCGAAGTGGGCCGCCGCGACGTCAAAGACAAAGAAGCCGACCTGACCCGCGAACCCGAGATGGTCAAGGCCTACCGCGACACATGGCACCTCGGCATCCACTCCTACCTCTCCTACCTCCGCGACCGCCTCATCGTCGCCCGCGAACTCCTCGCCGATACGGGAAGTATCTTCGTGCAGATCAACGACGAGAATCTGCATCGGGTTAGACATGTGATGGATGAGATTCTCGGCGCAGAAAACCATATTTCCCAGATTACGGTCCAGAAGACCGGAAGCGTTGTCGGCTCATTTATTCAGACAAACTGTGATTACCTCTTGTGGTATGCGCGTGACCGGGTCAGTGCTGAGGCAAAATATCGGGCGATCTACCGAAAGCGGTCTATTGCTGGCGATGGCGGCTCTGGATACCGAGTCGTGGAAGAGCCAAGCGGAGCAAGACGAACGCTCGCCGAGAGTGATTTTGATGACTCGGGCGAGATCTCAGCCCCTTTACGGCTCTATCGCTCCTATCCTTTGTCCTCTGAGGGGTACCGGGAGACCACGACGTTAGACTTCGTATTCCAGGGCCTACGGTTCCACCCTGGAGCCAACAGGCACTGGGGTGTTGTCCCATCGCAATTGGCGCGGGCCTCCAATGCTGAACGGATAATTATCGATTGTGAGCAGATCAGTTTCGTGAGGTACTGGGAAGACTCTCCTGTTATACCGCTTGGGACTCATTGGGGAGACGTGGGCGGTGCGTCCGGTAGAACCTATGTGGTCCAGACCAACGCAAAAGTCATTGAACGCTGCCTACTGATGACGACCGATCCCGGCGATCTCGTGCTCGATCCGACGTGTGGGAGCGGGACGACGGCGTACGTGGCGGAGCAATGGGGGCGGCGGTGGATCACGATCGATACGAGCCGGGTGGCCATCGCCCTGGCGCGGCAGCGGCTGATGACGGCGAAGTTCGACCGGTTCCGGGTGAAGGGCGAGGACGAAGCGGGCAACGGCAATGGGGCGCACCGGCCGGGCATTGACCCGCATCCGGGGTTTGTCTACAAGACGGTGCCCCACATCACGCTTGGCGCAATCGCACGGAATCAGAACCTCGACCCCATTTTCGAGAAGCACGAACCCATTCTTGACAAGGCGCTAGCGGCATGCAACGCGGCGTTGAGTGAGGTCAAGGCCGATCTTCGCAGCAAACTGCGGCGTAAACTTGCCGCCAAACAGCAAGAGCAGGGCAAACGGGCCATTACCGATGCCGACCGGCGGCGCTGGGAATTGCCGAAGGACGGGTTCGAGCATTGGACGGTCCCCTTCGACACCGATGCCGACTGGCCGAAGGCCCTGCAGAAGGCCGTCACCGCGTACCGCGAGGCATGGCGCGCCAAGATGGACGAGGTAAACGCCTGCATCGCCGCCAATGCCGATCAGGAAGAGCTTGTGGACCAGCCGGAGGCAGTAAAAGGGGTCACGCGGGTCTCGGGGCCGTTCACCGTCGAGGCGGTTCAGCCGCCCGAGATGAGTCTGAGCGATGTGGTGGCCGAGTTCGACGGCCAGTTCGACGGCGCGCCCGAAGAACTCGAGACGGGCCTGGGGGACGGCGAATACGACCGGCCGCCCATGGCGCTACGCCGCGTCGAACCCCGGCCCGACATGGACGTGAAAAACATCGAGGCCTACCTCGAACAGATGACGCGCCTGCTGCGCACCGATGGCGTCCGGTTCCCCAACAACAAGCAGATGACGTTCTCGCGCCTCGACCGGCTCACCGGCGTGGCGTCGTTTTTGCATGCCGAGGGCCGATGGATTCCCAAAGGCGAAGCGGATGCAGGCCCGGAGGGACCCGCCGAAGTGGTGGTGGCGTTCGGGCCGCAATACGGGCCAATCACGGCCAAGCAGGTCGAGGAATGCAACCGTTCGGCGTTTCGGCGGGGCTATACCGATTTGGTATTCGCGGGATTCAGTTTCGACGGACCCGCGCAGACCGCCATCGAGGAGATCCAGCGCGAGAACCCGAAGATGCGCATTCACCTCGCCCACATCCGGCCCGATGTGAACCCGGCCATGGATGGATTGCTCAAGGAACAGCCCGGCAGCCAGTTGTTTACCGTGTTCGGCCAGCCGCGCGTCGCCATGGAAGGGGTTGATATCTACGATCCCGTCACCAACGAGATTCGCGCGACCGGGGCCGACAAGGTTGCGGCGTGGTTTCTCGACGGCGACTATGACGGCCGCGTCTTCTGCATCACCCAGGCATTCTTCCCCGACAAATCGGCATGGGACAAGCTGGCGCGCTCGCTCAAGGGCGTGCTCGACGAGGACGCCTTCGCCGCTTTCTCGGGCACCCAATCGCTGCCGTTTCCGATCGGCGGGAACCGCCGCATCGCCGTCAAAGTCATCGACCCCCGCGGAAACGAAGTCATGAACGTGCACGAACTCGAATAGAAAGGACCGTGCGAATGCCGAATACTGAACATTTTGATGTAGTGGGTTGGACTCGCGCTCCCAAAGAAGACGAAATGATGTGCCACATGAAGGTGAATGTTGAGACCACCGTCGTCGCCGGGAAGAACGACGCGACGGGCTTCAAAACGGAAATGGCCACCATTTGGCCCTATGGGGAAATGGCGGTTGAAGAGCAATTGCTGAGACTCGCGGTCGAAATCGGGATTCGGCGATCAGATAGAGAGAGCATGCAAGAAGCGTTGCGGCAAATACTCAGCGAGATTTAGGCAAAAAAAAGGGCGCGCTCCCTTGCGGGAGGCGCCGGGCCGGCGATGCTATCGCCGGGGATGTCATGTAAAGATTATCGCCTATGATTGTAGCGGTGTCAAGCACGATATGCGCTTATATGCGTCAATATGCCGCACCGTGCTGCGGTAGTGAGTTTTAAAAGTGAGAAAAACACGAAAAGATTGTTGTGCGGCCAAATGAAGCGAGTTGCCGTCTACATTGATGGGTTCAACCTGTACTTTGGCATACTCGAAAAGCGCTGGCGGGATGTGTTGTGGTTGAATCTTCAGGAGTTTGCTTCGGCGATAGTGAAGCCCGGCCATGCGATGGTGTACGTAAAGTATTTCACAGCTATGGTTTCCGGCCCTCCTGATAAGCACAAGAGACAAGAAACGTTCATCGAAGCAGTGAAAACGCTGCCCAAGGTGACCGTCTATTTGGGCAAGTACCAATCCGAAAAGCGCAAATGCCCCCACTGCGGGTTCCTGTACACAGTACCTCGGGAGAAAATGACGGATGTGAATATTGCGACAGAAATACTCGTGGATGCTCACGAAGATCGCTTTGACACCGCCATTCTCGTCGGCGCCGATAGCGATTTGGTGCCGCCGCTTCAGGCCCTGAGGCGCCTCTTTGCGAAGAAACGAATCCTAATCGCGTTTCCCCCCGAGAGGTATTCCAAGCACCTGAACGAAGTTGCGCACGCCTCGTTTCGCGTAAGCCGGACTGTGCTTCTCAATAGTCAGTTTCCTGAAACAGTCACGAAGCCCGATGGGCATGTGCTGCAAAGGCCGGCGACGTGGTGCTGAGTGAGCGATGCTTGAGCGTGTGCGTCGCGTCTGCTGACGGGCATTACTTAGGCAAGAAGAAGTGAGGCATAACATGGCACACCGCACTGACCAGACCGAGCTTCCGGTACAACCGGTCGGACAAGCGATCATCTGCAATCCCTACCGCGAGCCACACAAGTATTGGCTGTACGATACCCTCACCGGGGAGGCTTCGGAGATTGCGGGAAGGCGCCCTGCCGGTTATTGGTTCAAGACCGAACGCACGGGCCGAGGACAGCGCGAGTTGTTCGTCGAGGAAACGCGCGAGGACCTCACCCTGGTCAACTTGCTCCGCCAGGATGTGAAGCGCTGGCGCGAATCGGGCTATCGTGGGGCGCCCAAGGTGACGCGCGATCTCCTGGCCCACTGGCAGCGCGCCGACCTGCCCCGGCCGTTGTTCTTCTGTCAGCGCGAGGCCGTCGAGACGGTGATCTACCTCGCTGAAATACGCATGTCGGGCCGAAGCGGCCGGACGCGCTTCCACAACTTCGAAGTGGGCGACGATGACATGGCCCGCCTGCTCCGCGGGGAAAGGCCCTCCTTTCACGAAAAGGGCGTGTATTACCCCACGCTGATCGATGCCGCCGGCGATGCCTCTTTACGCTCCCTCATACGAATGGGGTGCAAGATGGCTACCGGGTCGGGCAAGACCGTGGTCATGGCGATGTTGATTTCCTGGGCGTTCTGCAACCGCGGGGTTAACCCCCAGAGCCGCGAATACCCCCATGCGGCCCTCATCTGCTGCCCCAACCTTACGATTAAGGAACGGTTGCAGGTGTTACGGCCGGAGAATCCGGGTAGTTACTACCAGGAATTCAACATCGTTCCGCTCAAGTACCGCCCCCTGCTTCAGAAAGGAAAGGTGCTGGTCGAGAATTGGCACCAGATGATGCCCAGTTCCGAACACAAAGAAGGCGACAAGACGTCGCCAGTCATCCAGAAAGGTCCGGAAGACGCGGATGCCTTTGCGCGCCGCGTGCTCCAGGATCTGTATGACCGGATGCCTATCATGGTCCTGAACGATGAAGGGCATCATTGCTGGCGGCCTGCGCCCTCCGAGGATGAACTGACCACAGAAGAACAGAGGGATTTGCAGGCCGAAGCGCAAGAGGCGACGCTATGGATTCAGGGGTTGGACCGGCTCAACAATGCTTCGGAAGATGAGCCGGGCGTGCGTATCTGCGTCGACCTTTCGGCCACGCCGTTCTACATCAAGGGCAGTGGCCACCCCGAGGGCACGCCCTTTCCGTGGATAGTGAGCGACTTTGGCCTTGTCGATGCCATCGAGTCGGGCATTGTGAAGATTCCGCGACTCCCGGTGTCCGACACCACGGGGAGGCCTGACCCCAAGTACTTCAAGCTTTGGGAGTACATCAAGGGGGGATTGGAGCCCGCCGAGTTTCTGCCGGGGCGGGCCCGGAGACCCAAACCGGACGCTGTGTACCGCGAGGCCGAAGGGGCATTGCAGCAACTTGCGGGGCAATGGCGCGAACGGTTCGAGTACATTCAGAACGCCACGCCTGGTCAAGAGCATATTCCCCCTGTGTTGATCGTGGTGTGCGATAACACCGACCTGGCGGAGATCTTCTACCGGAATATCAGCGGAGAGCACGAGGAAGAGATCGCAACCCAGGCCGACCTGGCCGAAGTGGAAGAGGGCAAGAAGAAAGGACGCAAGAAGAAGAGTAAGAAAGAAACGCACGTTGTCTATTCCGAAGGCAAAGTCGAACCTCAATTCCTCAGCAATACGGAGACGGTCAAGCATACCATTCGGATAGACACAAAGCTGCTCGCTGAGGCCGAGTCGGAAGACCCCGATAAGTCCAAACGCACTATTGCGGAAGAACTCCGCAAAGTGGTCGCTACGGTGGGTAAGAAGGGCGAGCCGGGCGAACATGTGCGATGTGTTGTATCTGTTGGCATGCTCACGGAAGGCTGGGACGCCAACAACGTGACGCATATTCTCGGCGTCCGGGCATTTGGAAGCCAGCTCCTGTGCGAGCAGGTAGTCGGTCGCGGTCTTCGGAGAATGGATTATCAGCCGAATGCTGACGGCCTGCTTCCGGAAGAGTACGTTGACGTGTATGGCATCCCGTTTTCGGTAATCCCCTACAAAGGCCGTCCGGTATCGGCGCCCGCCCCCGACGACCGGCCTCTGAATCATGTGTGTTCGCTCCCCGAGCGGGCGGACATGGAAATCCGCTTTCCCGTCGTCGAGGGGTACGCCTTTACGCTCAAGAAGAATGTCATCACATGCAACATTGACGAAGTGGAGCAGCTTGTAATCGAGCCGAATCGTGAACCAACGGCCACGTACCTGCGGGAAACGGTCGGTTATCAGGAAGGCTCCCCTTCACAATACTCCGGGCCGGGCGCGTTCGTTGAGCAGGACCGCGAGCGCTTCTACCACGACAACCATATCCAGTTCATCAAATTCCGCATTACGCGCATGATCGTTGAGCAACTTATGAGCTGTCAGGATTCCGAAAGTGGGGGCGCAAAAGGCCGCGTCACTCGGTTGCAGTCGAGGCATCAGCTCTTCCCTCAGGTCTATTCAATCGTGGACAGATATGTCGCCAAGCGCGTCGACTACCAGGGTGCCCACCCGTCGGAACTGGGCCTGGAGAAATACGTAAATCGATTGGTGGAACGCCTGCGCGACGCTATACACCCCGCTGAAGCAGCGGGTGAATCTCCACTCTTGCCCATCCTCAATCGCTACAAGCCCATTGGTACGACGGCTGAAGTGGATTTCAAGACGGTACGGCCTTGTCACGCAACACAGCGCAGTCAAATAAACAGAGTCGTGCTGGACACTGAGAAATGGGAGCGTGCGGCAGCATTCCGGCTCGAGCAGTCCAAGACGGTTGATTTCTACGCGCGTAATGATCATCTTGGTCTGACGATTCCTTATACGTACGAGGAAATAGATCACGGCTACGAGCCGGACTTCGTTGTGCGCATGAAGAATGGCTTGACCATCATGCTGGAAACCAAAGGTTACGAGGACGACCAGACCAAACAGAAGCACAATGCCGCGCGCCGTTGGGTTGCGGCCGTCAACAACTGGGGCGAATTGGGCGCCTGGTGCTTTCATGTCTGCCGCAATCCTCAATTGCTGGAGTCTGAACTCGAAGTCATAGCCACCCGCAAAGGGTCCGGCTTATCCCAACAGTCTGCATGACATTTTCACCATTTTTCGGAGGATTACCGTGAAACGAGCGATTGTCTTTCTGGGGGGGGTGTTTGTGGCGGCGGCGTGCTTTGCTGCGGAGGACCCTTCGT
>CAZFOG010000318.1:0-7803 GCA_964520685.1 uncultured Nitrospiraceae bacterium | reverse complement strand
CGGGGTTTTCTGGTGCCCGAACGCGGCCACACCGACGGCGGCAGGGTACTGCAATTGACCCTGGTCGCGCCGGTCCATTTCGCGGGACAAGGCATTGCCGCGATCGGGCTGCGCTCGCATAGCCGTCACCGGATCTATGACGAGACCGACCTGCACTTCCTCGTTTCGCTGGCCAATACCGCCGCGCCGTTCTTTGAGGCTATCAGACACCGCGAGCGGCTCCAAAGCGAAGTCCGGCGCCTGCGGCATGCCCGGCAGCAATCGCTTGCCCTGGTGGGCACGAGTCCCTGCATACAGCGCGTGCGGGAGACAATTCAGCAAGTGGCCGACACGCCCCACCCGGTATTGATCGTGGGCGAGACCGGCACCGGCAAGGAAATCGTCGCAAGCCTTGTCCACGAATTGTCAAGCCGTGCCACCGGACCGTTCGTTCCCGTGAACTGCGCGGCCATCTCGAGAGAACTCTTCGAGAGCGAGTTGTTCGGCCACGAGAAAGGGGCGTTCACCGGCGCCACCGAACGAAAGGCCGGTCTCATGGAGCAGAGCGACGGCGGTACGCTCTTCCTGGATGAGATTGGAGATCTGAGTCCCGAGCATCAGGCGGCGATTCTGCGCGCGCTTGAAACCAAAACGTTCCGGCGCGTCGGGGGCAAGGACCAGATTAAATCGGATTTCCGGGTTGTTTCCGCAACGAATAAAAACATCCATCAGGACGTGGAGAGCGGACGGTTCCGCCGCGATCTGTACCACCGTCTCCGCGGTGTCGAGATTCTGCTCGACCCTCTGCGGGACCGGCGGGGGGACATTCCCGAACTCGCTGAGCATTTCCTCGAGACGGCCCGTGCCAACAGCAAACACCCGCTCGCCGGATTCGAACCGGAAGCCCTTGAATTCCTGCGCACCCAGCCATGGCCGGGCAATGCCCGTGAATTGCGGTACTGCATCGAAAGCGCGGCGACCTTCTGCAAACACGACCGGATTGCCATCACCGATATTCAGGCCGCCATGACGGCAGGGTTCCGTCCGGAAGGCCCGAGGACGCTCGCCGAAATGGAACGCCGCGCCATCGAGGAAGCCCTGGCCTACTGCGACGGCAACGTCGTTCAGGCGGCCAATCTTCTCGGCGTAGGCAAAGACACCCTCTACCGCCGTCTTGCGCAATATAAAAATCACCCGTAGTCCCCTCTCCGGCCTGTCTCCTTTCGCATTGTGCGAAAAAAGGCATCGCAGAATGAGAACCCCTCGTCACATCTGCACGCCCAACACCACACAACAGGCCCGCCACGAACATCCCAAAGCACTGCCAACCAATAACTTACGGCCGCAGGGGCCCTGCTGGATGAACTTGGCGCGGGTCTTGCTTCCCATTCTGTGGGCGGACTTAGGCAGTGAGTCCGAGAGTCCGAATATGTGGAAGACGCATTCCGTACAAGCGTCTACCGCGCACGGCATGCATGGGAGGCTCGGGCACAATTATGGTAGCGACAGGCAGAAGTTGGAGCGGTAAGAGGCTGACACTGGTACAGCCCTTCGAACGCATTCTCAAGCTCTGTGGGAACGACAAGAAACAGGCAGCCTGGCTGCTGGGCGTCACGCTGCAAACCCTCGAGAGCCTGCTGAAGCAGGAATCCGTCAGCGAGACAATCCCCTCGAACGTCCCGGCTGATGACTCATCGGGAATCTCCTCCGGGACATAAAAACGAGGGCTTGCCCGTTTTCGCGCCGCCCCCCCAGGTCCCAATGGCGACCCGGCCCGTTCGCGCGCATCAGTCTGCCGGCGACCGCCAGTGAACGGCCCCTATCTGAAGAACGTTCTCGGTGTTCTCGTTGAAACCGTGCGCGGGTTCGCCGCCGAAACTGTAAAGCCGCTGGCCATCGTAAACCCAGGGTGACGTTGCGACCCCGTAAGGCATCACGCCGACATGCGAGTAATTGTCGTGCTGGATGTCGTAACAGAGAATGCGATCGCCATAACCGGTCCAAAAAGGATCCTGACGGTCCCTGGTCTTGCCAACGCGATGTGTTGGCGCATCGTACGAACCCATCAGGAGGATGAACCGCTCGTTCAGCGCCACCGCGGAACCCGCTACCATCGGGAACGGGAGCGGGCGTATGGGAGCCCAGGAATCGGACCCGGGACTGTACCGGTACGCATCCCGGTAATTGGGGACACCGTTGTAGGGCACGCGCAAACCATACTTCTTGTTCACCTCGAGGAAGTCCGCCCGCATCGCGGGCTCGGTCTGAGACCCGCCGAAAACGAGAATTTCGTCTCCGGCGGCCGCTGCCATCACGAGGGCCCGCGCGCCGCCAGGATACGGCGCCATGGGTGACCAGACAGAATCCGCTGCATCGAGCCGCAGTCGATAATCGGGCAAGGGACCCGCTTCCCGCTGTTCCATTGCGACGCCCGTCGGATGACCGGAGATAAGATACAGCCACTTGCCCGGAACGATCGCCACGGCAGCAAGCCACCGGCCGTTGCCCTCGGGCTCCGGCAACGGCGGCAACTCCGTGTACACCCATTCGCCCGCGTCGTTTCGAGCCAGCTTGTACACGGCCCTGCCGGAACCGCGCCCTCCGACGATATACACGGCCTTGCCATCGCATGCCCCCTGTGTGTATTGCGGCGCTACCGGCGGCCCGGGAATCTCTGCGTAGGCACGAGTGCGGATGCCAAAAGCATAGGCCAGGTTGGCGCGCTGAGGCATCCACAATCCACCTGTCAGGATGATCTGTTCATCGACGACGCCCGCAACCCCGCCCTTCCAGCACACCGGCAGATTCGGGCCGGTTTCCCACTCGATATGCACGGGCGGCTCGTCGAGCACCCCCTCGTATTCGCGGCTGAAAGGCATCTTCGAGTAGGCGTCGTTGATGATCCGCACCGCATCAAGGCTGGCGGCATCGTCACGCCATTCCGTGGAAGTATCGAGCGACGGCGCATCGGTGGGCTTTTCCGCGCCGGCCGCGGCCATCCCGAGTGCCACAGCCAAAACCCATACGGCGACGCTTGACTGTCGCATTTCGTCTATCCTTCTTTTGCGCTGAAGACCAATTCGTACACGTGCTGCAACTCTTCAGCGGGACGCTCGAGACCGTCATGCACCAGCACGGCGTACCTCAGGCGAAACGTCTCACCCCTTTTCACCACAATGCGGCTCGCGGGACCGCCGGTAAACGCATGTACACCGAAAGGATTTGCCGCTACGAATCCGTAATCGCGAGCATGCCACCAGGAAACCCGGAAATTGTCCGGAGCAGGCATGATGCACATACCCGCGTGCTTCCCCTCGATCACGCCGCTGTAATCACACCATTTCGCCTGTTTCCCCCAGATCTGGGCTTCATTCAACCGCCCCTCGCTATCCAGGATCCGTCCCCCCTGCCCCGATTTGACGGCGACCGGCGTGGCCAGCCGAATGCCCAGCCCCATTTCCTCCTGGTCGCCGAAATAGAAATCGCTGCCCTCGGATGTGAACACACTTTCAGCAAGAAACAGATGCCCTTGGGAGATGACGGCGACGGTATACCGGCAGACCTCGGTGCAGACTGCGCTCTCGCCATCGTTGGCAAGATACCGGTTACGCACGGCAAACGTTCCCTTGCCCAGCCCCCCCGAGGGCTCTTCAAGAAACTCGCCCCCCTCGACCTTGGCGTTGAGCCGCCAGTAGTCGTTGCCCGAGATGTCTCCGAAGGCCAGCCACATCCCCGGATGCATCGTGTCGTGGTCCTGGGCATCGCCCTCCTTCGGAGGATGGTTCCGCGTCACCTGAACACCAGACGGCGCGCAAAGATGAGCAAAGTAGGGCCGGGGAATGGTTGCGTCCTTGTAACAATACGTGGCGATAGGTCTTCCGGCTACCGTTATGATGAGTTCACCGGGTCTTTGCTCGAATGCGACCTGCGGCTCACCCATCGCAAACGGCGCAGCAGCAGCAAGAACGACAAGGGCGAAGGTTACAGACTTCACGTCGCAGCCCTCCCGTTTTGGGAAGATTCAATCAGAAAGTGAATGTTGCTGCAAATCTGGCGGCGAGGCCGTTTGGCACACCCCGCCTCCTCAAGGGTGTTCCTCGTAGTCCCGCAGACACTCCTCCTCGCATCGCCCACAATAGTCGCTCGTCGAGAAGTGTTGCACCCACCCGGTGCCGATGAGTTCCCGGAAAGATCGCTCCTCCGGGAGAATCTTGTCGACCAGAAGGCGGTACGCTTCCCGCGGCGTGTAGTGCTCGCAGACATCAAGCGCAATGCCCGCCAGGGCAAGCCGCGCCAACACGCCTTTGAAGCGGGCCTCGAGGGATTCGTCGTCCATATCATCCGGGTGAAGAACCGGCGGCATGTCGCCCAGGAGTTCGTTGACCGGCTCGCCTTCGCAGCATTCGATGCAATGGTCCATCAACTCGAATTCGTGCAGGCTGTCCTGCGTGTCCGTTTCGCCGAGTCCCTGTAAGGCGCGCTCGATGGCTTCTGCCTCAGCATCTAATCGACGTTGCAGCGCATCCGGACCGGTTTCGTCACGCTCGTCATTTCTCGAGGAATTTCCGCTCCGGTCTTGCCAGTGCGCGATGGCAAAACCGTCACCCTCCTTTCGTATAGCCGTGATGCCCAGGCAGGAACCGGACTCGGATTCCACATCTTCCGGCAACGGGGCACTGTTCGGGCAGGAAGCCCAGTCGCCGTCATCGTCTGGGCCTTTGGCCCTCCGGACACACTCCTCGACGACCGGGTCTGCCATCTCGACGACCACGCGCCCGTTCTGGCTGAACCATTCGAGATAGAGGCGCCGTTTCCATTCAGTGGGCGGCGGCTCCCCGAGTCGCGAACGCTGCATGTACTCCTGAACGGAACACGGCAGCACGCGCACCCAGCCCTGGACGGTCATGTCGCCCGTAGGGCCAATCTGCCGGGTCTGGAAGCCCGAGTGCGTCTGCATGTCAAAGGTTTCGCGCGAACCGTCCGCGTCCGCAGGCCAGAAGCGGATGCCATTTTTCGGGGTGTCCGGAGCAAGATTTCCGGTCAGATCGAGGCTGACGATGGTCTCCGCGCCCGGCTCTTCTCCGCGAAGTACCAGCACGCCGTGCGTAGAGTAGTGTCGAAAATTGTAGAGTTCCCCGTAAACGACGTAATCGCCCAGACGAATTACCATTGTTCCCCCTCCCTGCGCCCTGGACTGATGCAATGACTTGTGCCTGAATCGTTCTCCCCGGATCTAGGCCGTGAAGGTGGCGTGCCTCGTGACAGAAGAACCTGCCATTAGTTAATTATAGCAGAGGGGATATGGGGGCCATCAAAAAAACCGGGAGCCATCAGGGAATAAAGGCGCTCAATTGCTGCATCAGCGTTATCCACGCATTGCTGACGGGGAATCGGCTCGACAGGCGCAGGAATTCCACGTGCCCATCCATGAACAAGACGTTGCCGCCGTCCGGCGGATGGTTGAAGTTGACCCGGCCATCCTTGCGGAAAAGCTGGGCGCCCACCTGGTCCCACATCGCAGCCAGCGTGGACTGTGAAGCGGCCGAGGCCGCCGGATTGTTGATATCGGTAATCATGAAGCGCTCGATGCCCTCGCGAAGCCGGTAAAGGGTCTGGCTGACGCCCTCGCCGTCGGTGAAAGGGATGTCGTCTTCGTAGAGCTTGTCTGCTTCCGCGACGGACGCGCTGAATGCGGGCATGTAAATACCGGACATGACGGCGATCCATCCGACCGTATCGAGTTCGTCGTCCGCCGGGTACGCATTGTCGTCACCGTCCGCCACCAGGTAGTGCTCGGGCTGGATGGCGTATCCCCAATAGGCGTACGACAAATCGGTGAACAGGCACGGCTCGACGCGTCCGCCGACTTCAAACAGCGCTTCCTTGGATACCGCCAGCGGGTCCGAAGGACAGACCAGCACGGAGACGTCCGAAAGATACTCGGGATACATTGCCGGGCCGTCAAACACGTTGTGCATGGCCACTTCGCCGCAATCGGGGCCTTTGCGCTTGGCCTGAGCGGGCCACTTTTCACCCGGACTCTCGGAGGCGTACATCTTGAACGCCAGCCCGAGTTGTTTGAGGTTGTTCTGGCAACTGGCGCGCCGCGCCGCCTCGCGCGCCCGGCTCAGGGCCGGCAGCAGAATCGCGGCGAGAATTCCGATGATGGCGATCACCACCAGCAGCTCGATCAGGGTGAAACCCGGGGATACAGCAGCCTTGTGCAGACTGAACGTCTTATTTTGCGGCGATATCATAGGCAATGAGAACATCTCCATGGCGGATATACAGACGACCGCCAGATATGACCGGATGAGCCCAGTGGTTCCCGCCACCCGCGGTAACTTCAAATGCCCCGGTGCGCGTGAACCCCTCGGGCGTGGCCTTTACCAGACTTACAACGCCGGTCCGGGGACCTTCGTATACATACAACATGCCATCGGCGTAAACAAGCGCGCCCTGGCGGACGTCGCGGGATTCCCACATCAATTTGCCGGTCGCGAGTTCAAGACACATGAGATTGCGGCTCTTGTGTCCGGTTCCGTAGATGTACCCGTCCAACAGCACCACCCCGTGGTGCTGGCAATCGAGGTTTTCGTCGCGCCATTGTGGCGTGATGCTTGACCCGTCCTCGGAAAGCTGCAGCATGCCACCGCCGGAGCCGTACCCCGCCGTGTAGTAGAGCATCAGCCCTTCCAGAACCGGCGTCACAGCGTGAATATCATAGTCCGTCTCATGGGGATGCGTCCACAGCACCTCGCCGCTGCCCGCATCCAGCCCCACAACCGACTTCGCGGTCATGGTCACGAGAAGCTTCCGGCCACCGACCTCGAAGACATCCGGCGAACAATAGGCCGATGCTTCGCTCAAGCCCTTGCTCGTCCAGATCGTCTCACCCGTCATCTTGTTCAACGCGACCACGCTCGCATCCGGACCGCCGGGGGTGCAAATGAGCTTGTCGTCCACAATCAGGGGCGACTCCGCAATCGTCCATGTGATCATCTGCCCTTCGAAGCGCTTCATCATATCCACCTGCCAGAGAATCGAGCAGTCCGGCAGTTGAAAGCACGTGACAAGGCCCAGACCGGATATCAGGTAGAGCCGGTCGCCATCGATGGTGGGCGTCGACCGCGGCCCCGGCGCCTGCTTGTCCTGGGTCTCCGGGCCATAGGGATGCTTCGCCCGGATGTTTCCGGCAAGGTCCAGAACGAAAAGAAAACCCTGGTCGCCCTGCATTCCCGGCACATAGATCGTATTGCCAACAATAGAGAGTGAGGCGTAGCTCTCGCCAATCCCGCTTGCGGTCCATGCGACGGCCGGACCGCCCTCCGGCCATTCCTTCAGGAGACCCGTTTCCGGAGAAATCCCGTCGCGGTTCGGCCCCCGGAACTGGGGCGAATCCGCCCCCCAGGCCACCGCGCAGGTCAGAACAACCCCGAGAATGCAAGCCGCTGCGTTCTTCATAGACATCACTCCACGTTTGCGTTGCGCGCCCAGCCGCAAGCTTACGCTACTTACCAATACCAAGAAAAGAACAGCGCACCATTCCCCGTATATTCCGCAGGGGTGCACAGTCAGGCGCTGCAAGCTCAATGCGTCCCGCGCTGGTAATTCGCTTACGCCTCGAAATTTCCGTGTATTGCTATAGCACACAAATCACAGTACAATGTATACAAGCGTATGAGACAACAAACACAGACGACGCAGTTGGAATGTTGAATTCACGCAAGACAAAAGACACCGTGGAAGGAAACCCTTGGTAATGTCCGAAGGCGAGGGGAAAGAAGTGGTTACCGCACATCGTGGGCCACGTTCCATCAAGAA
>CAZFOG010000317.1:0-7812 GCA_964520685.1 uncultured Nitrospiraceae bacterium | reverse complement strand
GACTTAAAATCCGTTGCCCGCAAGGGATTGAGGGTTCGAGTCCCTCCTCGCCTACCAATTGCAATTCCGAGAGAAGATTGAGGGGCCGTGTCTGAGCAGGGATGGCGTGGTTTGCGTCGGCTGGTAGGATGGGAAGGGAGGTGACCTTCGGTCGGAAGAGTGACGCGGTCGGGAGACCACGTCACAGGGGGGAGATGCTTCTGACCACGGATGTCCCGCCTTTCCTTCGTGGTTTTCGGATTGATTATTTGAGGTCGAGGTATTCGCCCCAGGAGAGGACGATGGGGTTGCCGGTTTGGAAGAGGTGTTTGTTCATGAGGAGGTTGGCGGTGTAGGTGCCGGTGGCGCCACCGGGTTTGCCGCGGGAGCGGTGGGTGAATTCCCAGACATGGCCAATCGCCCAGACGGGGGAGAGGAGGGCATCGATGTCGCGGGCGGTGTTGACGCCGCGCCAGTAAATGGGCGAACCGGTGACGAGGTCGGCGTGGTAGCCGTTGTTGACCATGATGGTGAGCCATCCGTAGAGGCGGAGTCCGCAGTTGATGTCGCCTTTGCTGAGAACGCTCTTGCCACCGGGGGTGGTGATGAGGTAGGCGTTGCAGGGCGTGCCGGAGGTGTGCTCTTCGTTGTCCCATTGATGGTCGTGGAGGACATCGACCTGGAGGGTACCGACGGTGTGGGGTTTGGCGAGGGTCTGGTCAAGCACGACGAGCTTCTCGGCCCATGGCTCGTCTTTCCAGCGGTCTTTGTTGCTTTGGGTGGCCACGACGGTCTTGCCTGCATCGCAGAGCGCCCGGGTGAGTTCGAAATCGACGTGGTCGTAGTGTTCGTGGGTGTGGAAGGAGATGTCGATTGCGCGCACGAGGCGCGTGATTTGTTCGGGGGTCAGGGCGAATGCGACGCCTTCTTCGGCGGCGGTCTGGGTCAGGCTCCGGTTAGGGCCCTGGTCGAGATCGATGGCGAACACGGTCTCGGGGGTTTGTAGGATGACCGAGCTGGAATAGAGCTGAAAGAGGCGGATGCCTTTCTTGACGGGTGAGGTTTCAAGGGTATCCAGTATGCGGTTGATGGCGCGCTGGTAGTAGGCGATGACGTCTTCGGCACGTTCGGAGTCGGGTTCCATGAGACGCTGGTCAAGGGCTTTTAGTGCGGAGTCCCGGGACTCGGTATGCTTGAGGGAGGGGGGATTGTCGAGGATGCCCTGCCAGATTGCGTCGAGGTCTACCGCGGCCGTGGCCGTGCCTGCGAGGGTTGCCGCTGCCAATGCTGCAATGACGAGTGCTCTCATGGGGGGTCTTTCTCTGACGTGTTTCGCCGCTTTGCGGGATGTTGTCGCTGTAATGAGTCTTTTGTACCAGCTTGCGGGGGGGCGTGTCCAGTGGGCGGGGTGGACCCACACGGGCAAGCACGGACCCGCACGGACAAAAACGGACCCGCACTCGGAGGGGCGGATGGCGGGGCGTTCAGGATGAGATTACGTGACGAGAGAGTGCAGGAAGTTCCAGGCGATGATGACGATTCTGTTTATGCTGTTGCGGAAGGGGGCGTACACGGCATAGGCAGCGACCGCTCCGAGAAGGGTGAAGAATTTCCAGTGGTGGGTGGCTTCGCGGAAGGCGTTGCTGGCAAAGCGCAGGGTTCTGCGGGTGGCGCGGGCGGCGAAATCGCCGCTCTGGCGCAAGAGCCAGGCGAGGTCGCTTTCGCTGGCCATGCCGTGACTGCGGGTGGCCAGGCCGTCGGGTGCGCATTCGAGGGCCATGAGGGTGTTGCCTACCTGGAGCAGTTGGCCGTCGCGCAGGATGTGTGAGACCAGTACGCCAACGCGTTTTCCGTTGACGAATACGGACGCCCCCCCAATACTGCGGACGCGGTAGCCGTCCGATACCACCGTGATGCGCGCGTGATAAGCTTCGATGGAATTATCCAGGCGAAGGTTAATCGCACATTGGGGGTCCTTGCCGATATAGACGGGCGTGCGGGCGATCGGGAATTCCGCGCCGTCTTCCGGTCCATTCACGACCACCAGGTAATCCGGAAATCCTGCGCCTCTCATTTGGGGTAGACCTTCGAGGGCGCGGACCACTTGCCTTTGCGGATGGCCAATTCGCCGTTTTCGATGAGCACGTCGATAATATCGCCGGGCTGGAAGTATCTCTGGATGATCATATCGCTGATGCGGTTGACGAGCAGGCGGTCGAAGGTGCGTTGGAGTTCGCGGGCGCCAAACTCGGTGCTGTGGCCGTGTTGCGCCAGGTATTCGTAAGCGCCCTGGTAAACGTGCAGGCGGAGATTCTGGTCGAGCAGCTGGGCCCGCAACCGGCGCATGGAGAGGTGCAGGATAGCGCGAACATCTTCGAACAGGAGGGGGTAGAACGGCACGATCTCATCGATACGGTTGATGAATTCGGGGCGAAAATGCTGCCGCAGGTCGTTGAGCAGCGCCAGGTTGTCGGAGCTGCTTTCGGGGGACGTCAAAGTATACGAACCAACGTTGGAGGTCATGACAATGATGCAGTGCTTGAAACTCACCTCGCCCCGGTGGCCCTCGCGGAGCCGTCCTTCGTCAAATACGGGGAGAAGGATGTCGAACACGCGCTGATGAGCTTTCTCGATCTCGTCAAACAGGAGCAACGAAAAAGGCTTGTTGCGGACGGCGGAAATGAGGCGGCCTTCCTGGTCGCTGCCCATGTAACCGGGTGGTGCGCCGAGCAATTTCGAGACGGAGTGCTCCTCGACGTACTCCGACATATCGAAGGTGATGAGGTGACTGGACGAGCCGAAGAGGATTTCGGCCAGGGCTTTGGCCAACTCGGTCTTGCCCACGCCGGTGGGACCGACGAAGAGCATGACGGCATCCGGTCGGCGGGGGTCCGACAATCCCGCGCGGGATTTTTTCACGGTCGCCACGACTTTGCGGATTGCCGTATCCTGGCCGATGATGCGGCGCTTGAGGTCTTTTTCGAGGTTGCCCAGATGACGGCGTTCTTCGGCGGTGATTTCCTCGATGGGGATGGCGGTCAGACGGCTGATAACCTTGCGCACCTCATGGGGTGTGACTTTTTCGGTAATCTCGGGTTGCGGTAGGCCCTGGGACTTGGCCCGCTGGCGTATGGCCACGACCTTGAGCCGGAAGCGCGCGCAGGCCTGGTCAAGCGCGTCAATGGCCTTGTCGGGAAGCTGGCGGTCGGTCATGTAGCGTTGTGACAAGCGCACGGCCGCGCGCATGGCGCGTTTGCTGATCTTTACTTCATGATGGCGTTCAAGGGAGGGTCGCAGAGATTGCAGGACCGCATAGGCCGCCTCCTCGGAGAGGGGTTCGATGCGCAGCATCTGGAAGCGGCGTTCGAGGGCGGGATCTTTGGCAATGAACCTGCGGTACTCGTCGTAGGTGGTTGCGCCGATGCATCGCAGGTCCCCCCGGGCCAGGGCGGGTTTGAGGAGGTTCGCCATATCGATGGAGTCGCCGTTGGTCGCGCCGGCGCCCATAATTAGGTGGATCTCGTCTATAAAGAGGATAACGTCCTGGAGGGTGGCAATTTCCTGGAGGACTTCTTTGAGGCGTTCTTCGAATGAACCCCGGTACTGGGTTCCCGCGAGGAGTGCGCCGACGTCCAGTTCGAGCAATCGGTACCCGAAGAGCACGTCGTCGAGTTTTCCGGCTGCGGCTTCGATAGCGAGGCCTTCGGCCAGCTTGGTCTTGCCCACGCCGGGTTCCCCCACGAGGATGGCGTTGTTCTTGGTCTTGCGGGCGAGGACCTGGAGGAGGTCGAAGATTTCGCGTTCGCGGCCGATCACGGGATCAAGCCTGCCGGCGCGCGCCTCGGCGGTCAGGTCTCGCGTTAATGAGGCCAGCATAGGGCCGGCCCGCTGCCCCGGGAGGGGTTCGGCGCCGGGCACGGTCTCGGCAGGGTGTGTTGCGGCAGGGTGACCGCGGGGTGGCTGCTTGATTGGCCCCAGGGCAAGAGCAGTTCGGAGTTCTTCGACGATGGCGCCTCTGGGGAGGTGCAGCGCATCCATTACGCGGCTCGGGAGAGCGTGGGCGTCGGCCAGCATGGCCAGGAGGAGATGGCCGGCGGAGGCGCCCGAGGCGCCCATTCTTTCTGCGAGTTTTCCTGCACTGGTGGTGACCTGGGCGGCGCGGGGCGTGAAAAACGAATCGGATAAGGGCGCGGGCACCGTACCGGGCCAGGGATGCTGCAGGATGTCAGACAGGGCGTGGGTGAACAAATCGCGGAATTTGGCAAAGAAATCCTGGGGCAGCGCGCCGGATTTTTCGAGCACGGCCTCGAAGAGATGCTCGACGCCGACGTAGTGCTGCCTTCTGCGTGCGCTCAGGGCGGCCGCTTCGTCCAGGATGGTGTTGAGCTCTTGGGAAACCGAGATTTGTATCAATGAAATTCCCTCATTCTCCTACGGTTGTACTCTTAACAATACAGCGTGGCGCGCGTTGCCGCAAGAGGCATACCGGCGGGCCGACGGAAACCGGGTCCGTGTGTGGAAGACGCTTCGCAGTAAAGGTTTGCGTTTCCTTGCTTATCTGTGCTAATTTAGGGATACTTTGAGCAGGTTGTTGATTGTGGTGCAGTATTCCAACCGCCTGGTATACAGATTAACGTGCCCGTGGTGTCTGATGCGGGCGCGCTGGGAGTAGGTTGTGGCTACGATTTTGATAGTGGAAGACGATCAGCGCACGGCCGGGTACATTCAGCAGCATCTCTCTGACGCCGGGCATACTTGTGTCATTGAGCCCGCTGGCGAAAGGGCGACGGAAACTGCAAAAGAGCATCATTGCGACTTGCTGATTCTGGACATCATGCTTCCGGGGACGTCGGGGTTTGAGGTGTGCCGCCGGTTTCGGCGCGATGCGGACCTGTATATGATGCCCATACTGATTCTGACCGCTATGAAAGGCGATGAAGAGCTTCATCATGGTCTTGCCCAAGGGGCGGACGACTACATCGTGAAGCCTTTTGATATAAACAACCTGATCCACCGAATGGAGGCGCTTCTGCGGGTCAGCGCTGACCGGGCGGGGCAGGACCGGGTCGCTGACATGCCCGCGGCAGGTGCGACAAAGCGCGAGGTCCAACGCCGGGTGAGCCTGCGTGAGAAGTTCGCCCTGGCGTATATCGAGCTGCTTCATATTCGCGAGTTTGCGCGCCAGTACGGAGAGGAGTCGCGTTCCAGAGCCATTCGCCATCTGGGCCGGGCTATTCAGCAGTCCGGGCGCAATTTTCCCGCGGAGACGTTCTTCTGCGGCCATATGGGCGGCGGGCATTTTGTGTGCGTTCTGCCGCCGGAGAAGGCAAGCCGGTATTGCAAGCTTGTTCGGAAGGTGTGGGTGCAGCATCTCGAAAACTTTTACGGGAGCATAGGCCACTCCCAAGCCTACGCCGCGGCCTCGCGGGGAGAGGCCAGTATTCCGCTGCTTGATGTGCTTATTTGCCTGACCGTGCGTGATCCGAAAGAGGTCGCAGCGCCCCATGAGCTTTTTGAGATTCTTTCGCAGCTTCGGGCCAACGCCTCGCTGGCGCACAAAGGCGGCGTGCATATCGACCGCCGCGGGGTGACGGGGTAACGCTTCTTTACTCGATGCGCACGCGAGGGGGATGTGCCGTCCTTGTGGCGGCGCAGGGGCGGCAGGGCAACGTGTCCATCCGAAACATGTACGCGGGGAAATGGCCTATCTATATCTCGAAGGGTTGGGCTTGTTCCTGTACCGCGATGTTCGAACACCCTTCAGCTTCCAATGCGGATTTAAGCGCGGTAATGGCCTCGGTCTCGCCATGCACCAGGAGGACCTTCTCGGCGCGGTCTTTGAACCGTTTTCCGAAGTCGATCAGTTCCGAGCGTCCTGCGTGCGCGCTCAACGCGTTGAACACCTTTACGTCGGCCAGCAGGCGGTGTTTGAGGCCGAATATCTTGACCTCGGGCTGGCGCTCGACAATTCGCCGGCCGAGGGTGTTCTTGGCCTGGAAGCCGATTATGCAGATGGTGTTGCGCTGGTCTTCGATGTTGTTGCGCAGATGATGGAGAATGCGCCCGAATTCGCACATTCCCGAAGCGGACAGGATGATGCAAGGCTTCTTCAGGCCGTTGAGCCGTATGGAAGCCTGCACGTCACGGATATACTCGATGTGACGAAGCTGGAATGGGTCGCCCGATTCCTCCATTACTTTCCGGATCTCGTCGTCGAACGAGTCGGCGTGAAGGCGGAACACCTCCGTCACATTGACCGTGAGGGGGCTGTCTACGAAGACGGGCATTTCTGGTATGCGGTTGGCGGTCTCGAGGCGTTTCAAGGCATAGACAAATTCCTGTGCGCGCTCGAGGGCGAAGGTGGGCACGATGAGTTTGCCGCCCCGGTCATGCGTGCGATTGATGGTCTCGGCCAACTCGTCGTCGAGAGTTTCGATTGCCTTGTGATCCCGGTTGCCATAGGTGCTCTCCATGACGACCACGTCGGCGTCGCCCGGCTCCCAGGGATCCTTGAGGATGGGCATGTTTTTCCGCCCGATATCGCCCGAGTAGATGAATTTGCGCCGCTTGCCATTCTCTTCGAATTCAACGAGCAGCATGGCGGACCCAAGGATATGGCCCGCGTCCTTGAACGTCACATGCACGCCGGGGGCTACCTCCAGGTCGATGTCGTAGGGCACGCTGATGAACCGGCGCATGATCTCGTGGACGTCCACGTCCGTGTAGAGGGGAGCGATAAAGGTTTGATTCTTCTTGGACAGCCACTGGGCGTCCTTTTCCTGAATATGGGCACTGTCGAGCAGCATGATGGCGCATAAATCGCGTGTGGCGGGCGTGGTGAACACGCGCCCCTGGTAGCCGTGGCGTGCCAGCATAGGCAGGATGCCGCAGTGGTCGATGTGGGCATGGCTCAGCACCACGGCATCCAGGTCGTTTGGATCGAAGGGCAGCTTGCGATTGAGGTCCGCCGCCTCCTTGCGGACGCCCTGAAACATGCCGCAGTCGAAGAGGATTTTGTGTCCATTGACCTCGAGCAGATGTTTGCTTCCTGTGACTCCCCCCGCTGCCCCGTATGACGTTATGCGCATGCTGATGTGTCCTTTTCGTGTAAGTGCAGGTAAACGCGCGATTTCCCTTGTAGAGATACCACATATTGGGGGCAGAATCAAAGACATCACGAGTGGTCTCTTGTAGCGAATCTGTCGATGTCCCGGTTTTGCGGACTGGCGGAATCCAGATTTCCATCTTCCTCTCGATTCGTCCTGCCGTGTAGCCCGAGACCCGGAAATGCACCGAGGGAGCGCGACAGGCCGTGGAACAATGGCCGACCTGACGGAGGGGTCTCCGTCGCCGGCGGGGAGGTCTTCAGACCTCGACGGGAACTCTCCGGACGATTCCGTGGGGTTTGCTCCCGACCGTGGTGGAAATCGCCCCGGCTTCCGGTTAGAGGGTAGCCGCCCGGAAATGCCGCTTGCGCTGTGCCGCCTGACTGGTAACCGGCGCGGCGTGCACGGTGTGCGGTATCCAGGCTTGGTCTTGATCACTTCTACGTGACACATTGTGCTGGGTGAAGAGCCTCTCGGCGTGATGACCGGCCTGCATCCCAAGATTTCGGAGAGAACCGCGATCCTGGGTATTTCCTCATCGATTTGTCATAAGTAATTTATACACAAGGCATTATGCTATTCTGACAGGGTCTTTGGGCGGGCCTCCCGAGTCGTGAAAACAGAATGATCGGGCGGCCGTTTTGACGGATTGACAATAATTGACGTTTCGTAATAAAATGAGTATCCAGATGACGGAAGCCTGAGGTGAAGGAGGTGGTGTGCGGCA
>CAZFOG010000316.1:0-7833 GCA_964520685.1 uncultured Nitrospiraceae bacterium | reverse complement strand
CTATATGACTCAAGTGCCATGGCCATCGGGTGCGGATTCAATCGGCGAATCACCCGTCAGGTGAGGCTGGAGACTTCTCGGAGCTTCCGGAGCGCCGAAGGCGCGAGACCAGCCGCCCATCTCGGCGTAGCCGCGACCAGATGCTGCCCTGCCTCGAAAATCCCCAAAACCCGGGACTGACCCGACGGTTTGCGCAGCAAACCGGGGTCTGTCCCGAGGGTTTTGCTCCACCCCATTCTCATCGTCCGCAGCTGAACCGCACAGCACGTGGTCCGCTTCCTCGAAGGTCTACCCCGTGCATCCCCGTCCGTGTCCGTCCGTGTCCGTCCGCGTGGGTCCATGTGCGAGGGTTTTGCCCATCATGCCACCCATTATCATGGTCTATGGGTGAGCCGAACGGCTCTCGATGCTTGTGTCTGCCGTATACCCGATTCGGGTCAGATTAGACTACTTGCCAGCTGGCCATAACCGGGCATACAATGACGATACTGGATGAATGAGCTCCTGGAGGCCCAGCAGGGGGATGCAAGGAAAGGAATAAGACGATGAGGGTCGTATTGTCGTGCGCCGCCGCGTTCGTGGTGTTCTTTGCTGCGCCTTGGGCTTACGGAGACATCGGAACGATGGACGTGGTACCCGCGGCAACCTTGCTCCTTCCATATTTCGAAGCCGACACGGTGATTTACGAAACTCAGTATGACTACCCGGAAAGCAGAACGGTATTTGCGGTTACCAACGTAACGGACGCGCCGGCGATCGCTCACGTCATGCTGTTCACTGATTTCAGCGTTCCGTCCCTCTGTTTTGATATCGAATTGCCCGCCCATGGAATGAACCGCATTGACCTGACCCAGGTCTTCGCCGAAAACGCCCTCGAGCTGGGCGTCGACACTCCAACCGGAAATCCGCCCCGCTCCGTCACCGCCGACGCCGTCTTTCAGGATGGCTTCGAGACCGGCGACATCTCCTCGTGGTCAGCGTTCACTGCGCGAATCAGTTACGACACGCTCCAAGCTTACCACACGGGAATACAGTCTTCCCGGACACACCATTGCGCAGGCTACTCGTACTGGGACCAGCTGGCGCGCGGATATGTCCTGATTGACGTGATGAACGAGTCCGGGGCCGCGTTCCCTGACGAAGCAGGCTATTTCGTATCGGGGGGCACGGGTAAGGCCGCGAACACCAACGCCCTCACGGGCGAGTATTTCGTCGAAAGCGACCCCAACAACTTCGCGTATGGGAACCCGATGATTGCCATCGAGGCCAGCGGCAGCAACCCCCTCGTCACAACCCCGGGCAATTACACCTTCTATGCGCGCTATGTTGCGGCATCCGCCGCAGACAACCGCGAGCCGCTGGCGTCCACCTGGCAGGCGCGCAACCTCGTGGGCGGCCCGTTCTCCGCAGGGACCCACGTGCTCTACTGGCGCGACCCCAAGGTTGTCGCCCAATTTCCGCCCTGCGGGGCGTTTCCAGCCTGGGGTCCGCTGAACCAAGCCAGTTTGACGGTCTTCGATGAGGACGGTAATTCCCAGAGCTTGACGGGCATCCTGCCATTTCCACTCGCGTGTGGCCGTGTCAAGATGAATTCAAGCGAACTTCCGGGCATGTACGACTTCGGCTGGTTCAAGGTGAACTTCAACAACGTCAACACGGGAATCCTCTCCACCACCAGCCAGGGAGTTATCGCCGTTCAGCATGCCGACTGGGGCCGGTATTCGGTGGGAAATTACGGCGTTCCCACGGACAACGCGTCCCATTACAACCCCTAGCGATCCCCATGCAATAGGAGACATGAATCATGCGGTGTTTCAGATTCCTGGTTGTTGTAGCGGTAATCGCAGGGATTAGCGTGTGCGCACAGGCCAAGATCGGTACCTGCGACACCGTACCCGCGGCCACGCTATTGCTTCCCTATTTTGAAGTGGATCTCGGGCAGTGGTCCAGCACAGGCATCACCACAATCCTGTTTGTCAACAATGCCTCTACCTCCTCAGTAATTGCCCAGGTGAGTCTCTGGACCGATTACGGCGTTCCCACGACCGCATTTGACATCACCTTGGCAGGGAATAGTGTGCTTCCGCTCAATCTCCGCGACATCTTCAGCGGACTCACCATCGCCGGCGTGGATTTCTCGGCCAGGACTGCCGAACTTATTCCAGCCCATACAGGCCTGCCCTCGCCCGCGACCGGAAAGGTATCGGGCAAACACCATGGTGATGAAATTGCCCGCGGATATGTTCTGGTGAACGCCATGAATCAGGCAGGCGCCGGGTTTCCCACCGAGGCCGGTTATTTTGTCTCCGGTGGGAACGGCAAGGCCAGCAACCAGAACGTTCTCTGGGGCGATTACATGTACCTGGACCCGACGAACAATTTCAGTCAAGGCGACACCCTGGTGCATATCGAGGCGAGCAGCACCGATCCCCTGGTCGCAACGAACGGCGCCTACACCTTCTACGGCGCATTTGTGAACGCCACCGCAGCGGACAACCGGGAACCGCTCGGAACGTCGTGGGCCGTCAGCTTCGATATCGATGACTCCTATCACCCAACCGACTTCGTCTATTGGCGCGATTCCAAGGTTGTCATGAGCCCCATTAATCCCTGGCTCACTCCTTCATGGTTCCCCCTTGTTCAAGAGCAGTGCGTCGTATACAACGAGGCAGGAACCCCTTATAACCCCCTCAATGTGGCCCCCCTGCCGCTCGTATGCGGCCGGCTCGATGTCGCCAACAGCGATCAAGTCGCGTCACCCTACGAGCGAGGCTGGATCCTGCTCAATCTCAATTCAACGCCGTCCGGTCCGGTATTCGGAACTACACGGCAGTCGTGGCTTTCATCTGTTAAATCGTGGGAAGGACGGTTCAGTACCGGCCAGAGCGCGACACTGCTGGTTCACGCCAGCTCGGTAACGAAGGCGTCCGGAACTGACAAGTCTGTCGAGAAGGATTGACACGCCGGTGATTGCATCATGATGGCACTGAGGAGTCAACATCGCCAATGAGACACGTTACGCATCCGTTCAAAATCCACGGCCCCCGTCCAGGGCTCCGTTATGCCCCTATCCTGCACGGGTCTGCGCTTCTCGTGGCGTGGCTGTTCTCGGCAACGGCGTATGCCGTTAGCCTGAGCGTGCTCGAGGAAGCAGCCTGCAGCGGCGACCGTGGCCTCCGCGTGATTCTCGATGAGGCAAAGCCGGGATACCTCCAGGACGAATCGCCCGAAGCGCTCCGGCAATATCGCGCCCGGTTCTACATCCGCGTGGATTCGCTTAAAACACCCGACGGCAGCGCTTTCCCCATTTTCGGGGGATTCACGGGCGGCGAGGTACCCGTGGTGGCTCTGTCACTTAAACGGGTGGGACAGGCGCTCCGGCTCGGCGCGGCGGCCCGGCTCAGCTCGGGCACGTATGAAGTACTGCCCGACAGGGGCGAGGTCACAATCGGGACAGGGTGGCACTCCATCGAACTCCAGTGGCTCGCAGCAAAAGATCTCATGAATGCGAACGGCTCGTTGAACCTCTGGTTTGACGGCTCGAGCGTGGCCGGCCTTTCCGGGCTCGCCAACTCAACCTTGCAGATCGACATGGTCCGGCTGGGAGCGCTCCAGAATGTCACGAACGAAATGTCCGGCTCGTTCGATCTCGATGAATTCGTGTCGCGGTCAAAAGGCTATATCGGCGCCACGCCCACCGCCACGGGCATACCCAATGTCTCGGTTCAAGAGAATGCGCCCGATACGATTATTCAGCTTTTCCCCGTCTTTGCCGATGCCGAAACCGCCGACAGCGCCCTGGTCTTGACCGTACAGAACAATACCAATGAGGCCCTGTTCTCCGCCGTTTCCATTGACCCGGCCACCGGAGCCCTGACACTGGATTACGCGACGGGAGCGTTTGGCGAGGCACACATTACCATCCGTGCAACCGACGCCAACGGCCTGTATGTGGATTCCACGTTTGCCGTAAGCGTTACCGAAGACCCCTGCGACATCAACAACGATGGCGATATCAATGCCGTGGACGTGCAGCTCGTCATCAACGCAGCACTCGGCCTTCCCGTCGTGGGTGACACCGATATCAACGGCGATGGCCCAACCAACGCGGTTGATGTGCAACTGGTCATCAACGCAGCACTCGGGATAACCAAAAAGTCCCCGTGAAAACGCGCCTATCCTGCGCGCTGCGGCAATAACGGATGGCCGAACACGCCGGGGCTTGGCCCGCAGGGTCAGCCCCGCGCCCTCTCCGACCTATTGCGGCGGCATTTCGGGCCCGACCGTCAGACTCGCCAAACGCCACGAATCCCCATCCCGCGCCATCAAAGCCGTCATACCCATGTGCATCGGGCCGGTGAACGGAGACGATGTGTCCCAAGTGCCGAAGGCCATCACCAAACCGTCCGCAACAGCGGTCTTTTCGATGGTAATATCCGAGCCTTCCATGCCAACCCCCACCATCCCGTGGAGCATCGTAACGAAGTAGTCGGGGCGCGTAATCACGTTGCTGTTCGGCATGGCCATAAGCGCGCAGAACGGACTGTCAGGCAGCGTTTCGCGCATCCCGATCACCGAACCCGCGCCGACGGCTTCCTCCCAGCACATGAGTAAGGCCACCGCCCCCTCGGCGCCGGCTCCGCCCTGGTCCACAGCTCGCGGCGCCACGGCCAATGTCACAAAGCGCCAGGCGCCCGCCCCGCCTTCCGGCACCGCTGAGAATACTGCGGACCACACGCCCTCGCCAACGGCTACATCCACCCACCCGGCCACCGAGGCGCCCGCTATCTTCACCTCATTTGATAACGGCGTCGGAATCCCTGAGAACCGGAACCGCTTGGCCAGGGCCTCGTCGGTTCGCAGGCTCGAGCGGTTCGCCATCGTCACCCCCGTGTCGTCTGCCAGCACAGCCAGCGAACCTTGGGACGAGAAGAGCGTCCAGAGCGGCGGCCCCGCCTGTGCCAGCGAGCCAAGCAGGGCTTTCACGAGCCCCTCGACCCCGGGCTCCCATGCGGCAGCTGGCGGAACGGGTGCCAGCGATTCGAGCAACGCCGCCCGCGTATCGTCCGTCGCAACCAGGTAGACAATGCTGCAACCGGCCTGCGCGGGCGCTTCGACCGGATTGCCCCAACGGTCGAAACACCGGACACCGCCGGGGATTGGCCGGGGAAGCGGCTCGGGCTCCTCGCCATGCGCAATGAGCGCGACAACGGTGCTCGGTTCTTCCGAAAAATAACGGGCGTTCGGCTGTTCGAACACGAAAGCGCTGATATCCAGTGTCGGATTCAAGCGTTCTTTGTACGTGGCTCCTTCGACGAACTGCGCCAGGGCCGACACCGTCAGGTGCATCGGACGCAGCAATATCCCCGCCTCGGCAAGCCCGTGTGTCGGCGCACCGTATGCCCCCGGCTCGCCGTGAACCGTATACGCGGAGAACCGCACAATTCCGTTGGCAATCGAGCTGAGATACATCCGCGCATACTGGTCCGTGTTACGGGACCAGTCTCCCGTCAGCCCCGGGTCGGCGAACGAAAAGAACGAGCCGTGGTACAGGCTGACGTCAGGCCCCCCTTCGGTGAGTTCGATCGGCTTGGGGTCGCCGTACTTGGCCTGTTCCGCGCGCAATCGGGCCGCCTCGAACGCGATCGCGTCATCGGGGCGCCCGTGCAGCGTGTGGTCATAGCGGTGAAAAGACAACACGTCGTAGTAGGGGTAGGCCCCAAGCGCCAGCACCGCCTGATCCCACTGGAACGGATACGTGTCTACACCGACAATCGTCGCGTTGGAATTGACCTGTTTGGCCTCCTCGTATGCGGCCTTCAGCAGCTCGACATACTCCTCCGGACCGCCCCCCTGAAAAAACATGAACCCCTTGGGCATGTTGTTCCAGGGCTCGTTCCACACCTCCCAGCGGTCGATTGACCCCGCGTAATGGCCAACAACACGCCGAACGTAGTTGCGCCAGTCGTCGATGCTCCTGGGAACGCCGTATACGCTCCAGTACCCTTCATGCGTCACCCCCGACGCCCACGGCGGCGAGCTGTCCAGCATCCCCAGAACCATCATGCCGTTACGGCGCCGCAGCTCCACTTCATCGTCATACCAAATCCATTTGCCCGGCTCAGGCTCGATGTAGCCCCATTTGGTGCTGCCCGCGGCGTCGTGAATCCGGCACCATTTGTAACCAAGCGCCGACACCACGGCAAGGTCCGGCTCCCGTTGCGTCACATGAATGCCGAACGGAGAATCCTCGAGGGGACCGGGTACTGGTACCGGCGCACGGCTCAGAAGCGTCTCTCCCACGGGCGACAACGCAACGCCCCCAGCGTCGACTACCGTGGCCTCGAGCCGCGCCATGCCGTATCGCGCGCCCGCATCGCCGGTTACGTCGACCGTGCCCGACCAAATGCCCGTGTCATCAAGCGCGACGGGCGCCAGCTCTCGGATCAAACCCGTCGTGTGCACGGCCCGCATATCGAGCCGGCACCCGGGTTTATCCGCGCCCACCGCCACGACCCTCGCACGCATCGGCGCATCGCCGGTCACGAGTCCCCACGGGCTTTCGGGCGTGAGCACCACCGCCGCGGCACGGGCAGGAAAAACCGTCTGCTCGTCAACAGACCCCGCCGCCTCGCCAAGCCAGAGACCGTCAATCCAAATGGTGCAGCCTTCTCCGCTGACACTGAAACGCAGGAAGAAGAACTCGCCGGGAATCGCCGGTAAAGCACCCTGCAGCGTGTACGAACGCCAACCGTCCGTCACGGTCTCGGACGTCTCGAGCGCCTCATTCGACGCACCGTCCGGAAACTGTCCGTTATCCCGTATCGCCAGACTGATCCGGGCGCCCGCCGGTTCGGACCGCGCCAACAGCCGAACCGCATGTGTCCGGTCTTTCCGCAAACGGAGTGCCGGTGAAGACAGCGTTACCGCTCCCCGCCCGTCGAAGCGAATGCGTGCCGCACCCGCACCAAGCGGACCGGCCTGGGCCTCCGCCGACCATTCGTACCCGTCCCCCTCGACGCGCCAACCAGCGGGTACGCCTGCACCCATACGGTCGAACGCAAGCATGCTCACGCCCGGGCTGGCTTCCGCCGCCTCGGCGCCCGAACCGCGCAATAGAACGGCCACCAACGAAAACAGAAAGAATCCAGCGACGTGTGCGCCCCACCAAACCGGTGCCTTCATAGCCTCTTTCCTTCCCTTTCCTATGGAACCTCCCATCCCAAAACCAGCCCGTCCAAAGTATTTGACGTTTCGTCAAGATTTGTCAAATTCCCGTCTTCACGACTGCGCCACGCGAGATGCCAAAAGGACCTGCCCCATGCCACCAAAACCTCGACTTTTCATGTCCAGTCGACCGGCCCCGAAACCGTCATGAGACCGCATTCGGCGATTCCGAATCGGATAATCTGGTAGACATCCGCATGGCCGGTGCCGGTGGAAACGGTACTGCACGCAGGTCTTCGGTTGCACGCATCTCCGGAGCGCCAACGGCTGAGCCCCACAGCACATGCTGCCCTGCCTCGATAATTCCAAAACCCGGGACCCAACGGTTTGCGCAGCAAACCGGGGTCTGTCCCGAGGGTCTGGCTCCAGCGCAACTTCATCGTAAATGGGTGAGCCGAACGGCTCATGGTTCGCTGTCCCGAGGGTTTTGTTCCACCCCATTCTTATCCTCCGCGGCTGAGCCTCACAGCACGTGGTCCGCTTCCTCGAAGGTCTACCCCGTGCATCCCCGTCCGTGTCCGTCCGTGTGGGTCCGTGTGGGTCCGTGTGGGTCCGTACTACTATCTTCTAGAATTCGTGCAAGCTGCAAAGATTTCTGGCAGAAGA
>CAZFOG010000315.1:0-7875 GCA_964520685.1 uncultured Nitrospiraceae bacterium | reverse complement strand
CCCGCGAATCCACTGTGGAATTCGCTAAAGTCTGGTGTCATTTCAATTGCAGGAGGTTCCATCATGAAGACGAGAGGCTTTACGTTAATCGAATTGCTGGTTGTGATTGCGATTATCGGCATTCTTGCGGCAATCCTGTTGCCGGCCCTGGCCCGTGCGCGCGAGGCCGCCCGCCGCGCAAGCTGCGCCAACAACCTCAAACAAATTGGACTCTGTTTGAAAATGTACTCCAACGAGTCCAAGGGCGAGAAGTTTCCACCTCTCAAAATCCTCAATAACACTAGTGGCACCGATGATACGGTGGTGGTGCTGAATGACGGCGCTGATTTCATTTTCGACTGCTCTATGATGTATCCGGAATACCTGTCGGACTGGCAAATCCTGATTTGCCCCTCGGACCCGATGGATTCGAAAACCGGCGGCAGCCAAAACGTGCCGGAGCGCTGGTTCTATGCGGGCAATATCAACCCCAGCCTGGCCGGACAGATCGACCCGCGCCGCATTGACTCGACGAGCTACATCTACCTGGGCTGGGTGTTCAACGACGAGGTCATTGACGATAGTGGCGATCCCAACAAGATCGACTGGTCAGTAGCTGACGGCAACCTGGCGCTGCTGAGCGCCATTCAGGATGTCTTCGACAACAGCGGCGATCCGGCCAATGAAGCCGATGTCGCTTTGTTTGACGGCGACCTCGAAGTCGGCGAGCCCAACGGCAACGGCGGCGGCGGAACGGTTTACCGTTTCCGTGAAGGTATCGAGCGTTTCATGATCACCGATATCAACAATCCGGCTGCGGGCGCCATGGCGCAGAGCGAGATCGCGGTGTGCTTCGACACCGTGAGCGAATGGGCCGGCGACTTCAGCCACGTTCCGGGTGGTGCGAACACGCTGTACATGGATGGCCACGTCGAGTTCCTGCGGTACCCGAGCGAGTTCCCCTGCTCGCGGGCGTGGGCCATCGTCGCGAATATGGACATTTAGCGAACGCGTAGCGGACATTGCGCCAAAGACTGAGGGGCGCTGTCGACTTCGACAGCGCCCCTCGTTCTTCGTAGGCTTCCTCCCGGTCTCCCGGAGGCGAAGCTACACTCGAATATCAAGTAATTGGCCCACTCCTGCCGCCTGGGGTTGCCGTACTCTGGCTGCCTCGATCAACTGCACGGCCTGTTCTCCCTGTTCTCTCATGACTTGCTGCTGTTTGACCAACGCGGCTGCCTGGCGCGCCACGTCGACCGGCACCCGGCCCGCGCTTGCTGTGTCAATCGTTCCCGTTGCTGCCATCCGTATCACCCTCCCCTGCGCATCGTGTCAACACTGCTCCCGGATTGCTCCCGCCGGCATCATCAATTCCCTACAGCGCCTCGCTTGTACCATAAAAACCGCGCTCGGCGCAAAAACAACGTGATTTTATGGAATTTGGCAGGTGTGCGTGCGCACATAGAAAGCGCGCCGCTCCGGTGCGAAGCGGCGCGAGAACGATTCATTGGGAAGAGCTCAGGTTACATCATGCCCGGCATGCCACCCATGCCACCCATACCGCCCATGCCACCCATACCGCCCGGGCCGCCTGGTGCGGGCGCGGGTTTCGGCGGCTCGGGAATATCGGTCACGAGGCACTCGGTGGTGACGAAGCATCCGGCTACGCTGACAGCGTTCTGGATGGCCGAGCGGAGGACTTTCGCGGGATCGATGATGCCCGCGGCCGCCAAGTCTTCATATTTGCCCGAGGCAACATTGAGACCCACACCCGCCTTGCCGGCTTCGATTTTCTTGACAACCACGGCACCCTCAAGACCGGCATTGTTCGCGAGCTGAACGACGGGCTCTTGGAGCGCGCGGGTCATCATATTCAGGCCAAGCTGCTCGTCCCCTTCGAGACGGAGGGCCTTGAGGCTGTTCCGGGCCGCCAGGTAGGCGATCCCGCCTCCGGGTACCCAGCCTTCCTCGATGGCGGCGCGGGTCGCATTGAGGGCGTCTTGCGTGCGGCCTTTCTTCTCCTTGAGTTCGGTTTCGGTCGCTGCGCCCACGCGTACCACCGCCACGCCTCCCGCGAGCTTGGCAAGGCGTTCCTGCAGCTTCTCGCGATCGTAGTCCGATGTGGTGGTTTCAATGGCGCGCCGGATGGTTTCGCAACGAGCCATGATGTCTTTTTTCTTGCCCGCACCCTCGATGATTGTGCAATCGTCTTTGGTAATCTCGACGCGTTTGGCGCGGCCGAGATCTTTGACTTCGACGCCCTCGAGCTTGGTGCCCAAATCTTCGGACATGAACAGCCCGCCCGTCACGATGGCGATGTCGCGCAGGATTTCCTTGCGCCGGTCGCCGAATGCGGGGGCTTTTACGGCGGCTACGTTCAGGATGCCGCGAATGCGGTTGACCACAAGCGTGGCGAGCGCTTCGCCTTCAACATCCTCGGCGATGATCAGCAGCGGCTTACCGCTCTGGGCAACGGTCTGCAGCAGGGGGAGCATGTCCTGCATGCTGCTGATCTTCTTCTCATGGATCAGGATCAGGCAGTTCTCGAGCACCGCGGTCATATTCTCTGTGTTTGTCACGAAATACGGCGAGAGGTATCCGCGGTCGAACATCATCCCGTCGACGACTTCCATCTCGGTCTCGAGACCCTTGCCCTCTTCAATGGTAATGACACCGTCGTCGCCCACTTCCTCGATCGCCGTCGCGATCATCTTGCCAATCTCGACGTCTCCGTTCGCGGAGATCGCAGCGACGTGTTCGATGTCCGAGGAGTCCCGGACTTTCTTACTCTGCTTCTGGATAGATTCCACGACCTTGGTGAGGGCCTTCTCCATGCCCCGTTTCAGGTGCATCGGGTTTGCCCCGGACGTGACATGCCGCAAACCTTCGTGGATAAGCGACTGGGCCATCACCGTCGCCGTCGTTGTCCCGTCGCCGGCAATGTCCTGCGTCTTGCTCGCGGCCTGCCGCAACATGCGCGCGCCCATGTTCGCGTACCCGTCCTTCAATTCGATTTCTTTGGCGACCGTCACACCGTCTTTTGTGATGTTGGGCGCGCCGAATGACTTTTCCAATATCACATTGCGGCCCTTGGGACCCAACGTGACTTTTACTGCGTCGGCAAGGGCATCGGCGCCCTCCAATAACGCGTTTCGGGCTTCCTGGTCAAAAGCCAGCTTCTTGGCCATGGTACACTCTCCTCCACTCTCGACCTGCTTAGTTTGCGTGCTGCCCGCACGTGACGGGACTGTGGCCGCTTACCGTCAAGTTCTTCCCGTAACTTCTTCACCACTGCGAGCTTGGACTATTGCGCGGCCCCGCAGATGCGTGGGAGCGCCGTCCAAGCGCGCGGGCGTTAGCACTCCTCGCAGCCGAGTGCTAACAAAGGCGAATGGTACCATACGCCTCATACCCTGTCAAGCACCCTATTGAACAATTACGTGGCGGCATCAAAGGGCGGCGATTTGGGGCCGTGCCGGGAGGGGAAAAGGCGGTGGAAGTATCAGAGCAGCGCGTCTACAGCGTCCTGCAGCGCGCCCTCGGGAACGGACCCAAGCCAGAACTTGCTTAGGCGGCCCTCTTTGTCGAACACAAAGGCAGCAGGCAGCGTACCTTCCCATCCGGTCTCTTCGATGCCCAGTCCTGCAACGATTTCGTCCGGTCCGGCGGCATCAATGACGCGCACCGGAAATGGCACGGTCTTTTCCTTGAGGAACGGAATGACGGTATCATCGACGGAATCGGCGAGGTCGGCCGACACGCTTACGAAGGCCACGGTCTCGGAATCCTTGTGTTTTTCGTAGAACGCGATCACTTTTGGCAGTTCTTCAACACACGGCACGCACCAGGTTGCCCAGAATTTCACGACGACTACCTTGCCCTTATTGTCCCGGATGGCCTCGAGCAATTCATCCGAGGAGACGACCGTCACCTCCGGAGCCGTCTCCTCAGTCACCTCGGGCGTGAGTGTCTCCGTCGTTGCGGTGGGAATCTGTCCGGCGTTTTCTGCGGTGCCGCCGCCCTTGCTGGCGGAGGGAGTACACGCGGCTCCCGTCAGGAACAGTACGATACATAGGGCCGGAATGGCAGGCACGGCCCACCTCACTCCGGCCCGCTTTTTGGACAGGATGCGCTGCATGGGCCCAACCTCCTGATTACTGCTTGTGATCGGGTTCCCGGACGTTAGGCACGCTTGATGGTGCAGCCCCACGTGCTGGTCTTGGGAGTGGTAACTTCCTTACCCGCAAGGATTTCATCCAGGGCGCTCTTCACATAGTCCTTGTACTCGGCGTCATCCGGATTCTTCTGGTTGTTCGGTCCGCCATGATACACCAGATTCCCCTCTTTGGTAACAATGAACACTTCGGGGGTTTGTTTGGCGCCCACGGCGTCGGCGAACTTGTTGCCGGTATCCTTGAGGACGACATACGCCAGTTTAACCTGTTCCGCATACTGCTTGATCTGGTCCGGGGTGGTGTTCGCATGGGAATCGATGCTCAGGAAGGTCACGCCCTTGTCCTTGTACGCCGTGTAAAGCTTGGACAGCTCCGGGTCGGCCTTCCGGGAATAGGGACATTCCTGGGACGAGAAAATCAACACGACCGGGCCCTTCTTGAGGGATTCTGACAGTTTGTACTCCTTCCCATCGATTCCCGTGAGCGTGAAATCGGGCATTTTCGCGCCGACTTTGACCTTGCTTTCCGCCCGCACGGCCTTCTCGGGCAGGTTTGCAGCCGCCAGCACTACTCCCAGCACGGCCACGCTGGCTATCGCCAGAAGAATAACGGTCCGCTTCATGTCATGGTCCTCCTTTCGCGGTTCAGCAGCCCTGATAGGGGTAAACACCGCTTCAGGGGGCAGGTATTTCGAGGAGGCCGCGCCGTGAAGGGCAAGAGATGCTGGCGAGGGGAGGCAGTTTCTCGAACCCGAGGCATTGATTGCTGTTACGAACCATTACGCCCTAATCCTGCAATTCGTCCTGGTATTTTCGGTAAAGCCCGCGAAACTGATGGTAGGTAAGCGAGAGGCTCTCGGCGGCCTTCTTCTGATTGAACTGGCAGCGGCGCAGGGCGCGCCGCAACAGGCGCACTTCGACCTCGCGGACCGCATCGGCGTACGAGCGGTCGCTGTCTTCGGGAGGTTCCTGATACGGTGGACGGGGCATGGCCGGTTGCCCGGCCGTTTCTGCTCGCGACGGCGTGCCGGGTACGGGCGAGGCGTAGGCGCCCGCGAAGGGGTCGAACACGATGGACTCGATGTAGGCGGACCCCGCACGGTAGACGCTGCGCTCGACCACGTTCTTGAGCTCGCGCACATTGCCGGGCCACGCGTATCCTTCGAGGGCCGTGATCGCCTCGTCGCTGAACCCGGGCACCTCTTCCCAGCCCAGCTCGTGGGCCATCCGGGCCGCAAAATGATTCGCCAGCAGCATGATGTCTTCCTGGCGCGCGCGCAAGGGGGGCAAGTGCAGGACCTCGAACGACAGGCGATCGAGTAAGTCCTGACGAAACCGCCCCGCCTCGGCCAAAGCGCGCAGATCGGCGTTTGTCGCGCCGATGATGCGTACGTCCACCCGGACGGGACGCGAACTGCCGACCCGTTCGAACAGCCCATATTCGACGGCGCGCAGGATTTTCTCCTGGGTTTCGAGGGGGATAAGCCCGATTTCGTCCAGGAACAGGGTGCCTTCATTGGCCATCTCGAACCGGCCCGCACGCCGGGTTGTTGCGCCCGTGAAGGCCCCGGCTTCATGGCCGAACAGTTCGGATTCTATGAGCGAGGGCGTAAGAGCGGCGCAATTCAGGGCCACAAAAGGCTGCTGCCACCGTTTCGAGAGGAAATGCAGCCGTGTCGCCGCCAATTCTTTGCCCGTGCCGCGTTCGCCCAGGATGAGCACGGGCCGGTCCACCCGGGCAGCACGCGATAAATGCTCCTGGAAAGCGAGGAACGCCTCGGATTGGCCCAGTGCTTCCTGAACCTCGGGCACCGAGGCTTCAATTTCTTCGCGCCGCTGGTCACGTTCGGGTTCCATCATGGCCCATTTCCCCTCTTGCGTTGCAGGATCTCACCAAACAATAGCGGTTTTCGCCACGCACGTCAACCGGAAGCGTTGCTCGAAATGCGCATAAGGCACACCTTACTAAAGGGTTACGCGGTAGGACGCCCTTTGGCAAGCACCTTGCAATGAGACAGGAACGATTGAATGACTGGGGAAGCACAATGGCGGACGCACACAGAACACGGATTTGGATGAACGGGCGCAGCTTTCTGCGGGTGTCGTTCTCGACAACAGTTGAATACTTTTATGGCGCCGGGGCGACGGGAACGGGCCAGTGCCGCGACCTGAGCCGGAATGGCCTGTCGATGAGCCTGGGCCGCTACCTCACGCCGGGGCGGAAGATTCTGGTGCGGGTGTTCAGCATCGCGAATCCGGCCGAGGCGGCCGAATTGAAGGGCCGGATCGTCTGGTGCCGCCCGACGGAACAGCCCGAACGGTTTCTCGCCGGCGTCGAGATCTTCTACGACACGCCGGAGGTATCGGAAGATCTGTCGCGCCTGATGTTCGAGGCGGCGCTGGCCCATACCGGTACTGCGTCGACGGCATCCGCGGCGGAATTGCCCGGCAGAGCGGACATGACGTGTTTCCGCATGCAGTTTTCAGCGGATGCGCTGGCGTGTGCGGGATTCGTGAAACCTTTGGCGTTTGCGGCGGCGGTGCACTCCGTCAACGGCGGCGCATAGACAACACACAAGGAGGCTTGTCATGGGCGTCTTCACACGAACACGCGACATTGTAAACTCAAACGTGAATGCCATGCTCGACAAGGCGGAAGATCCCGAGAAGATGCTCCGCCTGATGGCCCGTGAGATGGAAGAGACCCTCGGGCGCGTAAAGGCGGCGCGTAACGGTGCCCTGGCCGCACGGCGCGACATCGAGCAGGAATTGGCCCGCGTGCGCGACCGCGCCGCCGTATGGGCAGACCGCGCGCGCCTGGCGGTGGATAAGGACCGCGACGACCTCGCCCGCGAGGCCCTGGTCGAGAAGCGCCGTTTCCTCGCGCGCGCCGATGGGCTCGAGCAGGAACTGGCGCAGACCGACGCCATGCTCGGGCATTACCAGGAGGACATCGACGCCCTCGAGGCGAAGGTGAAGCTGGTCATCGAGAAGAAGCGCCTGCTTGTGCAGCGCCATGCGCGCGCCCGGCACCAGTACCGCGCCCAGCACCAGTTGCGGCGTCTCGACACGTCGCGCGCCATGGAACGTTTCAACGAATTCGAGCACCGCATCGAGCGCATGGAGGCCGAGGCGGACCTGGTGAACTACGGGCGCCGTCCCAGCCTGGATGAGGAATTCGCCAAGCTGGGCGCGGACCGCGATATCGAGCAGGAACTCGAGGAACTCAAGGCTTCCGCCGCCAGTTAACGGCGGAGCAGGCGCAACGTCACTGCGTTGAGAGAGGATACGATCATGGCTTATGAATACAGCACCTCTCGCACCGGCATGTACCGGTCGCGCGACGGTATCCTGTTGGGCGTGTGCCGCGGCCTCGCCGAATACTTCGACCTGTCGGTGTTCTGGCTGCGGGCGATCGTTGTTGGGACGTTTATTCTCACCGGTTTTTTCCCGGTGGTCTTCGTGTACATTCTCGCCGCCCTGCTGATGAAGCGGGAACCGGCGTATCACTATTGATGTGCTGCCTTTCTCCCCACTCGACCCGATAGGGTAGAGCCCATCGCCCGCCGGTGTCGCGCTTCCCCCAGCGCCACGCCGGCGGGCTACCCTGTTTCCTCGTCAAGCGTTCCCCCAATACCTGCTACAATGGCCCCGCTCAGGCCGATACCAGGGAAATGGGACATCAGGTGACGGTTCGCAAGTACATAGCGGTCATGGCCGGG
>CAZFOG010000314.1:0-7945 GCA_964520685.1 uncultured Nitrospiraceae bacterium | reverse complement strand
ACGCGGTAATCGAGCAAATCCGTGCCGAAAAGCAGTCCCACGCCCGCCGCCCGGGCGACCTGGGCCACAAGCAGGCCAATCGGCCCGAGGCCAAGAATGGCCGCGGTCTCGCCCGGTTTCAATCGCGCCAGCTCGACCGTATGCACCGCGACCGCCAAAGGCTCGAGCATGGCCGCCTCCGCCGCGCTGATCCCGTCCGGAACGGGGAAGCAAAACCGTGCGTGTACCGTCTTGTACTCGCACAACGCCCCATCGTATGGCGGACCGCCAGGGAATACCATGTCCGGGCATACGTTATAGTGCCCGCTATGGCACCACTCGCAGTTCAGGCAGGGAATGCCCGGCTCGACCGCCACGCGCTTGCCTACCAGCGAGTCATCGGCAGCCCCTCCGACCGCCTCCACGATTCCCGCATATTCATGACCCAGAATAAGCGGTTCGGTAATGGCCGTCTGTCCGATTCGCCCTTCTGCAAAGTAGTGCATGTCGGAGCCGCAAACCCCCGTCGATTCGATGCGTACCAGAGCCTCGTGGGGCTCGGGCACCGGTTTCGCCACGTCCACAACGCGCATATCGCGGGGAGCAAACCACTTCACGGCCTTCATATTCGTGCAAACCTCCTGGAGAGCCGGGACGGCCACACCGTCAGCCGGCCAGTTCGCAAAGTACAGTCCTGCGGCGAGGGAACCACGAGTGCCCGATGCGATGTCTTGTCGTATCGATGGGGCAAAGCGTAGCAGAAATGAGGAAGGATTAGAAACACGGGCATGAAATCGCGATGGGGGAGTGCCCTCCGGCGAACACCGGAACCGAAGGGCGATTCCCTGCGCCTAGTCAGTGAATAGTGGAAGTCGTCGCAGGAGCCGCGTTGTCGTTATTGGTGAACATCTGGCGTGCAACGTTGTTGTGCCGATCCATTGCCAAATTCAAGAAATCTTCCGCCAGATTGGCATCCACCGGGAAACTGGTCAGGGAATACCCGAAATTCTCGAGAAACCGCTCCATTTCGGTCGACAGCCGCTGAAGCACTTTGTGCGCGCCTTCCTCCGGGGTCTCCACCAGAAGCACGGCCAGACCGCCTTCGCTCAGACTGAATACCTGGTCCGTCGCGCGCAGGTCATCGGACAGGCGCACGCCAAGCTCTGTGACCGTCTCCGTATTCGCCCGGGGCGCGCAAAAGGTCAACAGGGTCGCCGCCGACGGATATCGAATCGAGCGTTCAATCTCTTCGCGCACACGCGCATGAAGGTACGTCTCCGTGCGCAGACCTGAGCCTGGGTCACGGTAGGCAAGCTTTTCCAGAACTCGGCACCGGCGCTCGAGTTCGCTTCGCATGCGTATTTCTTCCTGAAGGCGCGTCTGCAGGTCTTCAACTGCCGCCTTCAGCTCTCGTGTATCTTCCAAGTCGATGGCTCCTCTCACTGCGTGTTGTTGAGCAAAATATATGCCAATCGCCTGGACATGCAGCCGGAACCCGGTAAGTCCAGAGGTTCACAGTGCTTTATGTCTTATAGTCACATTTTTCTCCGATCACTTCTGGTGCCGTTTTGATCGGAAGGTTGTCAACTTTGAACACTTTTCGCTGCCCGCCCGCGCCAAATTCGCCCCAGAACTGAATCAATTCTTGACAATCCCCGGCTGCTGAGGGTAGCATAGCGGCTCGAAGTACGAATACGGTAAATCCGGGGACTCTCGAAACGGCGTCAGGCCAAGAGTTGTATCAGGTGCATTTCAGCGCTGCTCAGAGACCGAGTGTGCTCATTATCGAGGACGAACCCACTCAGAAGACGTTTCTCGAGGAAATCCTTCAAGAATGGGACTATGAATGCGTGAGCGGCGGCACCATGGCCGATGGCCGGGCCCTGTTTGTAAAAGACAAGTTTGCCTGTGCCCTTATCGACCTGGGCCTTCCGGACGGCAATGGCCTCTCGCTCATCGGGGAATTCGCGAAGGCGGACCCCTGTCTGGTGCCAATTGTGCTGACCGGCGCGCGGCAGACCGAAACCGTGATTGATACGATGCGGGAGGGCGCGTTTGACTACCTCGTGAAGCCCGTGAATGCCGCCACCCTCAAGGCAGCCTTGACACGGGCACTATCGCACCACTCCGTTATGCGCGAACGCGGAGAGCTTTTCGAACTGCTGCTCGAGGAGCGCGAGCAACTGCGGGCCCGTGTCGAAGAAGCCACCGAAGATATCCGCCAGTATGCATCCGCGTGCGAACGCAGCAATACGCGGCTGCAGGCACTGTTACGCTTGAGCCGCTTCGCATCCGGGTATTTCAGCGAGGAGGCGTTGCTCCGGGGGTTGTTCTCCGAACTGGGTGAGCATATCCCCTTGCGCGCCGTGGTGATGTGTGACGTATCCGGCGAGCGGCTTTTGGGAATCTACCGGAGCGCCGCCGAGGAGACCACCTTCATCGATACGGGCAGCGCACTGGATCTTGACGACACAGGGGCTCTCCTTATAGAAGCAGAGCCTGAAATCCTCCTGCAATCATGGATCGAGCGCAACACGGAACTCAGCGGGGCCGTTCTGCGGCCGTTTGTCTTTTCTCAGCAACAGCAAAACACGATGCGTTACGTTGTCGGGTTCTATACCGAACCCGGCTTTGGGAATCTCCAGGGCGACCGTGAATTCCTGGATACCTGTGCGCGCTTTCTCGTTTTCGAGTGGGAGCAGGCCAAACTCCTCCTGCACGTAGCGCACCAGGCCAGCCTCGGAAATATCGGTATCGAGGTAGTCCGAAACTTCATTCAGCCCCTGACCGCCATCCGCACGGCCGCCGATATTGTCCAGGAAACGGCCATTTCACCCGAAGCCGCCGACGGCGTGGTCATCATCCTCGAAAACGTCGACAAGCTGCACCGGCAAACCCAGGAATTCCGGAAACTCGCGCTCTTGCGCGAGGGTTCGGTGGAAACAGTGCGTCTCGACGAATTCATCGAGCGCGCCCTTGACGTGCTCGCCGTGGCCATTCAGAACCGGCGGGTCGCCATCCACCGCCAGTTCGAAACCGACAGCGAATGCGTTTTGCTCAACGGCACCACCCTCGCACGGACCTTTCTCGACCTGATCTTGGATGCCCTGCGCGCCGTCGATGCGGGGTCCGAAATCGTCCTGAGCCTCCGCAACGCCGACGCCGAACATATCGCCTTCGAGATGCGCTACGAAGGGCTGTCGTCGAGTCATCCGCGCTCCATGATGAATCTGGCTTCACCGCTGACCGGGCGCGACAAAGCGAATCCAGGGCTACAACTCGCCGAGCGAACCGTCCACAGCTGTGGCGGAAACCTTTCGTTTGATTTGGAGGAGGGCCGCCGTGTGCGCCTTCGTATTGTGCTCCCGCGCAACGCCACGCGCGTCGGGACTCACCGGGAGGTGTTTCGGTGATCTCGCAAAGCCCCCTTTCAAAAGATGCGGCGGACGACACCCGCAAGCCACGCGGTGGGATGGTCATCGTTCTGGATACCGATCCCGGAGTTCGCTGGGCCCTCGAAAAAGGGCTGAAACGCTCCGGATACGAGGTACGCGCTGTAAGCACCTCCGGCGATGCCCTGCGTCTGCTCTATGCCGAACCAGTCCTTGCGGTCATAATGGAAATCATCCCGGAGGCGGACCTCACGGCCGATGTGATGACTACCATCCTGGAGACCCCAGCGAAGCCCAAAGTCATCTGCGTCTCGATGGAATCAGAGCCCAAATCTATAATTGAATGCGTCCGGCGCGGGGCATCCGATTTCATCCCAAAGCCATTCAACCTGAACGAAGTCCGCGCCGCTCTCCGCCGTTCCCTCGCGAGCCGGTGGGAACAGCGTGTCCTGCGCCGGCCGGGCTCTGGCAAGGCAGACACCGAGGCCTCGTATCTCGTCGGCGTCAGCCCGGCCATTCAAGAGTTGCGCACTATCATCAATCAAGTCTCCCAAACCGATCTCAACTGCCTCATCCGCGGAGAAAGCGGTACGGGAAAGGATGTCGTGGCGCGCGAGATTCACCGCCTTTCCGCCCGGCGCGACCGCCCCTTCGTCAAAGTCAACTGCACCGCGCTTCCCGAACAACTGTTGGAAAGTGAGCTCTTCGGTTACGAAAAGGGTGCGTTCACCGGCGCCCTGTCGTCTAAACCGGGCCGTTTTGAACTCGCGAATAACGGCATCATTTTTATGGACGAGATCGGGGAAATGTATCCCAATCTGCAGGCTAAGATCCTTCAAGTTATCGAGCATAAAGAGTTCACGAAACTGGGCGGCAGAAAGCACATTCACGTTGACGTGCAGATCATTGCGGCCACCAATGCGGACCTCGAAGCCAAAACCAAAGAAGGCAGCTTTCGGCATGACCTCTATTTCCGGCTGAACGAAGTCTGCATATGGGTGCCGCCCCTGTCGTCCCGCAGAGAAGACATCCCGCTCCTGGTGCGCCACTTCATTCACAAACACGGCGGCTTTGGCGTAGTTGACGGCATGGATATTCCGGGCGATGAACTGGCCCGATTGATAGGCCAGGCGTGGCCCGGAAACGTGCGGGAACTGGAAAGCACGGTCAAGCGCTGGATGGCATTGGGGAATGGCGCGTTTACCCCCGCCAGCCGTGCGCGTGCGACCATGTCGTCCAGTCAAACACCGGCTTCCGCCGCCCCGCACCAATCGTCAATTCCGCGCGAATCCCAGGTGTCCGAAGCGGAGCGCATTCGCGAAGCGCTCGAAAAACACAAATGGAATCGCCGCAAAGTGGCAGCAGAGCTTGGAATCAGCTATCAGACCCTCCGCAGGCGCATCGAAAAACTCGGGCTGAACCGCCCCCGCTGACCTTGGCAGCATCCAAAATTCCGCCATATCCGCCTGGGTTTCCAGATTTTCACGTCCTCTCCTGCGGATATCCCGGTTTGTGGATCAACACATGTAAATTCGTGCAATTCCTTGGAATATGCTTGCCTGTCACTGTGTTTGCTTGTTCGTTGTAAACGAGAGAGGGCATGGCTAAGTCCTTCTTTCATCCATAACGCGGGAAGTATTGGGGCGCATCATTGGGTAGGGAAGAAGACACAGGTTTAGCCAGCAACTGGCGGAGCTATGCGTCCGCGGAGAAGGAGAATAGAAATGCGTAAAGGGATGGGTATTCTTGCACTTGCTGTCGTGCTCGGAGTGGGTTTGCCAGCAAGCGCCATCAACGTTCCGAACCCGACGCCACATGCAGCCGAGCTGGATGTGTATGAGGTCTACAACGACCTCTACGGCACGGGGTTCACAGACAACCTGGATCTGGATGTAATGCGAATTCCTGACTTGCAGGTCTTCACGCTGGCACTCGGAAGCAACCTCTATGTCGAAGCCCAGGCACGCTACGCCAGTACGGTGTCTGAATTCGGGTACTACACCCCGGCCGGCGCACCGTCTGACTTCAATGCGTTGTTCTCGGTGACCACAATCGGCGATGTCTCGAATGACGGATTCAACGCGGTGATCAGCACCACGGATCCGTTCGGGTTCTACCTGGACCCCGCCGGCGCCTCGTTTTGGTATTCCGAGCAAGCCCTGAATCTCCTGGGTGAAGACCACATGGTCGCGTACTCGGTAGCAGGGGACCCCAACGTCATCCTGCTGGCGTGGGAAGACCTGCCCCTGCCTCTGCCTCTGCTGCCTCAGCCGGAGAACGTGGCCAGCCTGGTCGCTCCGCTGCAGGGGCCAGCGCCTGATGGCGACTACAATGACCTCATTGTGGAATTGCGCATCCGCGAGATCGTCCCGGAGCCGGCTTCGGTGCTGCTCCTCGGGATGGGGATTGCCGGGATGGGCGTCTTTCGCGTGCGGCAGTATTTCGCATAAGAATCAGGACTCGGCTGAAAGATTGGCTTTAACAAGCGAAGCCACACTACATCGTTAACAGTCAAACCAAGACAATGGCGCGGGGCTGCAGAGGAGCTTCCGCGCCATTCACTTTTTGTACAGCCAGGCCGCGGAATACAGGAAACCTGCCAGGACGGTCTATGTGACTGATCAATACGGAGAGCACAGATGCACAGCAGTTCGCGAACGTGCTTCCCGCAGGTACGGAAGCCGATAACGACGCAAAACCGCATATCCGCCCGTGCGCGTTCTGAAAATCGAATGAATCCTGAGTTCCGGGCCCTCTGCACTTGCACCAGGTGATCAATGTTTTGGCTATGCTGAATAATAAACGGACAGAATATACAAACTTGCACCCTTCGAGGACACCGGCTGGAACGCCATAACTATTACAAATAAATGACTTATCGCATAGGGAGAAATGTTGGCACGAGAACTGCTGTTATGGTAACTGTGCTGCGGAGAATCCCAGGGCAATGCAGAGGCGGAGAACTCTCGCAGCGGGTGACGGGCGAAGGCTACAGAGAGCTTGCCGTCGCCAAAGGGCAGTACCCGATGGGATGTGCGTGATTGAAAACGATATGGGTCAGACGACACGACGAAAGGAGAACAGTGAGATGAGGTACGCAGCTATTCTGGGGATTCTGGGGATTATGTTGGCTTCCACTTCGGCCATGGCCATCAGCATTCCGAACGAGACACCGCATGCCGCCGAATTGAGCGTGTGGGAAGTGTACAACAACCTGTATGGCACCGTGTATACCAGCAACGTTGACTTGGATGTGATGCGCATCGTCGATTTGCAGACGTTTCTGATTCCGGACGGCGAAGACCTGCAGGTGCAGGCGGAAGCGCGTTATGCTTCCGTGGTCTCCGAGTTTGGATATTACACACCGGTTGGTGCTCCGGTGGATTATCAGCCCATCTTCAGCGTGACCCAGATAGGCGATGTTTCGGGCCTGGGCTACGATGTGACGCTGAACATTGCCGACCAGTTCGGTTTCTACCTGTATCCGGCGGGTGGGGGCGCCCCATGGCATTCTGAACAGGGTATCAACTGGCTTCAGGAAGACCATATGGTCGCGTACGCGGTAGACGGAGACCCGAATGTCATCCTGCTGGCATGGGAAGACCTGCCTCTCCCGGGTCAGACAGAGAACGGTTTCATCGCCAGGGCAACCAATTTCAATAACGTCAATCCTGCATACGACGCCGACTATAACGACCTGATCGTGGAAATTCGTTTCCGCGAGATCGTGCCCGAGCCCACCACGATGGTGCTCCTGGGTCTGGGCATCGCGGGCGTGGCCGTGCGCCGGTTCCTGATGGCATAACAATACGCGCCGGTTTCAAGCCGGACACTCGAGATTTCTTAAGCTGATGTTGTCGAGACCCTTGTAGACCAAGCACCTCACTGTCACACTGGCAGCGGACGGGCCCCCCCCGTCCGCTGCTGCTTTGTTATGTCCCGTTCCGGTCGGCATCGCCCCTCGTGGCACCACCCCGTCATGCTCCGTTGCCCGAGCGAGACCGACTTGCGTCATGTTGACAAGCCCCTGTCACTGCGACGAAGACCTGTCACCCCGCCAAAGACAATCACGCGCCCGGGCCGAATCGCCGGCGCGTTCTAAGGGGTTAATTTTCAGTCACTTACACCGCCCTCTCCAATTCCACCGGGCCTCCAGATTCCTTGGCACCTGCCTTGCGCTAAGAGCCTCGCGCAACAGTGCGACCCTTGCGCAAAGGAGACCTAGGAATGGAAAACTGCCCGCTCAAGTCAATCGTCGCCCGACTCGTAGTCATGGGCGCTTTCACATGGACCGTGAGCATCGCCCCGGCATTGGCCAATCCGAGCAGTGCCGGTGATGCCGCCCTCATATCCGTAACCGCTGCGGCCTATGTGGACAGTGACGGCGACGGCCTGTCCGACAGCGTCGAATCGGCCCTGGGTACCGACCCCGTCAATTTCGACAGCGATAGCGACGGCATGCCCGACGGATGGGAAATCTGGAATGCCCTCGACCCCACCAATGCCGACGATGCTTACGGAGATGCCAACGGCGACGGTCTTACCAATCTCGAGAAGTTCGAATTGGGCCTCGA
>CAZFOG010000313.1:0-7987 GCA_964520685.1 uncultured Nitrospiraceae bacterium | reverse complement strand
GCGGAGACCCCCATGCAAGACCATACCTGTTTCCAGACGGCCGCAACCTACGCGCCGGAACTCGATATCGGGTCCGATGTCGCGATTGTATACGGGGTGAACTCCTCGTTTGCCGAGCGCGTAGCGCAGTGGCGCGCCCATGGCTATACCGCCGCCATGATGACCGGCATCTCGTGGGGCGGGTACGACGACTACTATCTGGTGGATGGTGAACTCAAACGCGACGAGATCCAGACCGTTAAGAGCGGCGAACTGCTCATGCACGGCAACAGCACAACGGTCGGCTATAACGTCCCGTCGCCGGCGTACATCGAGTACATCAAGAAGCTCATGGAGCCCGCGGTGGATGCGGGCGTGTCGGCCATCTATCTCGAGGAACCCGAGTTCTGGACGCGGGCCGGATGGAGTGAAGGGTTCAAGCAGGAGTGGCAGCGCTTCTACGGCGAGGCCTGGCAGCCGCCCGACTCCAGCCCCGACGCCCAGTACCGTGCCAGCAAGCTCAAATACGAACTCTATTTCAACGCATTGAAAGAGGTATGTGCCCATATCAAGGCACGCGCCAGGGAGAAGGGACTCGAAATCGAGTGCCATGTCCCTACCCACAGCCTCATCAATTACGCCCACTGGGGCATCGTAAGCCCCGAATCCCACCTCAGCGATCTACCCGATTTTGACGGCTATATTGCCCAGGTGTGGACCGGCACCGCGCGGAGCGCGAACATCTATCAGGGGGTATCCAAGGAACGGACCTTCGAGACCGCCTTTTTCGAGTATGGCCAGATGTGGGCCATGGTGCGGCCTACGGGGCGCAAGGTCTGGTTCTTGACGGACCCCGTCGAGGACAATCCGAACCGGAGCTGGAACGATTACAAGCGCAACTACGAATACACCATCGTGGCGTCGCTTATGTGGCCCGAGGTCTTCCGCTACGAGGTCATGCCCTGGCCGCACCGCATCTTCAAGGGCACCTATCCAAAGGTTGACATGGATATTCAAACCGGCGACCGCCAGGGTATCCCCATCGACTACGCGACCGAAATCTTGACCGTCATTAACGCCCTGAACGATATGCGCCAGGAGCATGTCGAGTTTGATTGTGGCTCCCGGGGAATCGGCATCCTGGTTTCCGACACCATGATGTTCCAGCGCGCGGCTCCCCAACCCAGCGATCCCGCCATGGGCTTCTTTTACGGCCTCGCATTGCCGTTGCTCAAGGCGGGCGTTCCCCTCGATGCGGTACAGTTGGAGAATGTTGTCGAAAAAGGCGCCCTGGACGCGTACCGGGTGCTCTTGCTCACGTACGAAGGCCAGAAACCCTTGAAGCCTGACTATCACGAGGCCATCGAACAGTGGGTCAAGGCCGGCGGGGTGCTCATCTATGTGGGAGACGGCTCCGACCCCTACCATCACGTCCGCGAGTGGTGGAACCGGCAGGGCGAAACCGGAGAAACCGCTTACGGGCATCTCTTCACGCGCCTGGGGGTCAGCGCGACAAGTCCAGAGGCTCAACCTGTTGGCCAGGGGTTCGTTATTGTGCGACAGGAACATCCCGCCGAACTCCAGCGCGACCCCGCTGCCCCGGTTCACGTGCGCCGATGGGTCTGGCATGCCCTGGAACTCACCGGTGAGACGCTCGAAATGCAGCACTACCTTAAACTGCGCCGGGGACCCTACATTGTGCTGGCCGTCCTGGACGAATCCATTTCGCGTGACCCCGTTCAACTCGACGGTGCCCATGTGAACCTGTTTGACCCTGCGCTGGCCGTCCGGAAACAGGTGACCCTGCATCCCGGCGAGGCGACATTGCTATATGACCTGAATTGGGCCAAAACGAATCTGGAGTTGCCCACTGTTGCAGCCGCATCCTCGCGCATTCGCGGGGAATCGCGCAACGAGGGCGTGTTCGCGTTTCAGACCCGCGGCCCTGCGGGAACCGTCGCGCGAATGCAGATCCTGGCGCCAGAAGCGCCAGTCGAGGTGGAATTGACGCCCTCCCTTCCGTTCGACCATCGCTATGACCCTGAGACCGGCGTCTTGTACCTGTCCTTTGCAAACAGAGCCGAGGATGTCATCGTGAGAATCCGGTCCCGTGAGCTGTGAAACAAAATGACCGCCGAGACTGTACAATATGGGGTTGTTTTGCTAGACTTGCCGCGCCCTTGCCCTTTGGGAAGTTGGGGAGTTTTTTGGGAATGCTGGAATCAAAATTCATAGCCCGTATCGCACAGGAAATTTCGCTGAACGAGGAACAGGTCGCGCGCGCCATCGAACTGTTTGATGGGGGGGCCACCATCCCCTTTGTCGCGCGTTACCGAAAGGACGTCACCGGCAACCTCGACGAAGCGCAACTCGAGGCCGTTCAGGAGCGTGCCCAGTACCTCGCTGCACTCGCACAGCGCCGCGACAGCATCCTGGATACCATCGGTAAACAGGGAAAGCTCACCGAGGAACTCCGTGCCCAGATAGACGCCTGTTTCGACCGCACCCGCCTCGAGGACCTCTACCTTCCGTTTAAGCCCATGCGCCGCACCAAGGCGACCGCCGCGCGCGAAAAAGGGCTCGAACCCCTTGCCGATTTCCTCATGACCCAGATGCTCATTGAGGGGCCCATCGAGTTCTTTGCCGAGAAATACGTCAGTCCCGAAAAGGCGGTGAGTTCCGCGGAAGAGGCCCTCGAGGGCGCGGGGTATATTGTCGCAGAGCGCATCAGCACCGATGCGGATGTGCGCGCCCTCGTGCGGGGCCGCATGCTGGATGAGGGCCTTATCAAAGCTCATCCCACCAAGAACGCCGAAGGCAAGAAAACCAAGTTCGAAACGTACTACAATTTCTCCGAACCCATCGGAAAGATCCCCTCTCACCGTCTGCTGGCCGTCATGCGGGGCCTGAAAGAGGGCGTGCTCCGTATGGAACTCGTCATCGACGACGAAACCATGATCGCTGACATCCTCGGGCACTACCTCAAGGAGACCGGCTCACCCTTCGAGAAGCACCTCAAGGATATCGTCCGCGACGCCTACAACAGGCTTCTCAGGCCGTCCATCGAGAACGAAGTCCTCGGCATCGCGCGGGACCGTGCCGAGGCTGAAGCGATTCGCGTCTTCCGCGAGAACGCCGAAAACCTCCTCTTGCTTGCACCGGCCGGCCAGCTCACGGTGATCGGCGTCGATCCGGGACTCCGCACCGGATGCAAACTCGCGGTCGTCGACCAAACTGGAAAACTCCTCGAACATGCGACCATCTTTCCTACGCCGCCCCAGAACGACACGGAAGGGGCCGGGAAGGTGTTAGTCGAGCTTATCGATAGACACGGCGTGCGCGCTGTCGCTATCGGCAATGGAACGGGCTCGCGCGAAGTGTCCACCTTCATCCGTGATGTCTTGCGGCGTCTTAACCGCAGCGATCTGTTTTCGGTCCTCGTCAATGAGGCTGGTGCATCCGTATACTCCGCCTCGAAATTGGCCCGCGCCGAATTCCCGGACCTGGATGTGACCGTGCGCGGCGCCATCTCGATCGCCCGGCGTCTCCAGGACCCTTTGGCGGAACTGGTCAAGATCGATCCCCGCCACGTCGGCGTCGGCCAGTACCAGCACGATGTCAACCAGAAAAACCTGCGCGAGGGACTGCGCACCACTGTCGTTTCGTGCGTCAACAAGGTCGGCGTCGACCTCAACTCGGCCTCCGTCTCCCTGTTGCGCTATGTAAGCGGATTGCACGCCAACGTCGCCGAGAATATCGTCGAATTCCGGTCCAGGAACGGCGCGTTCCGGAGCCGAACCCAGTTGATGGAAGTCGAGGGCGTTGGGGAGAAAGTCTTCGAACAATGCGCCGGTTTTTTGCGCGTGGCCAACGGCGAAAACGTCCTCGACAGCACGGGCATCCACCCCGAGGCCTATCCCGTCGTCGAACGTATCGCCGAATCGCTCGAGGCAAAGGTCGAGCAGTTGCTCAGAGACCCCAAAGTCCTGGCGGGCCTCGATCTATCGCAATTCTCGAACGACGTTATCGGTGCGCAGACCCTGGCCGATATCCGCCACGAACTGCTGAAGCCCGGGCGCGACCCCCGCACCGAGTTCAAAGTGCCCAAATTCCTCGACGACGTGACCTCGGTCGAACAACTCGAAAATGGTATGGTCATGGAAGGCGTGGTCACCAATGTCACCGACTTCGGTGCGTTCGTCGATATCGGCGTGCATCAGGATGGGCTGGTGCATCTCTCCGAATTGACCAACCGGTTTGTCGATGACCCCCGCCAGATCGTCAAAGTGGGGGAGATCGTTCGCGTGAAGGTCATCAAGGTTGACAAGGATCTGCCGCGCATCTCGTTGTCCATGAAAGCACTGATCCCGCCACGCAAGAAGCGCTCCCGGCGCCCCAGACATGGGGAGCAGCCCACGGAAGTGACCCAAGCAGCGGCGGCGCCCGAGAATCGAGACCGCGAGCCCCGTCCCGCAGGCGAGCAGCGCGACGAACACGCCCGCGGACCCCGGCCACGGCGTGATCGGCGCGGCCAGCGTGACCGTGGCAAGGCCACATCCACTCCGCAGCCCCGAAGCGGACGGGATGCTTCAAGCAATCAGCCGCTCAATACCCAGCTGGCCGAGCAGCTTGCCGCGTTGAAGGCCAAATTGCGCTGACCGCCCGGCTGGCAGCGAATGCCTATTCCGTCTCTTCCTCAGCGGGGCCGAATTCATGCTCGGCGAGCAGCTGCCGCGCGCGTTCCGCGTCCGATTCCTGAACCATGATGGTGGTTCTGCCCATCCCATCCACCGTGAATGGATGAACCGACCTCGAGGCCAGGGAACTGGTGGCCGCGCGAATCCCGTGGGAATCCAGAAACGACAACACAACCTCGACCTCGCCATCGCCGTGGCATTCGTAGACAATCTCGGACATTGAAGAGAGCCCTTCTTGTTGGCGGTCACTTGTGACATAAGTATACGCGAATCGCCCACACCATGACGACTCAAGTCAAGGCCAACCCCGCGTCTCGGCCCCCTCAGTGCGGAACTTGCCGCTGCGTGCCCATTATTCTCTGCTGTGACCCGGCACCCTCGGCGGCCGGTCCTGTTCTTTCCCCTGATTGCGCCGCAGTCTTCGATGTGCCATGAGCATCCTGCTCATGATTGTCCTTGCTACTTCCGCTTGGGTTCCTCAGGGTCGGAGTCCTCGGGCTTCTTGAAATAGCGCGCTCCCGTCGGCTCGACAATCTCTGACGTAAACAGCACCACCCGGTATCCGCCCGCCTCCTCGAAGGGATAGAGAAATCCCATGTGGCTGCCGTCCTCGATCTCGAACCGCGCCAGGAACTCCCTTGTTGCGAACGTGGGGGTTACATCCTTTATCGGCCAGCGCCGCCGGCCTGAATCCGTCACGATACGCTCGAACACCGCCAGCACAACCGAGATGCTGTCGTCGGTCGAGCCTGTGTCAGGACCAACGGCGACGGCTATGCCAACGGGGACAATTCTCTCTTCACCAGCCGCGGTCTCCATGGCGTAGGTGGAAGTGTCCGATATGAGCGCCCCCGCCCCTCCGCGCGAGACTTCGTCTATACATGCGCTGTCGAGTTGTATCTGCCCTCCGTGAGAAAGTTCCTCAATGCGCCCGTTATCGGTTTGTATTGGCGTCGTAAACGACCATACGCGGGGGCGCTTTCGCATTATCGGTGAAGCAACGGGCACATCTTCGAATTCCGGAGGAATTCTGCTGTAGGCGAGTTGCGTAACTTTCGGGGCGGAAAGAAGTTCTATCGCCGGGGTTTCCGCTAGAGTCGAGATTGCCTGGTGTGGCTCTTGGACAAACTGAAAAGCACGGACGCCTTCTCCTTCCATAACGACGTCATCCCTATAACGGATTTGCGACTCGAGCTCTGGAAGGGCGTCAGCCGGCAGTTTGCAGAATCTTGTCTCGCTGGTGAATTGGCGAGGTGTGCCATGTTCTTCCGCTGCCGATATCATCCTGATGCCACCGCCCGGTAGAAGTTCCTCTCGCCAGGAATCCTCTATTGGCCGGATTGCCGTCAGCAGGTATTGCGGGGGGGGCGTCTCTGTCATCGGGAACAGGTGGTAGAAGAAGTCTCCCTCACGCAAAGTTGTTGTCGCTTGGGTGCTGTGCTTCGTGAACGTCGGAGGACCTACATCCAGTTCAACCCATTCCAGCGGCTCTCTCGGGCCAAGTATCGTTAAGCTCCATTTCATGTCGAAGTGGGCAGTCTTCTCTCCCCGGCGCTCGCCCGCGAGGGTCACGAGCAGGCCTGGAAGTTCCTTGCTGGTCTTCAGATCGAATCGCCCGATGTACTCCTTGCTTGTCGGCACGAAATACTGCGGATACGCCTGCGAGCGGAAGTCAACAGCGTGCTTCTTCTCCGGATATATGCGAAGGCTGGGCTTCGCCAATAGGACAAAGCGGCCGTCCTCCGATGGGCATGGTTCACCGTCGATGCGCACTTTGTCCCATGCGATTTCGAAGCGGTGGCCTTGCCACTCAAACGATTCCGCATCCGCGCCTGCCTCCACGATCCCCGACGGATGAGGTTCCGCCGCGTCCGGCTCGACAGGCAGCGAGAGCACATACAGCCGCGTCTCGATGTCGCACACCGGCTCCGCGGCATGCGCCGCCGTCGCGCAGAATATGCTTACTACGAGAACCAGCGAAAAACCGGGACTGAACCAAGGGTTTGCGCGGCGAACCCGGGGCTGTCCCAAGTGTTTTTCACGCTTGCGAACGAGCAGTCCATACCCATCGTCACTACGCTTCCTCATATTGCTGAATCCTCATTGGCCGAAGGCACTTCGTGTCCGTCAACTCGCAGTTCCATCTCCGAAAGAGGCACCCCAAAGGGGAGTGGCCCCGTTGCGCTTACGGATGCGTCCCGCGACATGAACGCCTCCTCCGGCACCATGTAAACGATAGTCTGGGAACGTTCGATAGGCTGTGGAGCGGGGGAGGGGCTCACGGTGTAGCCAAGAAACGCGCATGCTACGGCCGCTGCGCAACACGCCCACAGCGGGATCGGCCGCCGCAGCCAACGCCCGCGTGGCGCAGGCGGCGCCGCAAAAAGTTGTTCCATGCGCCGGTCCTGCTCCGCCGACGGCTCCGCGAGCTTCGCCGTCTTCAGTCTCTGCTCGAACTCATCCATATCAGGCTTCCTTCTCCAGAATGGAGCGCAGTTTCTCGATTCCCCTGCGGTACCACGAGGAAGCGGTATTGATGGATACCCCGCGCACCGCCGCGATTTCACGAAAGGTCAATCCGTCGTACAACTTCAACACAATACTCTCCCGCTCATCCGCGCCCAGCGTGTCCAATGCACGCTGCAGGTCTTCTGAATGCCATGCAGGCGGTGGCTCCGCCGTTTGCCGGCCATTACTCTGCGCCAGGATGGACTGCTTCTCGGTCTCGCGTTGCCGTTGCCGGTGGTGTTCCAGCGAGGCGTTGCGCACGCAACGAAACATGTAGGGACGCCATTCCCGGGGGACCCGGCCCCGCCTGAGCACATTCGCGAATGCCGCATGCACCGCATCCTCCGCCGCATCGCGGCTCCCCGTCAGGAGAAGCGCATACGTAAAAAGCTCCTGGCGGTGCGCGTCGTAGAAGGCTCGGATCTGCTCGTGAAACGACTGCCCCATTTAACCTTCCTGAGGTTCTTCCTCCCCCTCTACGAATACCATGCGGGACCGCCCCCTTTTTGTGCAAGCTTTCGATACACGGTCCGGCTATCCGACAACGACCTAAATGACCCAAAGGACCCAAACGAAACGGAAACCGGATTACCTCCGTTTCACAGGGCAATCTTCAACGGGGGGCTATCCTGCCGTCTTCCTTCGGGTGGCGCATGATTTGAAGGCACTTTTCCGAAGAGATCGTCGGAGTTCGCGGGGAATGGCACGAACTTGCCTAGAGAACGAAACGCATTTTGAGTTGACGCAAACATCCTGTTCATAATGGTCGCTTAGGCCCCTTTAGTCCTTTGGGTCCTTTCCGA
>CAZFOG010000312.1:0-8021 GCA_964520685.1 uncultured Nitrospiraceae bacterium | reverse complement strand
TTGCCACTGGAGAATATGGCCGAAAGGTCGCTTCCCCCCTGCCCCCCGACGCCGACGGCCGCCAACTGCAGCTTGCCATTGGGGGATTGACCGAGGCCAAGGCGAGGCAGAATAAGCGGCGTGGCGGCGGCAAAACTGGAGCGTTTAAGAAAAGTCCGGCGCGATATTGTGGACGGCATGGGAAATCTCCTGCGTTAACGAACAACGTTTGGCGAAGTATAGGACGGTCATGAACGCCGATCAAACAGTCCCGAGCACTTTCGACGGAGCTAATCGTCCACTTATGCTATAGCCGCAACGAAGCACTCATCGCAGGCCGTGCCGGCGAGAGCCCAATGAAGTATCATGTCCCCGACAATCGATCGAGTGTTGTGTCCCGGAACAGGAACTCTCGAAGTTCGGGGTAAGGAGGGAGACATGATAGAGCTTGGCATGCACACGGATAACTGGCGCGCATTGAGCGGGGGCTTTGCCAAGGCGGCAGAGACAGCGGTCAAATACAGAATCAAGCACCTGGAGTTCGGTGCAATTCACGGCCAGTACTTCATCCAGGCCATGGGCTATGAACCGGGCATCTCATTGGAATCGAATCCGCGCGCGCTCAAACGGTACTGCGACGAGCGCGGGCTCATGATCTCGCAGATCGATGGCGCGTACCCGCTCATGGGGCCCGACGGCTCGGCCTATGGGATCCAGTATGTGCGGCAATGTATCCGGTTCGCGGCGGAGCTGGACTGTCCGATGGTCGACACAACCGACGGCGCGTTCAAAATCGAGGGTTTTAACCGCGACGAGGTCTTCCGGATCACGTGCGACAACTACCGGCAGGTGTTATCCTGGGCCGAGGACTATGGAATTGTCATCAACGTTGAGCCGCACGGTCCCTATACAAATGACGGGGAATTCTTGCTCAACCTATTCGAATACTTCGATTCAGAGTGGCTGCGCTGCAACTTTGATACGGGCAATTCGTTCATCGCGGGCCATGATCCGCTGGAGTACTTGAAGACCTTGCGCCCCTACGTGTCCCACTGCCACATCAAAGACGTGAGTGAGGGGCTGGCCGCGGCGGTGCGGGGCGAGGAAACCGGGATTGCCTGCAGCGAGGTGCCCATCGGCGGCGGCGTAAACGCCGGCAATATCGCAAACTGCATTGCATTCCTGAAAGAGACGAACTGGAACGGCGTTGTGTCACTTGAGTGTTATGGCGCCGACGAAAACATCCGTCAGAGCGTCGAGTTTTTGCGAGGACTGGTTTAGTCGCTGAAGGATCCGCGAGGGAAGCCCAAAGGGAATCGATAGTCAAACCCATTGGCTGCCGTGAAACCGTCTGGGTTCCTCGATTGGAAACGTGATGGCGGCTCCATCGGGGTCTTGAAACCGTTGAGGCGCGCCTCTATGATCGTTGCAGCCAGGCTGCCCGTGATGTTCGTGAGCAGGTCGGGGTGGGGGATCTGGAGCAGAATCGGGTTGACGCCCTTGAGCCGCGCTTGGGCCTTTGTTCCGGCGAGAGGATGCACAGAAAGAGAAGGGGTTTGGGGCCGGGTGCAAAACGCAGAGAGGAGACCAGGCCGTGTCACAGAAAACCGACCGCCGAACGTTTGTGAAAGGTGCGCTTGCGGCCCCGACCGCCATGGCGCTGTCGATGCAGGCCAGCAGCGATGCTCCTGCCGCGCAGGCGGCGCAACTGGCTGCACCTGACGCGACGATTCCCCACGGACGCATCGGAAACGTGCAGATCAGCCGGCTTTTGCTGGGGGGTAATCTGTTGACTCATTTCACCCACAGCCGGGACCTGAGATACGTTTACAATCTCGCCGCTCACTACAATACCGACGACAAAATCATCGAGACTATGGCGATTGCCGAACAGCACGGGATAAACACGCTCGTCATACACACCGTCCCCCATATACTCGACACGCTGAGGAAGTACCGATTCGAGCTGGGCGGCAAGATGCAGTATATCATCTGTGTGACCGCGCCCGTGGGGAACGACTTGAGTGAGTACGCCAGGCAGGTCGAGGCGCTCGTGGCAGACCGTTATGAGGCCATCTACGTCTGGGGTGTCCACGCGGACAAGCTGGTCGCCGAGGGCCAGGGGGACGTGATCGCGCGGCTGGTCGGCCTCGTAAAGGAGCACGGGATACCTTCCGGTGTCGGCGCCCACGACTTGAACGTAATCAGGTACTGTGAGGACAACAATGTGGGTGCGGACTTCTACATCAAGACCCTGCACCACCACAAGTACGCGACTGCGCCCAAACCTCATGAACTCACGGCGCCGATTAGCGAGATTCCGGGATACTGGTGCCGGGATCCTCAGGAGACCATCGAGTTCATGGAGACGGTCGAGAGACCGTGGATCGCTTTCAAGGTCATGGCGGCGGGCGCAATCGAACCGTCGAGCGCCTTCCAGTACGCGTTCAAGAACGGGGCTGACCATGTTCTTGCGGGCATGTTCGACTTCGAGATTGCTGAGGATGCCGCACTCGTGAGAGAGATTCTGTCCAACATCGACAGAAAACGTCCATGGAGAAGTTAGGGGTCTCGTTGCGCTGGCGACTGAGCGGCAGGCCGGCACTGAAACGGCGGATAATGGCCATCCTTGCAGCGTGTTTCGTCACGCTGGGCTTCCCCGTGGCGGAAGTCGCGGCGCCCATGGTTCCGGAACAGCACACGCTCCCGTTTTTTGCGTTTTGCATGGACACCCACGACAGCCAGGAGCGAACTCTCGAGGAACAAGCCGCGCTGCTTGAGGAACTGGGGTATGACGGCGCGGGGCATCTTTGGCTTGACGAACTCGCAGAACGGATCGCGACGCTCGACCGCCACGGCCTCAGACTTTTCCAGGTAGCCCTGCGCGTCAACATCGCGCCGGATACGATTCCTTACGACCCCCGCCTCGAGGAAATCTTGGCTCTGGTGAAGGACCGTGACGCGATGCTGGCCTTGTTAATCAGCGGAGGCCCCCCTTCGGATCCTGGAGGGGACGCCCGGGCAGTCGAACTTGTTCGGGAAATCGCTGGTTTGGCCGCCGGGGCCGGCGTTCGCGTCGTGCTCTATCCCCATTCCGGGGACTGGCTTGAGCGCGTGGAGGATGCGTTGCGCATAGTCGATAAGGCGGAATGCCCGAATGTCGGCGTCATGTTCAACCTCTGCCATTGGCTGAAGGTTAGCGGCGAGGAAGATCTGGAGCCGTTGCTCACGAGGGCCATGCCCCGATTGTTCGCGGTAAGCATCCACGGTGCGGATCGCGCCCCAGAAATCCGCGCCGGAACAGGCAATTGGATACAACCGCTGGACAGCGGCTCGTTCGACGTAGACGCGCTTCTGGACTTGCTTCAGGATCTCGGTTACCGGGGCCCCGTCGGTCTTCAGTGCTACGGAATTCCGGGCGACGCCCGGGGACACTTGAGGCGCTCCATGGCTGCCTGGCGCCGGTACACCGTAGGGCGCGAAGCCCGCACTTCGGGCGCAAACCCGGCCCGGCCCGGCCCGCGTTCGAGATAACTACTCGCCCCGGGCGCCGGAAGCGATCCACATACGAAAGGTGTGGAGATCACGTTCCGTCAGTTCGGGGGCGTCTTTCGGCATTTTGGGGAGGTAAATGCCGCGGATATGGAGGACGACGGGGCTGTTGTCCGGCGCGCCGGGAATGACGGATGGGCCTGCATAGTCGCCTCCTTTGAGGATACCCGCGTGGGTGGTGAGGTCCAGGCCGGCCTCGGCATTGTTTCCGCGATGACACTCGAAACAGTGGCGTTCGAGGAGGGGCATAATATCCTGGCCGAACGTGACCGACGCTGCCTGGCCGGGATCGATGGGGAGAACCTTCGGGGTGTAATTTGCATCGACGGGCTCAATGGCGCTGGCCAGGACGGGAGAAACGCCAGCCATCGTTATACCGGCATAGGCGCCCACGATCGGCGTCGCCCCCGAAGTGCCGTCGATGCCGACCATCGGCGTGCCGATGCCGAACCCGTAGACCAATTGTCCGCCGCTGGAGCCTGCGAACAGCAAGACAACGGCCAGGGCGAGGGCGCTGAGAGCCGCAGAACCCGCAACAATCCGGCCGCCCGTGCGGAGGCGGAAGTGGGATACGGCCAGGAGTATGGAAGCAACGAGTGGCAGGGCAATCATGGAGAAGCCCAAGAGCCGGTGTTGAGTTACGACGTTCTCGATTTCCTCATTGGCCAATGCCACAAGCTCCCGCGCGGCGTGTTGGCCGGTGAATGCGGCGGCCGCAGCGGTCAAGGCGGTCAAGAAGAAGTAGCCGGCGGCAAACAGACGCATGCCCGGCCAAAGCTTACGTGCCAGAACAGCGGCGATAACCAACGGCACGCCGAGCAGCCCAAGGCTGATGGGCAGGTGCACAGAGGCTGCATGCAGAGCGTGGGCTGAATCAAATACTCTGGTTAAGTCCATACGTAAACAGTGCGTCCGAGAATACAGGCCGTACCTTCAGGTTAGCGTAATCAAACTCGCCGAATGGCCATTTGAACAGAATAGACCGGCACACGTCAACAATCAGGAAAACTCCCGGAACGATCCCCGATTGCTGGATGAGAACTGATGGAGCCGGACAGCGAACCCGGCGAAAAGGCGGCGCTTCGGAATTACCCAACAGCGGCGGCGGCATTCCGTTGCCGCATCTGAACGCGGCGACAGGCTGCCACCGCTGAAACGGCTACGAAACCCGCAAGGAGCAGCAGCCACGCGGCATCGGCAGGGGAGGTTTCGGCGTGGATGCGCACCGCTGCTTCTGAGTCTGGCGCGGCAAATGTTATGAAGACCGGCTTTTCTGATACGTCAATGATGCCGTCGACGAGCAACTTCGAGTATCCCGAAGCGAGATCATGAACGATGGCGGGTTCGTGGAGCCCTCCGAATTCGAGGGTGACACGGGCCCGCGCGCCGGGACGCAGTCCGGGTTCGAACCAAATCACCAGAGCGGAATGGCCGTCGTCGCGCCGGTAGAGGGCACTGCGTAGTTGCCGGGCGGCCAGCCCCCCCGTCGCTTCGACGAGGTCCATGCGGATGGTGCTGTTGTTGCAGTGCTTTGCGAATAACCGGTATGCGAATGCAGCAGGTTTCCATTGCCGCGAGGGTTCGACCAGGCCGAAGAAGTGCTCCGAGTTCAGGGGTTCGCGGCGCTTGGTCTCGGCGGCCGCGTCCTGGTAGCAATGCCAGAAGAGCTTTTCGATGCCTGTGGATGTAGCGATCGTATAGGCTTTCAGGGCGTACTCGGCGCGAAGACCGGTGGCGACACTCCAGGGATAGACGCCGCCATCGGGGGCGCCCAGTTCGGTGATCCAGACCGAACCGGGGTGCCCGTGTTTCTTCGCGGCATTCTGGACACGGCGGAATTCGTTGTAGAAGGCGCGCGGGTCTGAAACATAGGTGTGCATGGCCGGGTGGTCTACATGTTCAAGGGCTCCGGTGCTGTGCAAGCCTTCGATCCCCGGCGTGGAATACAGTCCGAGCAATGAGGTCATGGCGGTCCCTATGATCCGGGCTTGAGGATGCACTTCGCGGATGGTTGCGGCCGTTTCCCGGGCAATCACATAGAACTCCTCCATCGTGCCGGTCCAGAAATGGGGGAGGTCGGGCTCGTTCCAGATTTCCCACGCGTAAACTCGGTCCCGATACCGGTCCACCGTACGCCGCACGTATTCGAGAAACAGTGGCATATCTTCGGGAGCAACGTATGCCCCCCGCTGTTTGCCCGTGAGGGATTGCTCGACCGCGTTGTTGTCGAATCCGAGTGCAGCGACGACCTTGACGCCGTGCGTGTTGGCGGCGTCCAGAAATGCATCGGGCTCACGGAAATCCCATTTCCCGGGTTCAGGCTCGAGTTGTCCCCAATAGACCGGGATGCGTGTGAGGCGGGCGCCCAGTTCGTGAAGGACCGCATACTCTTCGGGGGACTTGGCATAGCCCGCGTGGCAGATGCCCGATGCTTCGCCGACGGCAATCTGGGGGGGGCGCGCAAAAAACACCGGTGGCCACATGAACAACCCGAGCAACGCGGCCATTGGCACGAGAATGACAAGCCATGCCGCCGCATAGGCCCAGCCGTATGGCAAAGGCCCGGGATGGGTGTTCTTACAGGCTGTTTCCATGGGCTTCCGTCTCGAAAGCCAATACTTCAGCACGGCGAGAAGCAGCCACACGCCCGAGAGCAACAGGAGCGCTATACGGGTCTTGACGAGGAGGCTTTCTGCGAGCCCGGCACCTACCTGGAATACGATAATGACGCCCGCCAGCATGAACCCCAGGAGTCCCAGGAGCCATACGAATCCGGTAACGGTCGAGAGGACGGCGTACGATACGGCGCCGCTTCGCATGGCGCTGGAAAACAAAACCGCGAGGCCGTAACCCATGAGGAATGGAATTGCCGGTGCTGCGCCCGGCAGGAAGAACACGGCACAGAGCACTAACGCATGCCCGAGGAGAGGAATCTTGAAAGCGCGTGCGAGCGCCGCCAGGGCCAGTCCCGCGACAAACCAGGGCGTGACGCCCATAGTGACGAGCTGAGAATACCGCACTTCGGCCGCGCCCACCATGTCACACACGAACAGCAGACGTATCAACGCAATCATCACGATCGTGCTTGCCAAGAGGCCCTCAAACGTATCCGTTAAGGCCGGACATAGCCGGCAGAGGGGCGCGTCCGTGAATTGCGCCCCGTTGGCGTTGCGCCGGCTCACCGGCACCATGATGGAATGGAACACCGCCGATGCGGTCCAGAAATAAGGTGCCCACGCCATAGAAGCCGCCAGCGGAACCAGGGCCAGCCACACGAGGATGCCGATAACGCAGGTCCAGAGCGTTCCGCGGGGCGACGCCAATGATGCCCGCGTGTCGCGCGTACGCTCGTGGAGCGACAGGTTCGCCAGCAGCGTGAATGCAATGCCTGCGTTCCAGATACAGAACGGCCAAGTGATGGGCGCGACGGGATTGAAGGGATCGCGGAGCGTCACGTACGCCAGCAGGAGGCTCAAAAAGCTGGCCGAGGTCAGGTGAAACAACCACTCGGCACGGATAAAGGCCTTGCGAAAACTGCACCGTCGCGTGGCCAGTCCGGCACCAATCATCGCGGCGGCGGGAACGAAAAGAACGAGCAGACTTGCACGGTTCTCGGCTGCGAACGGGGTGCTCTTAAACACGACCCAGAACGCGTGGAGGGGGATGAGCACAAAGACCTCAGCCCATGCGAGGGCACGGGTCATAGTGGAGATGACACAATCCCTGTTCCCGGACGAGGGCATTGCGTTCACGCGGGCCTCCCCTGTCTGCGATGTGCGGAGAATGAGGTTCTTGTTGTACCGGCTCCGATACGTTACCCCTCCGAGGCGGCCGCCAACAAATCACGCCACAGCTCTCGCAACTCGACGAGGTGCTGCTCCTGCCGTTCATCGAACGTGCCAAGCCGCTGGGCATAGGTATCCATCCATACGATCAGGCGCTCGAGGTCCGCGGGGGGCAGCTTCACGCCGTGATGGCCCTCTTCGCTCGTCAGCATGGCCAGGAGCGGGCTGGTTGCCGCGGCGCCATCACCTTCCAGCGATTTCCCCTCCCGGTAGTTCCCACGCACGTGGTCCGCCAGACAGGGATTCCCGAATGCGACCAGCCTGTCATAGGAAACTTCCGCGGTTAACGGCCGCTTCGCTGCCTCGGCGTTTTCGCCGTCCGGGCGGTGGCATTCGGTGCAATGCGTGTCGAGGACCGGTTGCACCAGGCGGTCAAACCGCAGCGGCCACGAGCCCTCGGGGCCGGGTACAATCTTCGAGGGTTCCCTGCGCGCCGCAAAGGCTATGGCAGGCGGCGGCGCCTGGGTGCGCGGCTCGTGGCACCCTACGCAACTCAATGCCTGGTCGGGCTGGACGTGCGTCGAGCTGCGCATGGTTTGTAGGGCCACTCCCCGGGCATCGAGCGCCTGGAAGAAGACCATGACCCCCGCAGGCAGGGATTTATTAGGGGGGATAGATTTTACATTTGTGTCTACTTGAAGCGGA
>CAZFOG010000311.1:0-8060 GCA_964520685.1 uncultured Nitrospiraceae bacterium | reverse complement strand
AATGATCTTGGTTACCACGCCGGCGCCGACGGTCCGTCCGCCTTCGCGGATGGCAAACCGGAGACCTTCGTCCATCGCGATCGGCGTAATCAGCTCCGCCGAAATCGTCACGTTGTCGCCCGGCATCACCATCTCCACGCCTTCCGGCAGGTCCAGCGAGCCCGTCACGTCCGTCGTGCGGAAATAAAACTGCGGACGGTACCCGTTGAAAAACGGCGTGTGACGCCCGCCTTCTTCCTTCTTCAGCACGTACACCTCGCCCTCAAACTTCGTGTGCGGCGTGATCGAACCCGGCTTCGAAATGACCATCCCGCGTTCCACTTCCTCGCGGTCCACTCCGCGAAGCAGCAGCCCCACGTTGTCGCCCGCCTGGCCCTCGTCCATGATCTTGCGGAACATCTCCACGCCCGTCACCACCGTGTCCCGCGTCGGCTTGATCCCCACCAGCTCCATCTTGTCGCCCGTGTGGATCTTGCCCTGCTCGATGCGCCCCGTCACCACCGTGCCCCGGCCCGTGATCGTGAATACGTCCTCCACCGGCATCAAAAACGGCTTCTCCAGGTCTCGCACCGGCGTCGGAATGTACGAATCCACCGCCGCCATCAGCTCGAGTATCGACTTCTTCCCGATCTCCTCGTCCCGCATCTCCATCGCCGCCAGCGCCGAACCCCGGACGACCGGAAGGTCGTCCCCCGGAAACTCATAGTTCGACAGCAGCTCCCGCAACTCCAACTCCACCAGGTCAAGCAGCTCGGGGTCGTCCACCATGTCTACTTTGTTCAAGTACACCACGATCGCCGGTACGTTCACCTGCCGCGCCAACAGCACGTGCTCTCGGGTTTGCGGCATCGGACCGTCGTCCGCCGCAACCACCAGAATCGCGCCGTCCATCTGCGCCGCACCCGTGATCATGTTCTTGATATAGTCCGCGTGACCCGGGCAGTCCACGTGCGCATAGTGCCGCGTCTCCGTCTGGTACTCCACGTGGGCAATCGCGATCGTGATCCCGCGCTCTTTCTCTTCCGGCGCCTTGTCAATCTGGTCAAATTCCATCACCGTCGCGCCGCCCGTCTCCGCAAGCACCCGCGTGATCGCGCTCGTCAACGTCGTCTTACCGTGGTCCACGTGCCCAATCGTTCCAATGTTCACGTGCGGCTTCGTCCGCTCAAATTTCTGCTTGGCCATCACTCTCTCCTTCGATTACTTCCGGGCTGCTCGACCTCTCAGGCCGCTGTGCTTCACCTGTTTCTCTTTACTCGGCTTTTCTCTATTCAAAGCGGAACGTTCCGCCCGTATGCTCCATAATCGCGTTGGCGATATTCGCCGGAACCTCTTCGTAATGCGAAAACTCCATACTGTGCGATACGCGGCCCTGCGTCCGCGACCGGATGTCGTTGGCATAGCCAAACATGTCGGCCAGCGGCACAAGGGCCATTATCTTCCGAACCTTCCCTTCGAGCTGCATCTCGTCGATCCGGCCGCGGCGGCCGCTAAAGTCCGTGACCACCTCGCCCGTATACTCATCCGGGCAAACCACCTCGATCCGCATCACGGGCTCGAGCAACGCGGGGCGCCCTTTCGGGATCGCCTGACGCGTCGCCATCGAGCTGGCCGTCTGAAACGCCAAATCCGACGAATCCACCTCGTGAAACGCGCCATCCAGCAAGATGGCTTTCACATCCACCATCGGATATCCGGCCACGATGCCCGATTCCAGCGCTTCACGGGCGCCCTTCTCTACCGCCGACACGAATTCCTTCGGCACCGAGCCCCCGACCGTCGCATTCTCAAATACAAAATGCGACCCCTTGTCCCCGGGCTCGAACGCCATTTCCACTTCCGCGAACTGCCCGCGGCCGCCTGTCTGGCGCGCAAACCGTATCCGGGCTTCCGTGCGCTCCCGAATGCTTTCCCGGTAGGCCACGACCGGCTTCCCGACATTTGCCGCCACGCCGAACTCGCGCCGCATCCGATCTATGAGAATCTCCAAGTGGAGTTCACCCATGCCGGCGATAATCGTCTGCGCCGTCTCATCGTTTACCCGCACCTGGAAGGTCGGGTCCTCGTCGGACAGCTTCTGCAGCGCGTCGGACAGCTTGTCCTGGTCCGCCTTGGTACGTGGCTCGATGGCCACGTGAACCACCGGCTCGGGGAAGACCACCCGCATCAGCTCGATCGGCTTGCCCGGGTCGCACAAGGTATCGCCTGTGATCGTGTTCTTGGCACCGATCACCGCCCCGATATCGCCCGCGCGCAGTTCATCGAGGTCCGTGCGCTCGTCCGCGTGCATCTCCAGCAACCGTCCCAGCCGTTCTTTCCGGCCGGTGCGGGTATTCAATACCTGCTGGCCCGACGTGACCACCCCCGAGTAGAGGCGCACAAACGTCAGGCGCCCTACATGCGGATCGGTCAGTATCTTGAACGCGAGCGCCGAAAACGGCTCATCATCCGTCGGGTGCCGGATAATCTCCACGTCCGGAGCGCCCGGCTTGTGCCCCGCCACCGACGGCACGTCCGACGGCGACGGCAGATAATCCACGATGGCATCCAGGAGAAGGCGCGTGCCCTTGTTCTTCAGAGCCGAACCGCAGAGCACCGGGCAGAACCGGCCCGATACCGTTCCTTTGCGTATCGCGGCGATGAGCTCTTCTTCACTGATGGCTTCCTCATGGACGTATTTCGCCATGACCAGCTCATCCGCTTCCGCTGCGGCTTCGAGCACATCGTGCCGTGCCTGGTCCACGTCGTCCAGCAACTCCGCGGGAACCTCGGAGAGCACCTGCGTACACTCCGTGCCTTCGCCGCGCCAGGTAATCAGGCGCATGCGAACAAGGTCCACTATCCCGCGAAAATCCGACTCGCTGCCGACAGGCATCTGGATAGGCACGGTATGCGCCCCGAGGCGCGTCTCCATGCTCTCCACCGCGCGCGCAAAGCCCGCCCCAACACGATCCATCTTGTTTATGAAAGCAATCCGGGGGACTCCGTACCGCAACGCCTGTCGCCAGACCGTTTCCGACTGGGACTGCACGCCGGCAACCGCACAAAACACGGCAACCGCGCCATCCAGCACGCGCAGGCTCCGCTCCACCTCCGCGGTAAAATCCACGTGGCCCGGCGTATCGATGATGTTGATCCGATGCCCAAGCCACGTGCAGGCGGTAGCGGCCGACATGATCGTGATGCCCCGCTCGCGCTCCTGCGCCATGTAGTCCATCATCGTAGTGCCTTCGTGCACCTCGCCCATGCGATGAACCCGGCCGGAGTAGAACAGAATGCGTTCCGTCACCGTCGTTTTGCCCGCGTCGATGTGCGCCGCAATACCGATGTTACGAGTTTTTTCCAGTGGAAATCGCCGTGGCATAAGACCCCTTTCGAAGAGTTAAAGAACAACCCATGGCGAATCGGCCCGCCGACTCGCCCGGCCACTCACACTCTTCTGTCTCATGCACGTTGTCACTGGCACCTTCTCGTATCACCCAACGGTCACTGCTGATGCGTTGGCTGATTCAACTTTAAGCGGCCGGACGCACATGCGCCTCGGCGCGCCTTTCTTCTATATTCATAAGCACCCGCGCGCAGAGCACAAAGGCCCCCTTATCGCGAAGCGCCTTCCTAAACCTGTGTATACCGGCCGGCGTGATTTTGCCGGGCCTAGAATCGCAGGTGGGCAAAGGCCTTGTTGGCCTCCGCCATCCGGTGCGTATCCTCCCGCCGCTTAATCGTGTTCCCCTGCCGGTTGAAGCAGTCCAGCAATTCCGCTGCCAACCGCTCAGCCATAGTCTTCTCGCCGCGTTTCCGCGAAAACTCGATCACCCAGCGGAACGCCAGGGCCGTCCGGACAGCGGGCGCAATCTCAACCGGCACCTGGTATGTGGCGCCGCCCACGCGGCGCGACTTCACCTGCAACAAGGGCTTGGCGTTGTCAATGGCCGTTTCAAACACCCTGATCGGATCCTCATTGGGAAGCTTCTTCTTGAGAATCTCGAGCGCTCCATAGACGCTGCTCTCCGCAACGCTCTTCTTCCCGCAAACCATCACCGTGTTGATGAACTTCGCCAACAGAGGGCTCTTGTATTTCGGATCCGGAAGCAACACCCGCTTCGGAACTTCGCGTCGTCTTGGCATTGGAAACGCCTATCCCTTCAGTCTTGCCACCGCCTGACTCTCGAGCGGTGCGCCAAATCCATTCACTACCCACCAACCGCGCCCGGAAGACGCGGCACCCGCTCACACCTTGGGTTTCTTCACGCCATATTTCGAACGGCTAACCCACCGGCCATCGTGAACGGGTTTGCCATTTTCCTCTTTCACGCTCGCCGAACCGCCCATGTCGCCGCTCGCATCCAACACACCGCGGATCAGGTGGTACCGGACACCGGGAAGATCCTTCACGCGGCCGCCACGTATCATCACCTGCGAGTGTTCCTGCAGATTATGTCCTACCCCCGGTATGTACGAAGCGACCTCCATGCCGTTCTTCAAGCGGACACGCGCCACTTTGCGAAGCGCCGAATTCGGCTTTTTCGGGGTCATCGTGTATACGCGCGTGCAGGTTCCCGAAGCTTGCGGGCACCCTTTCAAGGCGGGAGACTTCGTCTTGTTCGCCTTGCGCTTCCGGCAATTGCGCACGAGCTGGTTAATCGTCGGCAAAACCTTTCTCCTTGCTATTACGTACTTTAAGAGGGTCTGTTGCGCACAGGAAAGCATGCACATCGCGCCGCTTCTCGCGCACAACACTCCCGGTGGACAGCGGCCGGTTAGTTTAGCACACAAACTCCGTCATGTCAACCATTTCAACGCACTTACGCCCGGCATCATCCAACCGTCTATGCCAGCGCATCCTCCGCTTCGTCCATGTCCGGTTCGTCTGTCGCCGGACCGACCTCGAGCTCCTCCGCAAAGTCCTGGGCCCCATCCTCCGTCAAAACCGCCTGCGCGTTCTGATAGTGCCGGCTACCCGTCCCCGCGGGGATCAGATGACCGATGATCACGTTCTCCTTCAGGCCGCGCAGGTAATCGCGCTTGCCCGAGAGGGCTGCATCCGTCAACACCCGTGTCGTCTGCTGGAACGATGCCGCCGCAAAGAAACTCTCGGTACTCAACGCCGCTTTCGTAATGCCCTGCAGAATCGGCTCGGCCTCGGCGGGGATGCCGCCCTTGGCCACAACCTGCTGGTTGATCTCCTGGAACCGGATCCGGTCAACCTCCTCATGGGCCAGGAAAGGCGTGTCGCCTGGACTGTCCTTGATTTTCACCTTGCGCAACATCTGCCGAATAATCACCTCGATATGCTTATCGTTCGTCCGCACACCCTGGAGCCGGTAAACCTGCTGAATTTCATCCAGCAGGTATTTGCGAAGCGCCTCTTCGCCCTGCACGTCCAGAATGTCCTGCGGAATCACCGGACCATCCGTCAAACGCTGCCCTGCGTAGACCCGATCTCCTGCCTGAACGTTCAAATGCTTGCCAGGCGGAATCGTGTATTCGCGCTCCTTGCCCACCGGCGGAATGATTCTGACCTTGCGCATTCCCTTCGTGGCGCCGCCAAGCTCCACTATCCCGTCGATATGGCTGATGACGGCCGGGTCCTTCGGCTGGCGCGCCTCGAACAATTCCGCCACGCGCGGAAGACCGCCCGTGATGTCCGTTGTCTTGCTGAACTGCCGCGGCGTCTTCGCCAGAAGGTCGCCCGCCTGTACTTTCGCGCCGTCGGCTACAAGCACATGCGTCTGCGCGGGAATCGTTGCATATGCCAACACTTCGTTCTCGTCGCCCAGAATCGTGATCTGCGGGTGCAGGTCCTGCTTGTGATCCGTCACAATGCGCTCTTCCAGACCCGTGTCGGGGTTGATGTCCTTGCGCATTGTCACGCCTTCGACCATCCCCTCGAGATGCACCGTACCCGAAGCCTCGGCGACAATCGAAACGTTGTAGGGGTCCCACTCGTAAAGAAGCTTGCCCTTCTTCACCTTCGCGCCGTCTTCCACGTGAAGCAAACCGCCCGACGGCACCGCATACCGCTGAACCTCTTTGCCCTCGTCATCCAGCAGCGCGATTTCACCGCCGCGATTCACCACAACCAGCTTCCCATCGCGGTTCTTCGCCGTCCGAACATTGCGGAATTCAAGCACGCCGGTGTCCGCTACCCGCACCTCGCTCGACTCCACCTGACGGCTCGCAGCACCGCCGATATGGAACGTGCGCATCGTAAGCTGCGTGCCCGGCTCGCCGATCGATTGCGCCGCAGTGATTCCAACGGCCTCGCCCATCTCGACAAGATTCCCGGTCGCCAGATTGCGCCCGTAACACCGCGCACACACCCCACGCTTCGAAGCGCACGTCAGTACGGACCGGATACGGACTCCCGGAAGACCCTTCGCGACCACAAGCCGCGCTTTCGTCTCGTCAATTTCTTCATCTGCCCCCACGAGGGGTTCGCTTTCGCCCGGCACCGTGATGTCGTCCAGCGGATAGCGCCCGACAATGCGTTCTTCCAGGGCCTGCACGATTTCCGCGCCGTCCATCAGCGGCTCCACCCACACGCCATTCAGTGTCCCGCAGTCGTCTTCCTCGATAACAACATCCTGCGCGACGTCCACCAGGCGCCGCGTCAAATAACCCGCATCCGCCGTCTTCAGCGCCGTATCCGCGAGACCCTTGCGGGCGCCGTGCGACGAAATGAAGTACTCGAGCACCGTCAACCCTTCACGAAAGTTTGAGGTAATCGGCGACTCGATAATGTCGCCCGACGGCTTCGCCATCAGACCGCGCATAGCGGCCAGCTGGCGAATCTGCTGCTTGTTGCCGCGCGCCCCCGACTTCAGCATCAGGTTGATGCCGCTGAACCCCTGCTCGTTCTGCTCGAGCTCTTTCAACATCACTACCGTCAGCGACTCGGTGGCCGTCGTCCATTCGTCAATGACCTTGTTGTACCGCTCGCCTTCCGTGATCAATCCGTTCTGATACATCTCGTCGATGCGCGCCACCGACTCCTTGGCGCGCTGGATCAGCTCCTTCTTGCTCTCGGGTACAACCAGGTCCTTCACCCCGATGGACAGTCCGGCGAGCGTAGCGTACATAAACCCCGTGCGTTTGAGGGCATCAAGCAGTTCCACCGTCTTGTTGTGCCCGTGCTTGAGATACGCCGCCGCGATGACATCGCCAATCGTGCCCTGCGCCTGCTCCTGGTTGACATCGTGCAGACTGATCTCTTTTGGAAGCGATTCCTTGAATATTACCCGGCCCACCGTCGTGTCCACCATTGCGCCTTCGTACCACACCTTGATACGCGCATGCAGGTCGACCTGGCCAAGCTCATACGCCACCAGCACCGATTTCGTCTCCGGATAAACTCGCCCCGGATTCAAAATCCTGCCGTCCGCATCACTCCACTCCTTCTGCCACTCTCCCTGCGCGCCTTCGCGAGCCTTCGTGATGTAGGAAATTCCCAAAACGATGTCCTGACTCGGCGTGGTGATCGGCCGGCCCGTCGACGGCGAGAAAATATTCGTCGACGAAAGCATGAGCAGCCGGGCCTCGAGCTGCGCCACCGGCATCAGCGGCACATGCACCGCCATCTGGTCGCCGTCGAAGTCCGCATTGAACGCCGCGCACACGAGCGGATGTATCCGAATCGCCTTGCCCTCGATCAGCACCGGCTCGAAAGCCTGAATGCCCAGACGGTGGAGCGTCGGCGCGCGGTTCAACAACACCGGATGATCCTTGATCACCTCATCAAGGATATCCCACACTTCTTCCCGGCCCAGGGCGATCGTGCGCTTCGCGGCCTTGATCGTCGACGCAATACCGCGCTCCTTCAGCTCGCGGATGATGAACGGCTCGAACAACTCGAGGGCCATTTTCTTGGGAAGACCGCACTGGTTCAGCTTCAGCTCGGGACCCACGACGATGACCGAGCGGCCCGAATAATCCACGCGTTTGCCCAGGAGATTCTGACGGAACCGGCCCTGCTTGCCCTTCAGCATGTCGCTCAAGGATTTTAACGGGCGATTCCCCGCCCCCAGAACCGTCCGGCCATGGCGGCCGTTGTCAAACAG
>CAZFOG010000310.1:0-8072 GCA_964520685.1 uncultured Nitrospiraceae bacterium | reverse complement strand
CGAAGTCGACGAAGTGCGGTGCGCCCATTTTGACCGGCCCGAGGTATTCCGCCGGCTCGGGGAACAGCGGTTCGGAGGGTGAATGGGGCGAGGCTTCCCAGGACTTACCGAAATCTCGGGATATCTGGAACCCGGGCATGGGGCCGAGGTTGGGCCAGTTCCATGTGAAACCTCTGTGGCTGAATCCTCCCCCCGGACCGAGGCAATAGGTGCCGTAATACCAGATCCCGCCATGAACCAATGAACCGCAGGGATAACGGCCCTGATAGGGCAGGGCGCTTCCCTGCTTGGGCGGCGCCGTGTTGGTGATCGTCAATTGGAGGGGGGCGTCGCCGAGCATCACGGCGTGGCCCGTGTGAGCATCGGCTCCCGCGCCCGAACTGCACGTCACGCCGTCCGTTGTACCGTCGGTCCACGGCGAGTAGAGATTGCCGTCGCTCGCCCACGAGGGATAGAAAGTGTCGCCACAACGGTAGTCGGAATGCCTGCCGGTGAACAGCACGCCGCCGAGGGAGGGTGAAGGTTCGAAAGGGCATCCCGCGGGCGGTTCGGAGGGCCACACCTGCCTCCCTGCGAGGGGGGCGTCCACCAGGCGTTGTTCGTTTTGTGCGGCCGCCGACGCTGCTGCAGTCCATGCAGCACAGGCCAGAACAATTGCTGCCAGAAGAAGGCCGGATTTGTGTCGCCTGCGTGCGGGCATCGCCCTTGCTCTTCTTTTCATGGTAATAGGTAAAAACGCCCTGACGCATTCTAATTCATTTCGTTTGACCGATTCCAAGACACTTGAGAGCCGCCTCAATCAGACGTGCCGCCTGGCGATCCCGGTGAAAACGGGATGGAATCACGGTCTGCGGAGGCAACGCGCGGAAAGACGGGTTTGTGGCATATTGATCCCGGAAAATGTGTTATGATGAAAACCGTTAACGGTATCGGGTGGCATCATTTAGAAAGGGAATAGGCGCGTCGCGCCGGGAGGGCATCATGGATCTCAGCCGCTTCAAATGGCCCATCATCATCCTGGTTGTCATCGGTGTGTTCTGGCTGTTCAGCAGCGCGGGCATCAACTTTATGCACAGCAAGTTTACGTCCGTTACGCCCGGCCAGGACGCGAAAGTCGACAAGGCCACCGAGGCGGGTCTGTCCCGGCTGGGCGGTTTTCTGGTCAAAACGTTCCGCTACGAAAAGGGGTTTCAGGTGCTCTCGGACGCCTGCAACATGTATCCGGAAGGCGATAATTACTGGTACAACCAGTACCGTATGGCGAAATGCCTTGAGAAAATGGACCGCGTGAACGAGGCGCTTCAAATCCTCGATGTGTTGTACGCCAACAACATCTATGCCGTGGACAGCCGCGTGCCGCAGCAGGACGTGCTGAAGCTGCGCATTGACAAGCTTCAGGAAATGCACGGCCTCGGCGAGATCCAGTAGGAGCGCCGTGAAACAGCGTATTGCCGGCCGTATCCCCGTATTGGAATGCCTGCGCGCACAGAAACGCATTGCGCGCAGGCTTTTTGTATTGGCTTCCGCAACGGGTCTCGATGAAATTCTCGAGGCTGCCGGGCCTCTACTCATCGAGGAACGCTCGCGCAAGGAGCTCGATGATCTCGTCGAGGGCACGGTACACCAGGGGGTGGTGCTCGAGGCGGACCCGCTCCCCATCATGAACGAGAAGGAGTGGCTCGCGCAACCGCTGCCCGGCGATGCCCTGGCTGTGGTGTTGGATGGGGTCGAAGATCCGCACAATTTCGGGGCGATTGTGCGGTCGGCGTCTGCCCTGGGCGCTTCGGGAGTGTTTTTCGCGAAACGCCACGCGGCCCCCCTCTCGGTGGCGGCCTTCAAGAGCGCGGCGGGCGCCATGGAATACATCGATCTGGTCGAGGTCATCAATATCACGCGGGCATTGGGCGCGTTGAAAGAGGCCGGGTTCTGGGTGGCCGGCTTCGACGCCGAGGCAACGCAAACCTTGTGGGAAGCCGACCTCGGCGGCAAGATCGCGCTTGTGATCGGCAGTGAAGGCAAGGGTATGCGCCGGCTGGTGCAGGAGACCTGCGATTTCCTGGTGCGTATCCCGGTAGCCGGCGCAATCTCGTCGCTGAACGCCTCCGTGAGCGCGGCTGTAGCACTGGCGGAGTGCCGAAGACGCCGGAGCCAACGTTAGGCACGTGCAATCGCCCGGACCCGCCGGTACAATGCGCGGAATCAACAAGGAAGCTGCAGGGAATCCCGAATGAATGTTTTGGGTATAGGCGGGTATTCGCATGATTCGGCCGCGGTGCTTCTCTGCGATGGACAACTTGTCGCGGGGGTGGCCGAGGAACGCCTGACCCGCGTCAAGCATCAGGGCGGTATTCCCCGCAAGGCCGTTCAGTACTGCCTCGACACCGCGGGGCTTACGCACGACGACATTGACCACATCGGCGGCTACATGCGGCCGAACATGCGTATGATCAGGCGGATACCCTACCGATTGCGCCAGATGATACGAAGTCCAAAGTATTCTGCGGCGTATATCGGCTACGAATTCCTCCACAACGCGCAATATGTGTCGGGACTGCGCGCTCTTCGCGGGCGCAATACGCAATTGCACTTTATGGAGCATCATCCCGCCCACGCCGCGAGCGCGTTTCTGGTAAGCCCGTTCGACCGGGCGGCATTGCTCACCCTCGATTACATTGGCGAATGGCCCGCCACCTGGGCGGGCGTGGGCGAGGGGACATCGGTGCGGCATGTGTACTCGGAGCATTATCCCAATTCGCTCGGGGTTTTCTACACCGCCATCACGGACTACCTCGGGTTCCTGCGCGCAAGCGACGAATACAAAGTGATGGGCCTCGCATCGTACGGCAAACCCGAGTATCTGGACGAGTTCCGGAGAATCATCGCGTTGCTGCCCCACGGGCGCTACCGCATCGACTTGTCCTGGTTCAAATGCCACTACCTGCCCGGCTCGCGCCATGGGTATATGAGCGAAGGCTTTGTGAAGCGTTTTGGACCGCCCCGCACGAAAGGCGAGGCCATCGAGGAGCGCCACGCAAACATCGCTGCGTCAGCCCAGGCCATTCTCGAAGAGGCGGTGCTGCACATTGCGCAGAATCTGCATGAGACTACTGGACTGACGGACCTGTGCCTGGCGGGGGGCGTCGCGCTCAACTGCGCCATGAATGGACGCCTCCTCCGCGAATCGCCGTTCAAGCGCATTTACGTGCAGCCTGCGGCCGGTGACGACGGCATCGCCATCGGTGCGGCCTTTCAGCTCTACCACGCCCTTGCCGGAGCCGAGCGCTGTTTTGTCATGGACGATGCCCACATCGGGCCCGAGTATGGCGATGATGCGATACGCCACTTTCTCGACCTGGCGAAGATCCCGTACGAAACCCCGCCGGACCTCATTGCGCGCACGGCCGAGCTTATTGCCGCAGGCAACATTGTCGGATGGTACCAGGGACGTATGGAATTCGGGCCCCGTGCGCTGGGGGCGCGCAGCATCCTCGCCGATCCCACACGCCCCGAAATGAAAGACCTCATCAACAAATACGTAAAACACCGTGAAGAGTTCCGGCCCTTCGCCCCGAGCTGTCTCGAGGAGCGCGCGCACGAGTATTTCGAAGGCTGCGACCATCCCTCGCCGTTCATGCTCTTCGTGTATCCCGTGAAACCGGAAAAGCGCGCCGAGGTGCCGGCCATTACCCACGTCGACGGCACGGCGCGCGTTCAGACCATCTCGAGGAAGACCCATCCGCTCTATTACGGCGTCATCGAGGCCTTTTCGCGCCTTCGCGGCGTGCCCATGGTGCTCAACACGTCCTTTAACGTTATGGGCGAACCCATCGTCAACACCCCCGAAGACGCGGTGCGGTGTTTCTACTCGACGGGGATGGATGCCCTCGCCATTGGAAAGCACGTGCTCCTGAAACGGCGGTGAGCCGGTGTGAACCCGAAGAATTGATGTGCTGTGGTAAACTGGTTGCGGTAGCGTGCCGGGGAAGGGCACGCCCTCTCGGGGAAAACCAAGTCAAGCTGCCATGACGAAGACAAACGAGACGAAAGGCCTCAAATCTCTCCGGCTTGCCACATCAAAAGCCAAGAAAGAGGAAAAGGCCCGCTACAAACTGAAATCGGTCGAAGCGTCTTCCCATGGTGTTCACATTGTCGTGTGGGACAGCCGGCATCCTCTCTTCATCTTCTTTGGCATTCTTCTGACCGTGCTGGCAACCTTCGGGTCCGGCGTCCTCGTGGCCATTATCTCCCGCCTCATCAGAGAGGAGTACGACAGGACGTTCGATTGGTTTATCAGCCCTCTGGTGGGTATGGCCGGCGCATTTTTCACATCCGGCCACTATGCCGTACTGGATATCGATGACCTGTGGTGCACGGTGCGGCGGGAACGGTTCAATCTCGGGTTTTCCCGCCGGTACATGACCCGCCGCATTAGCGCCATCCGCTACTGCGATGACCTTCTGGCGGCCAAAGACCCGGCTCGGCCGCGCCCGCTCCGGGAGAATAAGAAATCGGCCCTCGTTCTCGATATCGACGGCAGAACGGATATAGTGCTTAAGGGTATCGACAAAGAAACGGCCGAAGGCATACTCGAGGCAATATGGCAGCGTTATCCCGGCCTTCGGCAGCCAGCGCCACCGGCAGCGGCATCTTGAGCCTCAACCTTTCTCATAGCTGCGCATGGTGGCCAGTTCGCGGGGCAGATGGTCTTCCCACGGGGTCCAGTTGATCCACTCGCCGCTGAGAAAACCGTCGTATCCACCCTGCTGCAACAACCGCACGGCCGCGGCGTGATCGATCACGCCTTCGCCGATGGGTGTAAGGCCGCCGCCTTCGCTTTCCATCGAGCCGTCGTGAAAATGCACGTGGCGAATCCACGGTTCTAGGCTCTCAAAGGCCTGCTCCATGGTCACGCCGCCCCGGCGGACAGGATGCATGATGTCCCAATTGACGGCGACAGCCGGATGATTCACGCGGTCCATGACCTCGGCCACATGACGCGGCTCACACCAGTCGTCGTGGGTTTCCATGCAGACCTTCACTCCGCGTTCGCCGGCGTGGTCCGCGACCGAAGTGAGGGCCTGAACCACGAGGTCCACACCCTTCTCGCGCGAGACCCCTTCCGGCAGAGGGCCGCCGAATACCCGGACACACGGGCTGCCGACATCCGCCGCGAGATCAATAGCGGTGTGGGTATCTTCCGTGTGAAGTGCCGTGGTCTCGGGCTCCGCATACCGGCATGAGGTCGCCACGCAGCACAAGGCGATTCCCGCCTTCTGAGCTTTGGCCCTGGCATCGGCACGGGCCTCGGCTGAGGCGTCGAACTCGATGCCGTGTGCATGGCCCGATTGGGCGCGGAGCTCGATGCCGTCATACCCAAAGCGTCGCGCGGCCTCGAGCATCTGAACGAGCGTGAGTTCGGGGCACGAGAAGCTCATGAACGCGTACTTCATGGTTTGCCCTTCCGTTTTTGACAACCGGTTTGCGGATTCCGTGCGCGGGCGCATGATACCAAGTCTCGCTGTCACAGTCACAGGCCCGGGCTCAGCCCGGCCTCAGCGCCCTGCGAAGTGCGGTCTTCGAGGTGGCATGCGCATCTTGCTCATGATTGATCCCGGTTTTCGGCGGTTCGGCCATGCTGGGCCATAGGCATGCTGTATTGTTTGCATTTGACACATCGCGCGGGGCGGTAGAGAATGTGCGCCAAGTTCCTCGTGATGGGGAGAGGAAAACGCGCCATGTCAAACTGGTATTACGTGATTGATGATGAGCAGCACGGCCCGGTCGGCGAAGAAGACATCCAGCGGATGGTCACCACGGGTGAATTGCAGCCCGACGACCTGCTGTGGCAGGCCGGCATGCCGGACTGGCTCGAGGTGAGTCAGGTATTTCCGTCCCTCGCGGGTGCGCCGGCTGGTGCAGAGGGAATCCTCGAACCCGAACACGCCTATCCAGCCCCCCACGAGATGGGCGAATCGGTCCCGTGGAAGGAGGACAAGTCTGAGGATGATGGCACTCCGCAACAGGTTGCCGCCCAGACGTTCATGCCCGTCACGGACCGCGGCGAGCCGCGGACAACGGCAACGCCCACGGTAGCTCTGGACATGAGGCAAGTCCATCCCCTTGCCCTGGGGAGTATTATCCTCGCCATTGCGGGCCTGGTCTTCTGCGGCCTGACCTCCATCCCCGCCGTCATCCTGGGCCACATGGCACTGTCCAGAATCAAGCGTGAACCGGAGCGGTACGGCGGGCAGCCCCTCGCCGTTGCCGGGTTGGTTGTCGGCTACTTCATGGTAGTACTGATGGTTCTGGGGTTCCTGTCGATTCTCTTGTCAATGAGCTGATAAGTGCGTAGTATACCCGCTTTCCGCACCGTTTCTGATCGCAGGAGTGTACGCAGGCAAATCCCGACGCGTTAGCAGCACACATGTTCCAATGGATTAAACCCAAACCCGAACTCGCCGAGGCGGACGTCGAAAAGGCGGTATCGCGGCTCGTCTACGATGGCATGTTCGGCCAGACCATGATGGTTCTATCGACGGGCCCGTTTCTGGTGGCGTTCGCGCTGATTCTGGGCGGCTCGAACAAGGCCATCGGCATGCTGGCGGCGGTCGGGCCCCTGGCGCAATTGGTGCAGATTCCCGCGATCTTCGTCGTGGAAAGCATCCGCATGCGCAAGGCGATCACGGTTATCACGGCCCTCTTGAGCCGCAGTTCCCTGTTCGCCATTGCCATGCTGCCCTGGCTGGCCCCCGAAGAGTACCGCATTCCCCTGTTCATGCTCTTTCTCGCATGCCACTACGGCATCGGAGCGTTCGCGGGCTGCGCGTTCAGTTCCTGGCTGCGCGACCTCATTCCCGGCGAGCGAATGGGACGGTTCTTCGCGCGGCGCCTCACGTTCAGCACGGCCACCGGCGCCATCCTGAGCCTGCTCGGTGGTGTGGCTATCGACCTCTACCGCGAGCACTTCGCGAACCCCGCCGGCGCGTATACGATTATCTTTTCGCTTGCGGGTCTGGCCGGCCTGGTATCCGTAGTCTTCATGGGCGCCACGCCCGAACCCCGAATGCCCAGACACGAGCATGTCCCCCTGCTGGAGATGCTGCTGCGCCCGTTCCGCGACACCAATTTCCGCAATCTCCTCCTCTTTCTCGCGTGCTGGAGTGCGGCCGTCAACTTCGCCGCCCCATTCTTTGCCGTCTATCTGCTTCACCGCATCGGACTCAACATGACCTGGGTGTTGTCGCTTTCAGTCGTCAGCCAAGTCACCAACGTGCTGTTCTTCGGTCTGTGGGGAAGGCTATCCGACCAGTTCACCAACAAGTCCGTGCTGGTATTCTCCGTGCCGCTGTTCTTCATCAGTTTCCTTTTCTGGCCGTTCACCACGCTTCCCGAACGCCATTTCCTGAGCATCCCCCTGCTGGTGGCCATCCACGTCATCGCGGGCATGGCAACGGCCGGCGTGGCGCTGTGCGCGAACAACCTCGCGATGAAGACGGCCCCCTACGGCAAGGCGGCCTCGTATCTCGCCGTCAACGCCCTGGTCTCCGGCGTCGCGGCAACCATCTCCCCCATACTGGCGGGGTTTGCCGCGGACTGGTTCGAGCCCTATGAATTGCAGCTCACCTTGTCGTTCACCGATTGGACGAGGGAGTACACGACCCTGGAATTGCCGACTCTCGACCTCAAAGGCCTCGATTTCGTTTTTGTAATCGCCTTCGTGATGGGCGTGTACTGCTTCCACCGGCTGTTGGCCGTCCGCGAGGAGGGCGAGGTAACCGAACAGGTATTGCGTCAGGCCTTTCTGGGTGAGGTGGCCCGTATGGTGCGGCAAGTGTCCTCGGTGGCAGGCATGCGCCAGATCGCATCGTTTCCCTTTGCCTATTTGATGGGCCTGCGGCGAAAATAGGGGCCGTCTTGCACTATAACCTCGCGCCGGCACGAGAATCGTGCGCAAGATGGGCATGGCACGTGGAGGACCGCGCTTCGTTAAAGCATGCGGCTGAATGGCTGCATCGCTGGGACGCGGCAGGATGCCGCGTCTACGTTGAAGACCTCCGGAAGCGTAGAAGAGG
>CAZFOG010000309.1:4153-8085 GCA_964520685.1 uncultured Nitrospiraceae bacterium | reverse complement strand
AGCGCCGTAAAGCGATATAATAAGGCAGCGAACCATGAGCTATTCGGCTCACCCGCAGGCGATGAGAATAGGGACTGTCATGTTCAAAAGCCCCGGCCCAGAGCCAGAATCATGCGCAAGATGCGCATGCCACCTCAACGCCGTCGTGCATCTCCCCCTTCGGAAGGCGTTCTGGGGGAGGATTCTTGGCGCGCAGAAACCGAATTTTCGAGGCAGCGAACCATGAGCCCACCGGCTCACCCATCGACCATGAAAACTTCCTTGAACGGGGACATGTTCAAAGCGCCGTCCGCGGCGCGACTACGGGTCCCCGTTCGGAGAGGATTGTTGGGTGCCGTGCCCACTGTAAGGAGAAAGTAGACCCATGCCCCCATCGAAAGTAGCGGTTGTACAGACGCGGCCCGAGACCGTGCGGGCGGATTACCATCGCGTGATGAACCTCGCCGGGTACCAGGACGTGCTCGCGAAGGACGCCGATACGGCCCTCAAGATCAACATTTCCTGGCATTTCTTCTTCCCGGCTGCGTCCACCACCCCGTGGCAATTGGACGGGGTGATCCACGCGATGCTCAAAGACGGCTACAAAAAAGACCTGCTCCACGGGTGCCACAACCGCACGGTGGTCATCGACGCGCATCTGGGCGAGCGCGAGAACAAACAGGTAGACGTCATCGAAGCGTACGGCCTGCGCAACATCCACCTCTACGAAGGCGAGGAGTGGATTGACATCCGCGACGCCGTGGGCGAGCTGGCGGGCGAGTTCCTGTGCCTCAATGAGGTCTATCCGAAGGGCTTTGCGATACCTAAGCGGTTTATCGGCGAGAACATCATTCATCTGCCCACTGTAAAGACCCATGTCTTCACGACTACTACGGGGGCCATGAAGAACGCCTTCGGCGGACTCCTCAACGAGCACCGCCACTGGACCCACCCCGTCATCCACGAGACCCTGGTCGATCTGCTGATGATACAGCAGGAGATTCACCGGGGCGTGTTTGCGGTCATGGACGGGACCTTCGCGGGTGACGGCCCGGGGCCGCGCTGCATGACGCCGTACGTGAAAAATGTTCTGCTGGCCTCGGCGGACCAGGTGGCCATCGACGCCGTGGCCGCGAAACTGATGGGTTTCGAGCCGCTCGATGACTGCAAGTACATCAGGCTGGCCCACGAGAAGGGGCTTGGTTGCGGCGACGTGAACGAAATCGAGTTCGCGGGCGATGAACCGGTTGCGCGGCAGAACTGGCATTTCATCGGGCCGTACAAGAAGATGACGTTCGCCAGCAGGATGCAGCACAAAATTTACTGGGGCCCCCTCAAGAAGCCCCTGGAATGGTCGCTGAAGACCTGGCTGGCGCCATGGGCGTACATCGCCAGCGTGTTGTATCACGACGTGTACTGGTATCCCTTCAAGAGCAAGCGCCAGATGAAACTGTGCCTCGCGTCCGAGTGGGGGCGCCTCTTCGAGAACTGGGGCAACGCCAAGGCGACCGAAGACGGGTTTCCCGAGCCGGGCGCTCAGGAAGGCAAATACCGCCGCGGCTTCTGGGGGCTGCTCAAAGAGGCCGCGCGCATCCTCGTCTTGTGCATCAAAGAGGCTCCGGAATTCGCCGCACGGAAACGCCGCGGCGCGGCCCGGAAATCCGACCAGACGTCCTGAGACGGCCAGACCCGGATACTTCGCAGCGTTCAACTGGCGAGCATCCCAGCCTTGCTCAATCGATTCTGCATGAATGCAGTCCGATTCGTACACGCCTCTGGCTGATGTGAAATATCCCAAAACCGTCTGTTCGCGGGAAAACAGGCCCTCTCTTCGTAACCCAAGTCTGCGTATTACCAGGCGCAAGGCAGGTGGAGGTTTTGCTGAAAATAGCATTAATCGCATTTCAGTCCGAGCTGTTCCAAGAATTTAGTCAACTGTTTTCTGGCTTTTGTCATAAAACGTCTTGACAACCGGTCAGTTAAGGGATATTTTCGACGCTGCGGGAGAGAACACATGGGATTTTGCGGGAAAGAATTTTGTTTTTATGCTCGATGTAGGGGTTGGGAATACCATCCAACGTAGCGTTTCAGTTTGCTTCCGGTTGCTCTGCTTTCCGCTCAGGACAAGCACCGGCTGTGCGGCCATAACGGCGATCGGAGGGCATAGAGACAAGACCTCTCCTTCAGAACCCGTGCGCGGTTCCCTCACCAATTGCGACCAGCCCAATCTGACCAGAAGGTTTGAGCGGGCTTAGCAGAGGGGAGGTGGGTGGAAGACAGCATCGTACTCTGATGATTCGGTGGAGTAGGGCCGATTCTGGGAAAGAATCCCAAGGAGGAAGTACGAATGAAACGTGTGATATTTGCAGCTACGCTGCTCGCGGTGATGTGCATGATGGCTCCCGCGTACGCAAACTACCTTATCGTAACCCAGATTGGAGAGGGGACCGTTAGTCCGTCTGTAGGATCACATTACTATGTCTGGTATTCGCGAGTTACGCTGACCGCCACGCCCGCCCCCGGCTGGGTCTTTGATCGGTGGGAAGGCGATTTCGAAGGGAAGCCCAATCCCTACACGTTCCGCTCGACCAGCGACAAGTGGGTGTGCGCCGTATTCAAACCCGCAACGCCCGGCTTGTCGGAAAATGCCCTGGTCGAGTACGTCGGGGCAAACGATCCCAATTCCAGCTTCACCATTGTTGACCAGGACGACCACTTCGGCTGGGAAGGCTACGAGATGGTGGTCACGTCTCAGTCTTGGCGCACCACCGCGGAAGTCGACCGTCCCCTTTGGGAACACGACATGATACTGGTCGTACCCTGGTTCCATGGCGATGAAGTCATTTACCTGATTAACGGAGGCTCGAATCCGTTAAAATACCCGACCCCGGACGGGTTGTTCGCCACGGTGGCCATTGGGCTTGGCTCCTGCTTCGCCCAGATCGATCAAGTGCCAAACCAACCGCTGTATTTCACCGACGAGGTCGACAATAGACGAACCGAGGACGAGATCCTGGCCTACAGTATGGACAAATGCCTGACCACAGGGGATTGGACATGGCCGGTCCATTGCGCCATGGTAAAAGCCGCCGTGAAGGGCATGGACGCCGTGCAACAGACCAGAGACACCCTGGACAAGTTCATCGTTCTTGGCGCCTCGAAGCGCGGGTGGACCGCATGGCTTACCGCCGCGGTCGATCCTCGTGTGTCAGCCGTTGTTCCCATCGTGATTGACGTGTTCCAGTTGCCCCTGCAAGTCGAGCATCACTGGGAAGCTTACGGCCTGTATTCGCCGGCTATCCAGGACTATGTGGACTTCGACCTGTTCTGCAGGGCGGCAACCGACCCGCTGGCGCCGGACTTGTTGAACATCGTCGACCCCTATTCGTTTATGCCGAAGTTCACGATGCCCACGCTCATCTTGAACGCATCCGGCGACCAGTTCTTCCTGCCGGATTCCTCGCGGTTCTATCTGAGCGAGGTACCCAACCAGACCGACATGCGCCTTCGGTACTTCCCGAACAAGGACCATTACATGGAAGGCCTTCTCGACGATTACGACAACCTCTGGCAGATTTTCAGTTGGGGATTCAACCAGGTGTACGGCTACGAAAACCCGGACATCGACTGGACGGTCGATGCGAACGGCGCCTTCATTGTGACCCCCTCGAAGACGCCGGACTCCGTGAAGCTCTGGCAGGCCACGAACCCGAATGCCCGGGATTTCCGGCTTGAGACGGTCGGCCCGATCTACACGAGCACGGATTTGTCGCCTCAAGCCAACGGCACGTATATTGGCTATTGTCCGCCACCGGCCCAAGGCTGGACGGCTTACTTCGTCGAGGCCGACCTTGGCGCACAAACGTTTACCACCCCGATTCGTGTCACCCCGGACATCGATCCGTATGACGACATGGGCTGCTGGCCTGTGGACTGACGGCAGCGCCCAATAG
>CAZFOG010000309.1:0-4053 GCA_964520685.1 uncultured Nitrospiraceae bacterium | reverse complement strand
CACGCCAGGCATCATCTTCTTGCTTGAGAGTTAACTCGCACGTTGCGCTGCCGAACATCGCCAGGACCTCGATGGGATACACGGTCCAGGTTCCGTCATCGTTCCGGGTAAACTCGGCGTACTGCATGTCGAATTCGGCCCGGTCGAGCTCGCCCTGAATCATGGCGCCCTCGATGAATGCCCGGTAAGCAGCCTTGTTGGGCCACTGGTAATGGGAGAAACCCTCGGAGATGCTGGCCATGACCTTGTCGATGCTCTTGCTTTCGAAACCGGCTTTCATGGTCTCCAGCGCTTCGATCAGGCCTTTGGGCACTCCGCCCTCGAGGCCCGCGGACTTCTTGAGGTGAGCCGCCAGCTCGGGGGTGATGCGCGATACGGTGAACAAGGGCGCCACGGGGTCACCCGCGGTGTTCGCGGCGGAACCGAGCAGCTCGCCCTGGGGTTTCCGGAGGGTAAGCGTCACCTCGTCCTTTGCTCCAAAGGCATCACCTTCCACGACGACGGTCACAATGCCCGCATCCGCATCGACCGACACGGCCCTGGTCTCGGCGGCCACGGGGCCTTTCTCGAGGTCAAGGAAGGCCACGGTGGTGCCCGCCGTGTCCACGCCGGGTGGTATGCACACGAGAACCGTTGCCGTCTTGCCCGCGACGTCGAACGCGCCGAGCCAGGTTCCCGCGCAGTTGCCGCTGCTATCGGCCGCCATGGCTGCCGGCACAAAACCCGAGCCGATTACCGCAATTGCCAGTACCATGTTCAGGGATGGCCTACGGATTGTCATGTTGCTGGTCTCCTTGTGTTTTGACGGGCCGCCGCTTCACCGGCCGGCGTCCCATGGGAGAGGCACTCCTCGATTGGCAGGATGAGGGTCTCCCGGCGCTGATGATGAACCCTTGCTGCACCGCATGGGTTCCCTTGTGTTGCGACCATAACACATGATGCCATCGAGGGCAAACCGGGTGTGCAGGGGTGAATCGGGCGGCGGAATCCTCTCCGCTAATTGCCGGCTGTGGAGGAACTCACAGAGTCCTTGATACGGATGACACGCCAGGTATCCTCTTCCCGCCGGAAGGTCAAGTCGAGCATGGCCGTGCCAAATTTTGCGGTGAATTTGACCGGATAGACGCCCCACGTGCCGTCGGCGTTGAACGTGTAGAAGGAATAGTGGGTGAATACGGCCGTGCCGTCCATGTACCCGCCGGTCAGCATCATGGTCAAATGGCTGTGCAACCCTGCCTTGTCGCGGTAGGTGGGATGGGCGAAGTCCTCGGAAACCACAGACATAACCTTGTTGATATCGCAGAACACCAATCCCGTCTTGCCGGTCATGATGGCGTCGGTCAATTCCCGGGGAACGGACACTTTGCCGGGGCTTGACAGCGCCGGCTGTGGTGAGGCCCCCGGAATGACGCCGTCGAGCGCACACAGGGCCTGCATGCTCGCGGTGGTCATCGGATACTTGCCCGGATAGGGGATGAACTCGACATGGCCATCGAGGTACAGCACGTGCCCGCCGCCGCCATGATTGCCGGGGCGTTCAATAAGAACGGGAATCGCGCTCGCATATCGAATCGCCTGCGACCAATCCGATACGAACCAGCGCTCGACCCCGTCGCGAAGGCGCAGGAACAGCGCGCCCTGCCGGTCGTCGAGGTCGGAGTCAAACGTGCCGCCCTCTTCCAGGAGTCTCTTGCAGGTATCGGCGAATGTCAGGAGCCGGTGTTCATTCGGCACCACGTATCCGAGATACCAGTAGCAATGGTCATCCATCGCCAATGCGATATCCGCGGGCGTGGGGTCCGGCGGGAGTTGGGGCGCGTCCTTGCATGCAGGACACGTGAAGATGCCGGGTTCGTCGAGATGTTCGGGATAGAGCGCGTCCCATTTCACAGCCAAAGGGCCGCCCACCGGAGCCAGCGGCGGGAACTGGCCGGCCGGGTCGTTGGACGCATAAGCCTGAACCGCAAGGAATATGCGTTTCAGATTCTCCTCGCACACCGCGCGCTGACGAGCGGGACCGGCGTGTCCAAGCACGTAAAGGCCCACGGAAAAGGCGGTGATGATTCCCGAGCACGCAATCCCAGCGGCAACTCTTGTCCACGTACGGCACTTCATGACGGCATCCCCCGCCGGCCCCATATAGGAGAAGTTGGTTCCCCCACGACTATAGCAGGGCGGGCGCACTGCGTTCATCCATAGTGCCGGGCGGCGCTTACCGTGTCCAGTGTTGACGGAGATAGTCCATGTAGAACCGGGCGTTTTCGAGAGGAACGTTGCTGGGGATGTGGTTGCCGACGGCGAACATGAAGCCGGGGCAGTCGAGCGCCATCTCGAGGGTGGCATCGATCTCGGCCCGGATTTGCTCGCCGGTACCGAAGGTGAGGGTCCGGCAGTCTACCTTGCTGCTCACGATGCAGTGGGTCTTGCCGTAACGCTCGACCACGCCCTCGAGGCTGGTCATGGGCTCGAAGATGAGCCCGTCTGCTCCCCCTTCGACAATGTCGTCGATAAACATGGTGAAATTGCCATCGGAACAATAGAGCACGGTCTTGCCGGCGTCCTTGAGCACCTTCCAGATCTCTTTGTAGCGGGGAAAGATGACGGCGCGGTAGAACGCGGGATCCAGGAAGGGGCCTTCGGACCACACCATGTCGTCGTGGGAGATGAACACGGGGGCGGAGGTTTGTGCCCAGGCCTTGTAGTGATGGAGACTGAGGCGGTAGATCGAGTCCAGCACCTTCTCGAAGCGGGCGAGGTCCGCGGCGGCCAGCAAGAGCATCTCCCACCCGAAGGCCTCGATGGCCCCGCTGACGATCGTCTTGTAGTAGCCGGCCGTGAAGACCTGGTTGGGCCGTGCCCGCTGCGCTTCCTGGAAATGCGCTTCGTAGTACGTCACCAGCTCATCAAAATCGGGAAGGCCATACTCCTCGACGGCATCGAATGCAAGCACTTCCTCGGGGTTCGTGAACGGGCAAGCCTGTGCGGCGCGGCGATCGACCCCGCCCTCGAGGAATTCGGCGTGTCCCATGTCGGTGGTGCGGCCGCGCTCCGCCCAGGGCACAGGACCGTCGTTGTTGCTCCAGATGAGGTCGAGCTCCCACGCGTCCTCGAAGGCCTGGCCGCTCTCGCGACGGACCGCCTTCATGAGCTGCTCGTTCGAGCAGTATTCGGTATGGGCGAGGCGCGGCCCGGGTTTCAGATGAATGGCATCGAAACCAATCTGGTAACTCATGTGCCAGGTCCTCTCGTTTTGTGCGAGCCCGCCGGGCGCAACCGTGGCAGATCAAAACGCAATGGTTTTGAACTGGGGAAGATACGCCTTGTTCTTCCGGAACATCTCGGTGACCATCTGCTTGATTTCCGCCAGAGACAGCACTGCCGCGGTCAGGGGGTCATAGGCGATCGCCTGGAACACGCGCTTGGGATCGCCGGTGAGGCAGCCCTCGACGGCCATTTCCTCGGACGCGACGGCAGCGCCGGTCAGGGCGGCGCACTGGGGCGGCAATGCGCCCACGTAAATCGGGTTGAGCCCGCGCCGGTCGGCCAGGACGGGCACCTCGACACACGCGTCTCGCTGAATGTTGGTGATGAGGCCCGTATTGGGGACATTGCCGTTGAACTTGTAGGGGTCGCCGCCCATCCGGGCATTGATGATGTTGGAGGCGTATTCGTGCCCGCGTTCAAGGGGGAACGGCGCGCCCTCGGCGAACCACTTCTTGATTTCGCCCTTCCAGGTGCGCGCGCGCCTGCGGTATTCGTCGAGGATGTAGGCGTATGCGCCCGGATTCCAGCCCGTGCCGTGGGTGCAGTATTTCTCGATCAGTTCGGGGCGCTTGCGGAACCACCAGTTGTACTCGGAGTTGTGGCCGCTCGATTCGGTGACGTAGTAGTCGAGATGAAGAAACATCTCGTTGCGCACCTGCTCGGTGTTGAGAACCTTCTTGCGATTCATGGCCTTGCGTATCAGCGGATAGGCGTCTTGGCCGTTCCACTTAAACTCGATGAACCACGAGAGATGGTTGATCCCCGCGCAGACATAGGTGACCTCGTCCA
>CAZFOG010000308.1:0-8106 GCA_964520685.1 uncultured Nitrospiraceae bacterium | reverse complement strand
CGCCCGTCGGGCAAATAACAGGCATCGTAGTTGTCGACGTCCGGTTCATTGCCGAATGAAACCCTGGTGAGACCGTTGCCAAGGGCATCGATTTCGTATACGTGCCAGGGTGCGTCCTTGGCGGACATGGAGAAGAGCATGTGGTTGGCGTCGAAGTCAAGGTCAACGTCTCCGATAAAGAAATCGCCATCGGGGCGAAAGATGGTGCGGGAGACATTGTCGTCACGAAGCGAAAGGGCGGCGATTTCGTTGTTGTAGCCGGTGGAAGGGAGGGAGCAGTTGCTCTGCCAGTTCGCGGGAAGGCCAAGGCCGGGACTGGTTACGCTTCGGCGAACGAAGAGGATTTCGTTGAAGTTGAGGAGCGGGGTGTCGAGCAAGATATTACGCTGCGTCTTGAGTAGCGCCTCTGCGATTTCCGGATCGGCCAAGTCTCCCTGTTCCAGGCTCTTACGGATAGCGGAGAGCTGCTGTTCGAGACTCTCAACGTCTTCAAGATGGCGGGCGCCTTGCTCGTATGCGTCGGGGTAGTGTTCATTCAGGTCGGTAACGGCGCGGCGCAGGGCCTGGGCATTGACCAAGGCAAGCTTGTCTGTGAGGGCACGCATATGCCGGCGAAACGCGGCGGCTTCAGCATAGAGGGCGAGGGAGGACACCGCGCCAAGGTCGTTCAGGGGTTCTGCGCGTATGCGAAATCGAACCGCGGCGGGCCCGATCTCTTTCAGAACCTTTTCGACAAGCTGCGTTTCAATGGTGGACGCGCTCTCGAACCATGCCAAATGGGCGTTGGCGCCTGCATCTCTCGCGAAGGCTTCACATTCGGCGGGGAAGTCCTTTTCCAGAGCGTCCCAGAGCTCGGGCAGCCGATTGGGACGGTTAGTGACATGAAAGCTAACGCTACCATTCGTACCGGCGGCAACGCCGATGCCAACGGAGGTTTCGAAGCGCGTGTAGTGGCCGTCGAGTTTGAAGCCGAGAAGGCTTGGGGCGTGCGCCCAGAACCCGAAAGCATAGTCCTGGCCTGCCATCTTGAGGGGGTTGCCCTGATGGTCCTTGTCGAGAACGAGGCTGCCCCACCCCACGCTGACGGAGAGGGGTTTGAGTGTGGTCAGGGGCACGGTGGAGCCGTCCGGGCGCACGAGGATGGGCTCTCCCCAGATGGCCTGGTCGAAATTGTAGGTGTCGCCGCCGATGTCGGCCTGGAGCCAGAGTTCGTCGAACCCGGAGATGTCCAGCGAGATGCTTTGAGGTTCCTGAGTGCCGCGCATGACGCCCGTTGAAGCGCTTCGGGAGGCATTAGCACCACGCGCTTGCTGGAACGCGGCTCGGGCGGCGACCATAGTGTCGGCCCACGTGGCCTTTCGTTCGTATAGAACGGACTCCTGGGCCGCGACAGAAACCATGACCATGCCAATGCCGAGAAGCATCACGCATACGCGACCGATCCATGCCGTCTTCACAGAAGAGCCGTTCAAAACGACCTCCACGGCCCGGTGCTGACAGGACGGATGCCGACGCGCTCGGATTCTGGAGCCAAAGTCCGCCGTACCGTGTTGTTGTCAGCGCCGATGCCTAGTTTCGCGCGACGTTGACCTTCTCCCCCGCTTCCACCGGCATAATCACGCGGAAGCCAACATTGAAGACCTTCTGATACGGTTTGTAATGGAGCCTGAAGGAGGCCGTGGAACGGTAGGGCCGGTCAAGCCAGGACCCGCCGCGAACCACTTTGTCCTCGCGCGAATCCGGGTCGTTGCGCCCGTCTTCGACATAGGGATAAGGGGCGAACGTCGTGCGCGTCCATTCGGCGACGTTGCCGTGCATGTCGAGCAATCCCCAGGGACTCGGCTGGTACTTGCCCACGTCCGTCACGATGCGTTCTCCGTCGTCGAAACGCGCATCCTTGGGCAAAAAGTCGTCGTATTGACTCGGGTTTGCGATGGGCTGGGGATCGATGCCCGCGACGGCCAGGAGCCTGATGGACTGGTCAGCCAGATTGGCGAACGCTGAGAAGTCGGCGTTCATATCGCCGTAGAAGAAGGGGGTATCGGCGCCCGCGCGGCAGGCCCATTCCCATTGCGCTTCGGTCGGGAGCGTACAGGGTGCCCCCGCGCGGCCGGTCAACCATTGGCAGAACGCCATGGCTTCGTCGCAGGACACGCGAGCGACGGGCTGGCCGGGCAAGTTGGCTGCATAGCCGGGCCGGGTATGGTCCTTGTTGTGCTGATCGATGGTGCCGGTATTATGGGCGGGATCGAATCGGGCGTATTGGGCATTCGAGACCTCGGTGACGCTCATCCAGAAGGGCTGTTCGATGGTCACGTTGCACTGGGGCTGTTCGTCGAGAGCGCTGGTTGCGCTTCCCATGATGAACTCGCCTGGAGGGATGAGAACGAACTCCATCGCCAGGCCATCGCCGAGATCGATCGTTTTCTTCTGCGGTTCTGTTGCCCCTTCGGCCGCGGTGACGGTCCCGGCCGCGGCCCGCTGGAGGGCCTGGGCTTGCTCGCTGGAGAAGGGCCATCCGTCGATGGGAGTGGCTGCACTTTGTTTGATCTCGGGCAGCTCCGGCGGAACGTATTCGCGCGGCGCGCCGAGCCCCTCGGGAATGGCCTCGAGGTCCTCGGTGCGATTAGCATACTTAGCGAGCATATAGGCGCGGCGCTTGTCGAACTCGTTGGGGATAGGCCGGTGTTCATGCCAGGTGCCATGGTCGGGAACGTTCAGGTCGATCCACGTGTGGAGGCGGTCCCAGGCCTCTTCGTCGAGTCTAACGCCGTGATGGCCTTTCTCGAGCATCTGGATCAGTTCGCTTGTGCCGGCATGCCATTCCATTGGCGTGGCCAGATGGTAGTCGCTTTCGGGTCCGGGCCGGCGGACGTAGGGGTGCAGGGCAAGGTACGATGGAGTAAAATTGCTCCAACCGTTCTCTTCCTTGCGGGCAAAATCGGGGCGCCCCTCCTGGCCCTGGTGGCAGCCGACGCAGAACTGGTCGAGGACGGGTTGCACGTCACGCTTGAAACTGAATCCGCGTTCGGGGCCATACCAGGGCTGGATGGCCGCGGGCGGGGTACGCGATGCCAGGGTGCGGGTCACGGGCGGTCCCATGTTCTGCTGTTCGTGGCAGCCGACACACGAGAGCACTTCACCCGGCATGGCCGTGAACCAGCTTCGCATAACCTGGAGGGCGCGGCCGCGCTCATCCAGGGGCTGGACGGCGATCGGCATATTCGCGGGGACCGTGAACACGGCAGAGCCGTCCTCGAGCACGGGTACGGTTCCGAGGATTCGGTGGACATCCCACGGTCCTTCGACGCCGACGTGGATGTGCCCTCCCATTCTGGGATAGGTGTAGTGCATGGCGAATAGCCGCAGACTCTTAACGGTGCCGCGGGGGATATCTTCAAGACCGTCGCCCTGGTAGATGTCGGCCAGGTAAACCGTGGCATCCTTGGAGTTGAGGCGCACCTTGTCGGGGACGGCGGGCGGGGCCGGGGTGGCGCGGAAAGGAACGGGTTCGAGCAGGGCGTACCCGGGTTCTTCTTTGAGCAAGACCATATTGTCGAAGATGTCTACGAGATAGATACCCCAGAGGGCACTGGGCGTGGGTTTGCACGATACCAGGAAATACTTGTCGCTCAGGGGATAGGGATGGAGGAATTTCGGCCAGGAATCAGCGACCAACTGATCAGCAATCACGGGGGCGACGGTTTCGCCGTAGCCGGGAATACGCTGGATGGCGCCGTCGGCCTCGCGCCGTCCCGCGGCGGGATCGAAAACCATCAATTCTCCCATACGAGCGACGCCATGATGACCGGAAACGATGGCGATGACCTTGGTCGGGTGGCCGGGGATGGGCCGTGCATAGAAGATCGAGTTTGGCCAGAACGAGTTGCTGCCGTAATACTCCATTTGATTGGTGCCGTCGGGGTTCATGTGGAAGAGGAGCCGCGAGAAGTAGTGCGGCGTATCGGAGTACTCCCACCGGGAAAACAGCACCCGGCCGTTGTTGAGTACGGTCGGGCACCAGTTGTGGTCCTGATCGAAGCAGAGCATGCGGATGCCGGTGCCGTCGGGATTCATGATGCAGAGATTGGCGACAGCATCGGCGCCTCCGACGCACGGAATGCCCTGAAAACAGCGGGTCGAGGCGAACACGATCCGTCCGTCCGGAAGGTAGCAGGCATCGTAGTTGTCGACATCAGGATAGTCACCAGGGGTAACCTGACGTGCCGCGGAGCCGTCACCGGCAATCTCCCAAATCTGCCACCGGTCGTGGGAGCCCGGCATGGAGACGAGCATCCTGCCGGCATCGAAATGGAGATCGATGTCGCCCACAAACCTGGATTCTTCGGGTTTGAAAAACGTGGTGAGGGTTCCTTCAGCAGAGACGGGATTCATGACAGTGATTTCGTTGTCGTAGCCCGCGCGCGCCACGGCACAGTTGCCCTGCCAGTTTTGGGGGAGGCCCAGGTTGCGATCGGCGCGCTTCACGAGCAGGAGGCGGTCGAAATCGAGCAAAGGGTTGGCGAGGAGGGCCTCGCGCTGGGCCGCCACTGCCTCACGAGCGGCATCGCCAAGAGCGGATTCGGCGCCCGGCTTGGCCTCGGCCAATGCCTGACGGGCATGCCGGACGGCTTCTTCCAGTTCGGCGACACGTTTGGCGAATGCGTCGCCGCTGGTGTATTGGCTGGGATAGGTTACGGTAAGATCGGCGACAGCACGCTGGAGAGCTTCGAAGTTGACGCGCGCCAGAAGGCCTGCGCTCTCGGCCGCTACACGGGACCGTTCGAACAGGGCCAGCCAACGCGGGTCGTGGACAGGGGCCTGGGCCTCCTTGAGGGCATTGAGTTCGTTCATGAGACCGGCGGCCAGCTCGCCCAGCGGATTCAGGGTCTCGCTGACAATGCGTTCCTCGATAGCGATGTCACCGGCGGCGCGAAACCATTGGTGATGGCCATCACCACCGACGCTCTGCTGGAACCACCGGGCCTGGCGCGGGAAATCGGCGGCCATCTGGCGCCAAAGCGCTTCGAGGCGTTCGTCGGAGACAGCGAAGTAGAAGGCGTGGCCGCCGCTACGGTTGTAGATTTTCATGAGGAGCTGGTTATCGCCCGCATTGAGTGTGAGCGATGCTTTGTCCTGATCGGGAGCGGCCACGCGGGGAACGTCGTTCGAGATGATCTTCTCCCCGTTTAGCCAGACCTCGAGTCCGTCATCGCTTCCGAAGCAGGCGGTGAGTTTGAGGGGCGCGGCCGCTTTGATGGTGCGGAAAAGGTAGGTCGAGTGCGAGTCGCCGCCGGGGAGATTGATGACAACGCCATCGTTCCACTCGGGATGCGCGACCCAGACGCGCTTGTCCTCCGCGTTCTTGGCCTGCAGGTCGACCGCCTGCTCGGGAAACAGGGCATGGGCAAAGGCATCGGCCTTGAGGGCACCGGTGGTATACCAGGGTCCCGCATCGTAGGCGGCACTGTCGCCGGCACTCTGAAACGCCGCCCGGGTGGCCGTCATGGTCTCGGGCCAAGTGTCGCGCTTCGCGTAAATGGAAACGTCTTCACCGGCAACGGCCACGGCAACCCACGTCAGGCATGCCATCATCATTCCGATGCGCAAGAGATTGATTTGAGAGAAACTCACCAGACTCCTCGTCCTTCTGTTTTGCGACCGCACAGGGGCCCTTTCCGCCGGGCTTCACGTGCCCGGCTGTCAGCCCATTTCACGACAGCCGGCATCGGGCGCAGGGCGCTGCGAACGGAGATTCGGCAGCCCTTCGCGCCGGCCAGATGACGAATTAAAACTTGACGTCCGGATGGCTGAACCGCAGCGCCGCACCGTCGTGGTACGAGGCGTACTCGGTCACAATGGCGCCTTCGGGTCCCGCCAGCATGAAGTGCCACTGTTCCGCCTTGGGCAAATAGGTTACTTCGCCGGGCATAACCTTAGTGGCACAACGGGCATTGGCGATTTCGCGGTGACTGGGCGGGATGCGCTCCACGTCGCCAGGGTGGGGCTCACCCACGCCGTAGGTCCAGACGAACCCATGCCGCGTCTGCCAGCCTTCCATCTTCGGGCGGGCTTCCTCGGTCTTGACGTGGCGGTGTTCGGGAATCATCTGGCCGGGCAGAAGGTAGATATCGTGGCCGAAATAATCGTGCTCCTTGTTATTGAGCCAGAAGATGCCGGCCATGCCCACTTCGGTGAACTTGCCCATGCCGAAATCGACCGCCCAGAACTCATCGCCCCTGAGCCGGTCGACGATGGGGTAATGGAAGCGCCGCATCATGTCGTAATAGGCCTCTTTTGCTGCCTCGACGTGGAAGGTACCATCTGCTTTGTAGAAGTCTTTGTTCTCGGGCATTCTCACCTCACTCCCGCGTGCGCTGCTGCCGATGGCGAGCATTGCCGCCCCGGCAGCCACGCCGCCTATCATTTGTCTCCTGGTCATGTCAGCCATAACCCGGTTCCTCCTGGTTTAGTTCGCCTGTTGCGCCGTGGGTATCATACCGCACGCGACGCTACTTTGCGCGTTCGTTTTTCAGGGTTTCGTACATGTCGAGGGCCTTGCCGGGCTTCTCGTTTTCGTGGACGACCTTGCGGACGGCCTGGACCATAGCGACGGGGTCGGCGGCGCAGAAGATATTGCGGCCCATATCGACCCCCATGGCCCCCTGGTCGATGGCCTTGTAGGCCATTTCGAGGGCTTCTCTTTCAGGGAGTTTCTTGCCGCCCGCGATCACGATAGGAACGGGGCACCCGGCGACCACTTCCTCGAAATCGGGTTCGCAGTAGTAGGTCTTGACGAAATGGGCGCCTAACTCGGCAATAACGCGGCAGGCCAGACCGAGGTAGCGCGCATCGCGCACAAGTTCCTTGCCGACGGCGGTCACGCCGAGGGTGGGAACGCCGTAGATATTCCCTTCGTTGATGAGATAGGACAGGTTTTCGAGGGTCTCCTTTTCATGGGTCGCGCCAATGCAGACCTGGGTAGTCACGGCGGCGGCGTTCATGCGGAGAGCATCCTCGACGGTGACGCCGATGACCTCGTCGCTCAAGTCTTTGAGAACGGTCGCCCCCGTGCTGCAGCGCATGACGATCGGCTTGTCGGTCTCGGGAGGGATACAGGTACGGAGGGCGCCGCGGGTGCACATGAGACAGTCGACGTGCTCGATGAGGGGCGGAATGCTGAGATCGATGCGCTCGATGCCCGAGGTCGGCCCCATGATGTAGCCATGGTCGAAGGCCAGCATGACGGTGCGGCCGCTTTGGGGATTGAATATCCGCGAGAGGCGGTGTTTCATACCCCACTCGAGGTGGGCGGACCCTTTGAGAAAGAATCCGGGCGTATCCTGGGGGATTCCGATCCCGAAATCCTTCTCTTTGTCGGCAGTTTTCTTGTCAGCATCAGGCATGTGAGGTTACTCCTTCCAGAAATCCGTTGAATATGAGTGAAACCGAGGTTGCTCCGGCGTCGGGTGGTCCAATGCTCTTCTCCCCGATGTTCTTGGCGCGTCCGAACCGGGCCTGGAGCGCGGCTGTGCGCTCCGCGCCGGCGCGCGCAGCATCGGCAGCGCTTCGCAGCACGTCCTCGACCGAGCCGCCGCCTTCCGCGGCCGATCGGGCGGCCTCGACGGCGGGAACGAGGGCGTCAATCAAGGTCTTGTCGCCGATTTGGGCGCGGGTGCGTTTCTGTACGCCGGCCAGCCCGGCGGCGAATGCGGCGGCGAGGCCTTTCGCGTCCAGGGCATCTGCTCCGGTCGCGGCATCGGCCATGCTCATGAAAAACGTGCCAAACAGGGGCCCGGTAGCCCCGCCGTCGACGCCCATCACGGCCCATCCGACTGCCTGCAGCAGGACTTTGAGCGAAGACGATGTGTCGTCCTCGATGGCCTTTTCAATGCAGTTCATAGCGCGGGCCATAGTGGTGCCGTGATCGCCATCGCCTCCATGCGAATCGAGCTCCGAGAGGAGGTCCTGATTCCCGCGGATTTGCGCGGCAGCGGCACGGACCATTACCACGAATCGGTCATAATCCAGCATCGTCTTGACAGTCCCAAGACCTATTTCACGACCAGCGCCGGGGTATTGCAGGGGGCGTCCCACAAGGCCAGC
>CAZFOG010000307.1:0-8119 GCA_964520685.1 uncultured Nitrospiraceae bacterium | reverse complement strand
GCCTCATCTTTGGCGAGTGCACCGATATCGACGAACGTAGCGCCCACGCCGGCGGCGGCGCGCTCGAGGCACGCGTCTTTGTTCGAGGATGGCCAGAAACCGCTTCGCACGATGATCGCCGGGTTACCATCCTTCTGGAACGCCTTCAGCAGTTTGTCCACGCTCTCGCAGAACTGTGTTTCGGATTCCGGCGTCGTCAAGTCGGGCACATTCTCGCCTATGGCCAAGATGAGCAGGTCCGGTTTGAACTCGATAACCTCGCGCAGATTCTCCTCGACGGCATATGTGGCATATTGCCGCTCGAAGTCGGCGATGTTCAGGACCTTGAACGTGGGCGCGGGGATACCGCTTGCGGCGGGTTGCGTCAACGCTTGAACCACGAGGTGAACATAGTCCTTCTCCCCGGCGCTGGCCGCCATGCCCCAGTTCCCCGTCCATCCGATCGACTCCGACGGCGCATGCATCGTAATGCTGTTGCCCAGAAAGACAATCTTGTCCGTCCTCACCGTCTTGGTTTCCGGCGCCGGAACCGTATCCCCGGCCGAATAGAAGATCAGCCGGATGTCGCGTCCGTACGTGATCACTTCCGGGCGTGCGAGAAAACGCTTCCAGCATTCCATGCCGGCTTTCGTCGCCGGGATCGTGTACTCTCCTCCCCAGGTGTTGACGAACCCAAACTCGACCCCGGGCGCCGTCATCGCGGCGAAAATCCAGTCGTAAGCGTCGTCGCGGGCGCCGCGGACGCCGGTCTCGAAAAGTCCGCATGCCTTGCCGTGCGCGGCGGCGAACGCCGACACCATCCGCATTAGCTCAATGGTGCGCGTAAGGCGCTTGGCGACCTCCTCATCACTGCCGGTCCCAATCGAGTAATCGTCATAGCCGACGATGTCCACGACGTCGTCGCCGGGATAGCGGTAGAGAAAGTCCCCTGCGCCGTCGGCAGAGGCAACGCTCTTCCAGTAACGGTCCGGCGAATAGGCGAAAAGAAGGTCCTTCCCGCCGCCGGTCGCTTCCCTCAGGCGGTTGACGGTATAGCGGAAGAGCATGATGTAATCGCGGGTGGAGGCGGAACTTCTGCCCCACCAGTGCCAATCGTCCTCGCATTCGTGGAAAAGCCGAACCACCGCCGGAATGGGCGTTCCGTCCTCGTCCTTGAGCTCCTTCAGGAACGACGCGATTTCGTCCAGCCGCGAGTCATACCAGGCGCGCGGCGTGGCATACGTCGTTCCCGACGTTCCGTCCGAGCGCCCAGAACCGCACGGCTCGCCCTTTCCGCCGAGGATTTCGCCCATCACGTGTTCGTGTTCGGGCGGATAGCCGGGCGACTCGCGACGGAAGCGGTAAGGTGCATCGCCGTATTTTCCGTCCCGCCAACCGGCCGGAACGTAGGGGTTCTCCAAATGCCAACTGAAAACCGGAACAGCCCGGTACTTACGCCAGGCCTTGCGGATCATTCCGAGCATGGATGCACGGGTCTCGGCGTAGCGCTGCGGGGCCTGCCACGTGCCGGTCACGTTGTAGAAGTCGGTGAAATACATCACCGGGTTGCAACCGGCTATGCGGGAAAGCCCGTAAACGAACTCCGAATCGTCCGGCGCTTTCGGCGAGGGGCCGTTCTCCGTCATCACGCGGAACTCTGGCGAAGTTTCCGGCCACGGATGGGTCCAGGAAAAGACGAACCGGTCCTTGCCCGGCAAGTCGCGAAGCTGGCGGAACAGCACGTCCGTCCTTTTCGACCTTTCGGTCTTGGCGGGGTCGCGCCATGCGACGAAGCGCTCGGTGCCAGGCGCGAACGGATAGTCGATCTTGGCGTAATAATCCTTGCCGAGTCTGGCGTACACCTCTTCGGTCACGGAAGCGGCGAAAGACGATGCCGCGACTGATAGCGCGAATATCGTAAGAGAAAGTCTCATGACAAAATGCCTCACGGGTTCAGCAGAAGATTATGCACACGCCGCGGAGCCACATGTCCAGCACGTCGGGGCCGGCGAAATGGACGTCGTCCTTGTTGCTGGCCGAACTCGAGCTCGAACCCCACGTACCCGACCGTCTCCTGCCGCCGATCGTAAGTGACTGTATCACAATGAGCTCCGAGCCCCAGAGAACCGTGGCTTCCGTCTCATTCCGAAACAGGTCTTAAGCCATTCGGCCTTCTGAACGCCGTTGGAAAGCGCGAGCTTGCCGTCGCACAGAATGGGGGAAATTCCGCGGACACACAACTGACTTTAACTTAACTCCTGGGGTTTTGCAAACAGCCGCCGGGGGGGCGTGATGGCAAGCGCGTATTGGGGCGTTGGACCAGAAGAGCCTGGCAACAGCAAACCGGGGCACGGGCTCGGCGGGCCTCCCGAAGCTTGGCAGCGGATTTCTTACCTCTTACCACCGCCTGCACCTCTCGCCCAACACCCCAACACACATGCTCCAGCACGCCCACGCCCCCCCTCCCTCGGCAGATCACCGGCCGAATGCCAATGTGTGGAGGTCTGCCGGAGACTCATGCCTGTCACTATGTGGACCTGCCCGCTTTAGCTCCTCACACTCAGTCCACGGTGAGTTCGAAGAACGCAGTTGGGCCGCGTTCCAGACTCGCGGTGTCGAGATGGATCTTGAGCCGACCATCTTTGCAGGCAAGCGGCAGGCGCTGCCGACGCGCCCCATTGAGGCCAATCGCATAAATGGCCATGTTCTTTCCGTGGGCATTCTGTAGCGTCGCGTCCAGACGTCCAACCTTCATCAACACCGGCAACGTGCCTTCGTTGAACATCGTCGTGCGATCGGGCGTCACCACCATGCCGGTGTTGGCGGTCTCGGTCGTATAGAGCAGGACCATTCGCTGGCTTTCCGCGAGATCGTTCCCATCCACGGCGCAAACGCCAAACCAGCTAAATCCATCAACACTCATGGCATCATCGTCCACCACATGGAATATGAAGCCCTTCAACCGGACCGGATTTTCGGGCTTGCCTTTAGCAACCAGTTTCCCAGAGGGCCCGATGACCAGTCGCGGCAACCGTTTGCTCCCTGCAGCCGGTCCGTCCACCAACGGCACGGCGCTCACCGCGCTCAAGTCCATGGCGCTTCCCGCCTTCACCAGCACGTCAGAGGTGTCCACCACCTTCCATTGCGCGTCCGCTACGAATGTCATCTTCTCTTCGGCGATGGCCGCACCAGTGGATGCTGCCACAGCCACATAGCAACTCAGTAGGAATAGAGTTCTCGCGCCGGCATAAGCCACGCACATCGCACCGATTGGCCTACTCCTCATGATGGTCTCCCATTGTGGATGCCTGTTCCCGCACCCCAGAAACATTCTGAGGGATTATCCCGGACGGTACAAACTACAGACACGACGATCGGTAACGCGACCTCATTGTGAACAGCTTAGTTGCGTAGACCTGAATACACAACCGCGACACAATCCAATGGCTCCCCGGTATGAAGAAAACGGGTGCCCACACCCTCGTCCCCATCTGCGCAAACGGATCGTCAGGTACGCGGTCTTTCTCAATCCCGAGCCGTGCCGCCGGCCTGGGCCTGCGATGGCCATGGGGTCGTTGTCACCCACCACTGGTGCATGTTGGTTTTGGGCCCTGCGTAGCTCACGTCGGAATGGATCAGAAGCCGTTCCGGGGTCGCGGGATCGTATTTGCCGATGACTTCGTTGACGGAATAGCAATCGCCTGAGCCTGGAGTCTGCAACCTGCTCATCAATACAATTCCCTCATCCCAATGGATGCCGTCTCGCGACGAGTAAAGCACAAAGCTTTCCGGCCCCGGGTCGTCACCCACCAGCTCTCGCGGGTTGCTGCCGCTTCGCCCTTGGATGAAGTACCATTCGCCCACTTTTCCAGACAGTTGCATATTGCGGATCCCCTTGGCGAAGTGCGCGGTTTGTATGTCCGACCACGTCCGTCCGCCATCCGTGCTGATCACATAGGGGATATTCTGTTCGGCCGCTTTATCGTCTGGCCTCAGGTGAGCGTCGTAGGTGTAGACGATGATCTGGCCATCATCAAGTGCGCCTGCGGCCCAATAGTAGGTGTCGTTATTGAAGGGCAGGAAGCTGCGGCGGCTGAATGACGTGCCGTTGTCACCCGAAACCCACAGCGTTTGCGGCCCCCCCGGAGTCATGTTCGCGGTGCCGCCGCGAAAGACGATGAAGACCTCTCCATCATGCACAAACGACGTGTTCATCGTGAAGGAAATATCATTCACCGTGGCAGACGCATCAAACTCATACGGTCCCTTCCAGGTGTGGCCGTCGTCATCGCTGAGGAGATAGACCGGTGTTCGCTGTTTCTCCCATTTCGCGCTTGCGTAACGTATCAACGTGGCGATCAGGGTTCCGTTTGGGGCCGTGACGAGGGAGTACACCAGGGCCGAGTACACCTCATCCCCTTCCCACATTCGCTTGGAATAATCGAAAACCGTGGGCGGGCCCCAGGTCAGGCCGCTGTCGGTCGAGCGGCGATATTCTGACCATCCCCCCGAGCCATGCCCACCCCAATGGTCCGCATCGGTTCCCGTCATGCTGTAGAACGCAATAATATCGCCGTTCTGACACTCAGCAACCGAGTTATTGCCGTGTCCCGAACAGCCTTGCGCCTGCCGGTCCGCGAACAACATGCCCGTGTTGGGGATGTCCGCGGGATAGACGAAGAACGGTTTTCCGTCAGCAGCGCGGGGCCTGTTAATTGCACCTCGAGCATCGTCGAACCCCAACACAACGACGTATTTCGCGAACTGATAGGACTCTCCGGAGGCCACCTGCTTTTCGTAGACAAGCATCTGGTCCCTCTCGTCGTCTCCGAGCAACTGGAAAGGCTCGACTCCCATTCGCGAGAATCCCTGTGCCCCGAGGGCGTCGGCCTGAGAGGCGGCACGGGGAATCGACTGAGGGGTGAGCACGATCAGGCGGCCATCTTGCACGACGTCGAAGTGGGTGGCATCAATGGAACTCCTCAAGAACTTCTCTCCTGCCAGTTTCGCCGGGCATTCTGCCAGTCGATAGTCTCGATCGGTGAACAGCACCGCGCCCGGCCGGAACCACATCACCTCCGATTCCGGCTCGCCGCGGACTTCGATGACCGCCCGAACGGAAGCGTGTGCGTGGCATGCGCACGTCGTTCCCAGAGCCAGAAGGACGAATAAGGTGCTCGTCCTGCACATTCCGAGTTTGCTCATTGAGCGTTCTCCTTTGACAAGCCCGACAACTTCCCTGCAGGGCGTCTTCCGCCGTGCGTCGGTCCAGGCAATGCAAAGCCAAGCCTACCTGAGCCGACATTCTCCATATGCAGGGAACCTGATGAACACAACGCACTTTCAGGAACGGGTGGTCATTCTCTGTGTTCTTCCTTTCAAGTCCTATCTTCTCCCTCGGCCGCATAGAAGATCAGTCGCGAATCACGGCGGTTCGGAATGACGACCTCGAACCCCTCGTCGCGGATCTGTTTGCCCGAAACGACCCATGTTTCGCCTGAGTCATAGTCTTCAAACTTCCACTGCGCCGCCGGGTCAATCGTCAGCAGATCAAACGTCATCTCACGAACGTCACTCTTTTCACGACGCAATGCAACAATCATGCCCTCCCGTTCCGCGGGAAGATAGAGATGATAGGCCATCCACGCGGCCGGGGTGCGTTGCTGGTTTGTTAAGGGATAGTAGTCGCCGAAGAAGTACTTCTTGCACCGTTTCGCTTGAACGACGTTCGCTTTGATCTGGAGCCACTCCGGCTCCGTCTTCGCGACGACGCCAAGCTCCATGCCCGGACTCAACGCGCAACGCGCTTCGTACGTGTCGTACATCGACCAACCACGAATCATGCTTCCCTGAATCGGTAGCCAGTACTGGATGCCGTAACTATGATCCTGCGTCGACTCGGCGGTGGCTTCGGGAAAGCAGTTGTAATCGCTTCGCCAGAGCGGCTGCCCGCGCCGGATCGATTCCAGGTCGATCCGCCGTCCGCCGCTCGCGCAATTGAGAATGGCCAGGTTCGGGAACTCCTCGAGCAGCGCGTCCCAAAACGCGAAGTGGCCCTCGATGAACCGCATTTCGTTCATGCCCCACCGCTCCGGCTCAGCCGCCGCCTCCAGATAGGGGTTTGGGTCGAGATTGAAATCCTCCTCGTACCAATCGATGTCGTAGTCCCTGATCAGACCGCCAACGACATCGACGGCCCACTTCAAGGATTCCGGTTTACCGAGGTCGAGAAGCAGCGTTTGCCCGTCCTGGGATTTGCCCTCGGCATTTCCGGTCAGGAAGTACTCGGGATGTTCGAGCGTGACCGGGCGGCCCTGAATGGCGCGGCACGGCTCGACCCAGACCAGGAATTTCATGCCCGCGGCGTGCGCGGCGTCACTGACTGGCTTGAGCGTGCCGTTATGCCAGTTCGGATTGGGCCGCCAGTCCCCGGCCATGGGTCCCCAGTCGCCCTCGAACACCGAATACGACGGCACAACGCCCGTTCCGTACCACCCGGCGTCAAACCAATAGATGTCAAATGGAATCTGATATTGCTTGATCTTCTCGATGTATTCGAGATGCTCCTTCGACGGAATTCCTCCCCACACCACGGCGGGAATCGGCGGCTCGACCAGTTTTCCGTCAATATGCGGCGAATAGTGTTCGAGGACCAGCCTGCGGAACATGTTCTGGCCATGCAGCAACTCGCCTTGCCAATACAGCGCCAGATTCAACGTCGACCGCACCGTCTCGCCGGGATGGAGGATGGAATCGAAGTTCTCGACACCCGCCAGGAGCGTCGAATTCCCTCCCCCCTGGTGATCGAAATACGCCCGCCAAGCGCCGCTCCAGCCGAGGCCGGTGATCAACCCGTCACTCCCGGTCTGATAGTTAAAGAAGGGCAGCCACACCGCGCTCGAACGCCGGTCATTGGGTATCAGGTACGCGTGGGTCTGTCCCCACGCGGTGTTCGATGGCGTGTCCATCGCAATCCGGCGCTGTTTGTTCCACATCGAGCTGTGCATGAACTCGCTCATGAAGTAGAAGTCGTCCTCGTGACCTGGTGAGCCCACCGAGCGATGGAGCATTGGCATGGAACCGTCAGTTGCATGCCAATAGGTGTCGATGCCCCAGAAGTCGTGCACTTTTGCCGAATCCGCCTGCCCGCCGTTGCGCACGCGCACAACCCATTGAAAAGCGGGGAAATCCTGGAATTCGGTCAGTTCCATTTCGCAATACAACGACGTCTGGGCGTCTTGCCAGCTCAAGACGTGCGTGCGCGTCTTGTCGCTCTGCCAATCCCCCGACTCGATGTTCGCCGTTTCGATGGTAACCCATTCCCGGCTGCTTCGTTCGCCGCACTTGAACGAAAACGGCACGTCGGGGACGTAACGCTCTGCGTTCGCGTCTCCTTGTCCGAGTAGAAACTGTTTCCACTGGGCAGCGAACGCCATCTCGCCGGCCGTCGGCCGCGACGAATACGGTTCGACCGGCATCTCTGCTCCTCGCGCGGCCCCCGAAAACACCATCGCCGCGAACAAGAACAGAAGTGAGGAAAATCGGTGATTCATTGTTTCAACTCCATTGACCTTCAGATAATCCGCCTTCGGTCCTGGATGGGTCGGGGAACATCTGCACAATGACGGTGCATCCGGTGTACCCCAATTCGGCCATGTTCAGACATCTGCCATGCGAATACGCGGAACGTATTATTTCGCGGCACGACTATGACTCCTTTTGCACCTCGCCCCCCTGACCATTGCGCAGAACCACGTTCGCGGACGCAGTACTTCATCTTAGCCAAGGGCCCCTCCGAATTCCATGGGCATCGCTACGACCGGCTCGCACAGTCTGTTCTGCCGTCCCTTCGGGACTCCGCGTTGTGGTGGATACCTGGGTCCCACCACTGGAAGTGGCGGGCTATTGTCTATCGTCCCTGACGGGACTCCAGAAGGCGCCGGTTCCGCAAGAGAGGGGAGACTGCGGCACGAAGGTTCTTCTTGAGATGTGTCCCAAGAACCCTGGGGACAGCAAACCTTGAGCCAGGCGGTTCACCCGTAGACGATAAAAACCGGCTGGAGCAAAACCCTCGGGACAGACCCCGGTTTGCTACGCAAACCGTCGGGTCAGTCCCGGGTTTTGGAGTATTCGAGGCAGA
>CAZFOG010000306.1:0-8175 GCA_964520685.1 uncultured Nitrospiraceae bacterium | reverse complement strand
GCAGCTTTACTAAAGCTGACATGAATATTGCCCTAAAGCTCAGCGAAGTCATTGAAAAGGTGAACAGGATAATTGATATCTTGAATCAGGGAGTAAAAGGAAATGAAAATAAATCTTACAAAATTACTTGAAAGTCCGACAAGAGTTAGTTGGATTGGTTTGAAACCCGAACCAAATACAACAGCATATTATATTAAAAAAGAATACCAAACAACTTCACCAAAAAGTCCGTATGCTTTTGAATTAGAAGAAGGAGAAAGCAAATGAGCACGCAACTCGAGGCTTTAGAAAGGTTAGTCAGCACAGTTACAACAAAAGAACTTGAAGATATTATAGACGCTATGCGGTGTTGTGGAAACTGTAAGCATATGAAGAGTGACTGTAAATGCCTGATACAACAATCCTTTATGCAACCTCACTTTATCTGTGATGAATGGAAGTTTGACTGGAGAACAACAGTTGCTAGAAAAAAAGGAATTGACCAGTTTAAAGGAGAAAAGGAATAAACATGGCTATTAATGAAGAAGTTCTTGAAAATATGGATAAGGCGGCAGAATTAGCAGAAGAGAAATTAAAAGAAATTTCTCAAGAACATATCGTTCCTATTGCAAATTGGTGGCGAGATTGTTATATGAAAGCAGGTCACAAGCGTCTAGCCAAACTTCTATTAAAATATGCATCAAAAAAGGAGAGCTATTAAATGAATAATGATTCAAGAAAAGAAGAAGAACTTGAAATTATAACCGAAAATTCAGAATCTATTCCTGCTGAACCAGAGGATATTAGTAAACAAGCAGTAATCAATTTTCCTGAAAAGGAGGAAACTAAATTGGAAAAATTTATATTGTTACTTGAAAATTATGGTGCAAGAATAGTAAATTGGATAAAGGCCTCGATAGCTATGATGATCATATTTATTCTAATTGGCGGTGCTGGTGGTTTATATATTGCTAAAATCATATATGATTTCAGAATGAGTGAAGTTACAAGAGTAGGTGGATTTGTATATGATAACCGAGTTTTTGATGTTAAATTAAGACCATGATAAAAAACTTTTTAAAGAGGAATTTAACAATGACAACAAGACATGAAAGTTCCCATCACGTAGTTTATGAGCATGAAGATGGCGCAAAAGATGTATGGGAAAAGAATAGTGCCGGCATCACAACTGAAGAAGGACATACTACTGTTAATGAAAGTGGAAACATTACAGACCATTATGGAAATATTGTCGGGCATGCTGACGACGATTAATTATTAAATTATAAATCGGCAAGATCTTAAACTAGATCTTGCCGAATTTTTATTATTATATAGAAATATTACTTATATAAATAATTATTTAAAGGAGAAGTAAAAATGTTTCTTGATAAATTCTGCGATATTATTTTAGAATTTGCAGATAAACGAAATAAAATATTAAATAAAATATCAGAACAAGCTTCAGAGATTGCGGATAATATGATTAAAATCGCTATATTTAGTTCTGATCAATGGAAAGATGAATTATTAAATCATCTAGCAGAATGCCAACGAAGAAAATTAATTGGTAGAAAACAATATCCTTCAAAAGGAGTATTTTTTGAATTACTTTATAAAGAATATTACATACCAGAAGAACCTTGGTATGAATCTCAATTAGCAATAGATATTGTTCGAAACTTGAAAAAATATGAAAATAGTAGAGACCTTTATAGTTCTCTAACTAAAGAAAAATTACAAAAATCAGACATTGATAAAATTAGAGTAAAAATCAAATCAACAATGTTTCTAATATGTAAGATATTATCTGAAAAACAAATAAGAGATATATATGGTTTCTCTAACGAGATTACAACTGTAGTAGATAATTATATTAAATATTGGAAATAATTTTAATCCGGCAAGATCTTTAACTAGATCTTGCCGGATTTTTTATTATTCGAATGGTTTATATAGAAATTATATAGATATAAATTAATAAAAGATCGTTAGAGTTTATAGTTCTAACGGTCTTTTTAACTCAAAAAGAAAGGAGGAATATCGTGAGAAGATTAATGTTAATAGTGTGGATGTGTTTTGTGGAAATACCAATGACATTGGGCTACATCGCTACTTTCACAGGTATTCCCCAGATAATCGCTCATCATGAGCGTCAAAATATCATAACACTAATTGAACAACGCGAAGAAGCGATGAAATGGGGGCTTCTTCCAGAACAAATTCAAGAACGAAGAGAGAAAGAAAAAGAATATGAAAAATACACAGGTTATATTCGAGAAAGGAGAAATAAATGAGAACAAGATTATGGATATCTGAACCTGATAAGATTCATGGGAATTATGGAGTTCAATTTTACTCTGAAGATAAGAATCTTTGGAAGAAAGCGTATATTCTCCTCTGGAAAACATTTTTCATCAATGCATCAAGAGATATTTCCTTTCGCCCCTTTGAACAAGGAAAAACGGATGGTGAATGGTATTATATCGAGTTCTTTACTCACCCAGATTCAATCTATGAAATTATGAAAATTATAGAAAATGAGGTGTGCCCAGAACTAAATATTAAACTTGAAATTGGTGAAGAAAGGGAGAAATAATAATGGGACAAGCAAAAAGAAAAAAGATCTCATTGGGTTTTCTCCAAAGAAAAAAAAGATTCATTGAACTGTTGAGAAAAATTACAAAACAATTCAATGAATATGAAATTCAAAGATTTGCGTCAATTAGATTCGACAGAAAGGAGGAAAAAGTAAATTGAAAAATTTCTATCTGTTAACAAACCAAAATGCGGTATGTGATTTCTGTAATAAAAAAATTACAGAAACCAAGTGCATTGTAATTCTTCATGAGCTTGGAGAAATTTCAATGTGTAAGAGTTGTATTAAAGAACTTTACGAAACCAGCAAATTAATCAAAAAAGAAAGGAGGAGAAAGTGAAACACTCAGAACATTCGCGTCAACGAGTGGAAGAACGTGTCGGATCAGGTTTTAAACTGATCCGACACAAATTAGCAAAGGGAGAATATATTGGACTCCCCAGACAAACTCTGAACAAGAGAGTGAGTTTAGTTAAAGTGTCAGAAGATCAAGCAACCATAGTAATATGGTCAAAACATGCGCATAAAATTATCACAGTGTTAACTCCAAATCAATACATAAGAAAATTTGGAAATAACATTCCAGAAAACATTCGAGAAGAATTATTAAAATATTGCTCGAAAAGAGCGGAAAAGGAGAATTTGAATTATGATGAAAAAAATGATAATTTCATTAGTAATGATTATTGTAGTAACAACAACAGCTAATGCTGTCGTTGTTACAGGAACAGGTTCTACGAAAGAAGAAGCTGTTAACAAAGGTCTGCGAGAAGCTGTGGAAATGTACACTGGAAGTTTAGTGTATGCTGTAACAGATGTGATAAATTATCAAATCCAAAAAGATCAGATAATTGCAACATCATTGGGCCATATCAAAAGTTATAAAATTATCAATACGTCAAATATTGATAATTCAGTATTAGTGACTCTTGATGTTAAATTAGCTGAAGAAAAAATTGAAGAGCTCGTGAGAGAGAATGTCAAAATAATAACTGTAGATGATGTTCTCAAAGATTATAACAATGTTTATAAGCGGCAAGAGCAGATGAAAAAATTATCTGGTATGTTAAAAATCTTGTCGGAAAGACCGATTAATGAAAAATACTATATTAACTATGTTGGATATGAGATTGTTAGAATTTCTCCCACCATGGTTGATACAGTACTGACAGTAAAGCTATGCGCGAACCCATTCTTTATGAAGACGTACAGAGAAGTTATAAAAAATCTGTCAGAGCAAAGATCATCAGTTGATAATTTTCATGTAGGGACTAATTACCGAATAGAGCTTGGTAAATTAGTCAATGATGTATATTATATATCATCAAATCCAAAAATTATTGATGATATAAAAGTATATGTCACAATTGATGACAAAAAAGTCGAGGGGAAGTATTATCATCTTAGAGATAACTTACTGGTTGTCTTTAGTACAAAAGAGATGGTAAAATTCTTCATCAAATGTTTTCCAAAACACTTTAAGCAAGCATATGATGGAGAAGAAGTAAATATCGATAAAAAGTGGAATAATATCGCAATTAAGAAGTCGCGAATTATTCCAGAAGAAGGTCTGCCACTTAAGATTAAATATCGAGTGACAGCTGAACAAATTAAAAAGCTTGCGAACCTGAAGATTAGTCTTCAGGTAAAACAAGATCGTTAAAAAACGGCCAGAGGAATTTAATCCTCTGGCCAATTTTTCTTTTTTGGTTAAAACTCCCCCTCTATCAAAAAGATAGAGGGGGAGCAGAAAAGAGAGCGACGGCAAAGATTTGTTGGGAGGCGGACACCAAATCTTTTTTGCTCTCACGAAAGCCCGTTTTAATTACGGGCGAAAAGAATTAGGGCTTCACCTCAGATGTTACTGAACCTCCATGTGAACCCCAAGCAGAGATATTATTAGCGTGATCATGATACTTAGCATATGTGGAATCTGAATCTCCCATATACTTCAACGCCTTTAACAAATTAACTACCGTAGCAGATACATTTGGTTCTGCTGAAGTAAGTGGCGCTCCATCAAAACTAAAAGGAACCGATAATTGAACAGTGTCATTAGCAGTAATGTCTTCAGCTGCTGCAGTATCAACAGGAATAGATGTTGGGAATACTCCTTGATAAATATAACACTCTTCAATATCACCAATTGTAAGATCTGCACCATCAGAACGAACAGGCTTAGTCTGTGCGACTGCAACCCAACCTTTATAGTTCTGTGGAATGAATTTATTGCCTTCTAATGGACTCACACCGGTGTAAGGATCAAATACTGAAGCCCATCTACGAATAATATTCAAGATTGGCTGATTTTGATATTCTCTAAATGTAAGAGTAAATTCTCTTGTTGTAGTAACGTTTACGACATAGGAAGAACCAATTGCTCCCTGTCCCATAATATCAACTTTTGTAAGAGCTTGTGTATGAGGTGTAAATCCTTCAACAGTACTATGTAACCACTTTGAGGCAGTCTGAACATTGTCCGCCCCTGCAAAAAGCTCAGAAGGCAGACCATAAATTACCTGAAAATATCCAGAAACATAAGGTTGATTCGAACGCCAATGTCCACCAATGTCCCTGGTTAAAAAATCTGGCTTTTCTCGATCTTTAATAGCATTAGTAAACCTAGTCGAGAGTCTACTAATGATGGTTGTTGCATCAGCCATATTATACTCCTTAAAAATAATTTTTGGATCGGCAAGATCTTAACTAGATCTTGCCGGATTTAATTTTATTTAGTGGACAATGATGAACACATTTATACGCTCAATTGCGCGAATAGGTGTTACATCGATTATTACATTGAGCTCCGAAGCTACATCATCGAAACTAACAGCGACATTGAAACTCTTAAGAACTGAGTATCTTTCGACACTTGATTCTAAGAATTTACTTAAGAAATTAGCAACTCTAAACTGTGCCTGTCCAATCCAGTACTGGGTAGCCCTTCTCTGTAAAATGTCTTTTAATAGAGTAGGAATAACCTTTCGAATATATGCAATAAATTTGGCAACATGGAGACGTTTTAAAACAGATAGACGTTTCCATGTCGTAAATTGTGTGAGAATATATTTGCCCTGAGGTTCAACAATAACACAATTCAGTTCAGCATCCATCAAATCACCACGTTCAGTATGATTTGATTTGTAAGCAAGATCAATTGGTTCTGAAATTGCTCCTTTTTCAATGCCAGCAACTGGTTCTGCAATAAAATACGCACCATCACAATACAGATGTCTTTCGAGTGCATGATACACTGGATTCATCCAAATTCGCTCACCAGTAAAGGCATCAAAAATTCTTCGATATTGAACATATAATGCTGACGTCCAATCATTCCACGGAACATCGTTTAACCGAGCAGTTAGATCTGCAGAATATGTAGTTACCTTAGCACCAGTATCACCAAGATGAATACAATCTTGTCTATAAGAAGCAAGATAACGACCACCATTCTGAACTGCTGCAGAGTAACCACCAGTGATAATGTAATCGGGCTGGTACCACTTTAAATGTTTTGTAGAGATCGCTACTTCTCTACTCGAGAATTTCTTCTCTCTCATAGTTTCTTATGAGAACAGACTATATCATAATCTAGATTATAAAATTAATTTATTACTAATCTAGATTTTCTCTATTTCGACTTCGCTTGAAGTCTACTCCCTTCCGGGATAGTCGTTGAACCTTCTCCATGGAGATTAGCGGTCTCTTTAGGAGCTTGGCTGCTGATTGCCCAATTTTAACATTTTTCAAACTATCACGTATGCTTTTTTAAGCTGCGTTGTAGTAGTTAAACTCTAAGGGTGTTCCAGCAATTAAGAGAATTTTCATTATATCATCACTGATATAAGCCCCCGATATAACCCAAGGGTAAACACATTCTGGGATCTGTTCGATAGAACCATCTACACTAACCATCGCTCCCTGATATGCTAATAATATTTGTCCATCAAGATAATCTCGATCTGCTTCTAAATTATTAGTAGAGTTATACATCGGAAGTGTTCGACCAGTATTAACTGTCCCATCTGTCCCATTTTCAAACTGTAAACCACCAGCTGCAATACTACCAGTTGAAGAATCAACAGTACTTCCTGCAACTGTCATAAGTAATTGAACTTGTAATCTTCGCTTTGTTGCTTGAGTTTCAGTAGTTGCACCAACTGCAACAAGACCATCAACAGCTTGCGCAGAAATACAACCAATAAAATTACTATTATTATTAATTGTATCTTCAATATATAATGAAGTGCCAGATGTTAGATCTTTAATTGCAGATCCAAACGCGTTTCGTCGAGTTAATGAAACTGACCAAGGACCTTCTAATAAGGTAGTTGTGCCATCATCATTAGAATAATATACACCAATGTCCATAAATAAATATTTATATAAAACAACACCATTTGTGTCAGTATACATTTTTTCGAGCTCAACGTTACGAACACCCATAATTTTGATATTGTTGTAATATGTTCCAGCACCCTTTGCGTAAAAATACCAAACTACGGTAGCAGAAGCTTCTGGCATCTGAGCTTCTGCTATCACACTAGCAGTAGAACCCGCAATATATGGTGAACAAGAATATCCATCAACTGCTCCACTAATTGTACCAGCGTAATTATTATCAAGTGTTAGAGTTAAAGTACTAAGAGTCTTAGCAACAACTTGTCCTGCATCTGCTACTGTGTCACCATCTGCAAAAATCCAAGTTCCAATCGCAACTGCATTATAAGAATCAGCATTTGCAGCTACAACACTTTTACTACCTGGTGTAAATGTAAAGGTAGCATCAGTTGGACCTGGTAAATATGTAATTTTTGCATTCGCGGTTGATGTTGAAACATTTTCATTTGCCCAATATGCATCATCTGGCATCGCACGTACAAGCAAAAGATTGCTTGAATACTGCAAAAATTTATCTGCAAGATAATGCGCTTGGGACGTTCTTCGATAATTTGGCTGTCCAAATAATTTATAAAATTGTTCTCTCGATGTTAGTGTGACAACCCTGTTATGTGGCCCACGATCACAAAGAGTAACAATATATCCAACTCTCCCAGTCTCTAGAGCTTCCGCAGCATAAGACGCATCTTCAATGCTTACGTATACAGCGGGCTCGCGACGATCTGTTACCGGCATAAGCTTAACTCCTTTAAATAAATTTAGTTTAATATTTTAATGCCGATCTATCTATCTTAATATCTCTTAGAATAAAATATACCACTGAATTGTCAGTGTTGATTCTTTTTCCTTCCATTTTGGAGCAAAACAAATATGCGAAAATAATTTCGCAGTTGAACCTGATACGAAATACAAACCAGCTTCATCAATTTTTGTTGTTGCACCTGGTGCAAGAGAACTTGGTTCACCATTAGGAACAATGCAAGTACATTTCATTTTTGTATAATATGTACAAGATGAACCTCCACCAGAATAAGAACTACTTTCTAAGTATTTTGATCCAGCACTCGCAGTTATTGGTTTAACTGCTAATGTTGTTCCTCCTGGCTCTGTAAGATATCCAGCAATTCCTAATGATGTTGCAGTAATTAATCCCGTATCACAAATATATGGTCCATTTAGAGTAACCGTTGGCGGCG
>CAZFOG010000305.1:0-8198 GCA_964520685.1 uncultured Nitrospiraceae bacterium | reverse complement strand
AAATCAATAGGAGCACGGACCCACACGGACACACGGACACACACGGACTAACACGGACCCGCACGGACACACGGACCCGCACGGACACACGGACACACACGGACCCACGAAGACCGCACACGGAGGCGCACGCACCCACCCCGGCGCGCCGCTACACCCGGAGGCGCGGAACCCCAGACACAGCCACCCCGGCGCGCACCGCCACGCCCGGAGGCGCGGAAACTCAGACAGACACACCGAAACCAAGGTCCCGTCCGAGTCCGTCCGTGTTAGTCCGTGTTAGTCCGTGTAGGTCCGCGTGTCCGTGTCAATCCTACAGGCGAAAGAAGGCCTTGGCGTTCTCGCGCAGAATACGCTCGGCGCACCACAGCGCCCCGGCCTGGTCCATGCTGCCTTCGGCAATCCGTTCCGCAAGGACTTCCGCCACGAGCCGCCGCGCGATCTTGCAGTGGCCGTAGGCGCCCTCGACGTAATTCGAGTCGCCGCCGGCCGCGAAGATCTTATTGGCCGGGATGGTGTCGAGCCATTCATGGAGCGTGCGCTTGAAGATACGCGGTGAAATGGCCTGCACCCAGCAGAGGTCGGCGTAGACGTTGGCGAAATTCTTGGCCATGGTGGCCAGCTCACCGGTGAAGGGATAGCCGGCGTGGAAGAGGTCGAACCGCGCGTCCGGATATTCCATGGTCACGTTAGCCAGCAAAGCCGGGTTGCTGTTGGTGATGTGGTTGCCATTGCCCTCCTGAAGTCCCGTGTGAATCTGGATGGGCAGGTTCCGTTCGGCCGCACGGCCAATAAGGGTCCGGGTCATGAAATCCTGGAGCGGCTTCAGGTCCTCGAACGCGAGGTCCTGGGTCTGGCTGAGCCAAATGCGGTCGAAGGCGCGGGCCGCTTCGGTTTTGTTCACCCGGTCCAACAGGAGGGTCCGGCGATAGGCGAGGAAGATCTTGACCGCGGCGATCCCTTCCTGGGCGAACGCATCGAGCCGGGCTTCCTGGGCAGCCAGCAACTGGTCGAGGGTCTGGATGCTGCACCCCGCCTCTTTTTCGAGCACCTCGAGTTCCGCCCGCGTGCCCGGAATCGCGTAGTGGTCGAGAATGGGCACGGCCCGGAAGAACTCCGTGTCCACCGCAACCGGTTCGCCGGGCCACGTGATCACGAGGCTGCACTCGATGTTGGCCTTGTCTTTGAGCACCGTGCGGTACCATCCAGGCTTGCGGGCCTCGTTGATGCGGCGCGACAGCTCCTCGAACGTCTTGTCGTTGATGTCGCCGATGCCGAAGAGGTCGCTCATGTACTCGAGCATGGCGCGGCCATAGCCCGTGGTCTTCACGAAGGGCCAATAGGGCGCCATGAGGCGCCAGCGCTGTTCGAGGGTTAAACCACTATCCGGGTTGCGCATCTTCTCGAGGGCTTCGCGCGACATACCTGCCGAGACCAAGTCTGATGAGACGTAATGCTCGAAGAAATCGAACAAACTCCAGGCGCGTTCCGTAAGCGTTGATTCGGGGCGCACGTGCTCGTGGGTGTCGATAATCGGCATCGCGGCAATGGCCTCGTGAAGCGCTTCAAATGCGGCGGATTCCTTTGGCATGACAGAGCCTTTCCTTGTCGGTGCGAAACTTCCGTAATCCGTGTGCTCGTTCATGGTACACGAAGCGGGGCAGGAAGTAGACCGAGAGGGTGCCGGTCAGAAATCAGCGCCGGACCTGTCAGACAAGTCAGACCAATCCGAGTGTCCCCGAAGCCTCCCTGTTCACTCCTTGCCTCTGGGTGTAATGAGCCGGATATCGGCATCGAGGCCGAGGCGGGTCTTGAACTCGTTCTGGATCTCGCGCTGGAGGTCTGTGAGCATCCACATCACATCCGCGAACAGGGCGCTGGTCATCTCGATGGCAACGATGACCTCGCGCTCGGCGACCTCGACGTGAAAGCGGTGTCCCGCGGCGCGGGTCTGGGCAAGCACTTCGGCAATCTGGCACTCGTACAACGGCGCTTCCCGCACCCGCAGCCGCCCGTCAAGGCGCGGCCCAGGCACCACGATCGCGCCCGTCCGGCCGCAGGGACACTTTTCGCGGTGGACCTCACAGGCGATCCGCGTGCGGTACCGCAACAGGGGCAGGGCCTCACGGCCGAGGGAGGTCACGACGAGCTCGCCGTCGCGCGTCTCGATGAAATACTGGTCCTCGTTCACATGAAAATGCCCCTCATCGCATTCGACGCAGAAGCCCGGGTCCAGGATCTCATCGACACCGAAATTGCAGCGCACGGACACCAGCAGCCCGGCCTCGAATGCCTGGCGCAACTCCGGAGAAACCGGCCGCGACAAGAGGACGGTCCGAAGATGGAGCGAGGGCGGGTCGATCTTGCGGTGTTCCAGCGTCTCCATGAGTTCCCGGGCGTTATCGGGTGTGGTGATGAGCATGGTGGGCCGGTAACTCTGCAGCATGGCAAGCTGGGAATCGATATGGAACGGTTCCTCGGCGATGACCGACGCCTCGATGGTTTCGGCGCCCATGACATACCCTGACGCGCCCCGGTACACCCCGCTGCCCAGACAGATCTGCACGACGTCGTTCGGAGTGACGCCGCTGGCCACAAGCTGGCGGGCTACCAGCCGCCCCCACTGGGTCAGGTCGGTGCGCGTGTACCCGGTAACCAGCGGCGCACCCCCGATCCCGAGCGCGGGATGCAGGCGGACAACCTCGCGCAGGGGCAGCGCAAACATGCCATAGGGGAAGCCATCGGCCATATCTTCGGGAGTCGTAAACGGCAGCGCAGCGACATCATCCAGGGACTCGATGCGGGCGTCTCCAAGCGCCTCGCGATACCGGCGCACGTTGCGCTTCAAGCGGGCCAGGAGCGCCTGCAACCGTTCGAGCTGGAGCTGCTCGAGTTCATCCCCGGGCATAACCTCGTACCGCCGGTCCAATATCCTCATTCCCAGACCTCCTTGTACCCTTTGCCGAGGTAGGCCTGCTTCACCCCCGAGTTGCGCATGAGTTCAACGGCTTCCCCGTCCAGGATGATCTCGCCCGTTTCCATCACGTAGGCGCGATCGGCGATCTCGAGGGTGGCCGCGGCGTTCTGCTCGACCAGAAACACCGTGACTCCGAGATCTTTCATTTTCTCGATTTCCGCGAAGACCTCTTTGGCCATCATCGGGGCCAGGCCCATGGACGGCTCATCGAGAAGCAGCATCTTCGGCCGCGCCATCAAGGCCCGGCCCAGCGCAAGCATCTGCTGCTCGCCGCCCGAGAGCGTTCCCCCCAGTTGGTGGATGCGCTCGGCGAGGCGGGGAAACCGCTCGAGGACGATCTCGATGTCCATCCCCCGGTAGGGGTTGTGGTAGCCGCCGATTAGCAGGTTCTCGCGCACCGTCATGTCCGCAAAAATCTGGCGGCCTTCGGGAACCAGGACTACCGCGTTGCTCACGCAGCGCCAGGCGGGTTGGGCCTGGACATGGCGCCCGTTGACCAGGATTTCGCCCCGCCAGGGCCGCAACAGCCCCACCAGGGCCTTCAGCAGCGTGGTCTTTCCGGCGCCGTTGGCTCCCAGAAGCCCGACGATCTCGCCTGCGCAGACATGCAGGCTGATGCCGCGCACCACCTCGAGGCTGCCGTACCCGCACCTAAGATTTTTGACTTGCAGTAACATGTTCAAAATCGCTGCCCAAATATACCGCGATGACATTGGGGTCGTTCTGGATCGCGGCCGGCGGCCCTTCCGCAATCGTGATGCCGTTGTCCAGCACGAGGATCTCGTCCGAGATGTCCATCACCAGCGACATGTCGTGTTCGACGAGCAGGACGGTGATGCCCGTCTCGCGGATCTTCCGTACCAGTTTTCCGAACTCGTCGGTCTCGCTCATGTTGAGGCCGCTGGCCGGCTCATCGAGCAGGAGGAGCTCGGGGTCCGTGGCCAGCGCGCGGGCCAGCTCGACCATACGGCGCTGCCCGAACGCCAGGGCGCCGGCCGGCTCCGAGGCCCGGTGCCCAAGCCCAACGTAGTCGATCCAGGACATCGCGGCGTCTCGAATGGCGCGTTCTTCCCTGCGCTGGCCCGGCGTTCGCAGACCACAGCCGACAAACTCATGCCGCGTGCGGCAATGCTGCCCGACCATGACGTTCTCGAGCACGCTGATTTGCAGAAACAGGCTGGGATTCTGAAACGTGCGCGCCACCCCGGCCCGCGCAATCTGATACGGTTTCAGCCCGCCAATCCGCTCACCCTTAAAAGTCACGCGGCCGGTTTCCGATTTCAGGAGGCCGGAGATTACGTTGAACAGGGTTGTCTTTCCCGCCCCGTTCGGTCCGATGATCGCCTTGATCTGGCCCCGGGTAACCTCGAACGAGACGCGGTCCAGCGCCACCACTCCCCCGAACGCCCGGCGCACATTTTCGACGTCAAGCAGCGCCATGGCCGTTCCTCGCAGTCGACATCCACCGTCGCGGGAGTTGGCGGAGCAGGTTTCCCAGGGGCTTGAACGGTCCCTCTGGCGTAAACACCATGATACTGATGAGAATCACGCCGAACACCGCATTGTCATAGCTGCCGAACCAGCCGCGCAGTGAGAGAAAATTGAGCAACGTGCTTACCACGGCCGCGCCCCACAAGTTCGTCATGCCGCCGGCGGCCACCAGAGCGACGTACCGGACCGACTTCAACGCGCTGGCTTCGGAAGGGTTGATGCCCCCGGTGTAATGCGTCAACAGCACGCCGGCTATGGCGGCCAGGAGCGCGCTGGCCACAAACGCTTTCAGCTTGTACCGGGCCGTGTTAATGCCCATGGCATTGGCGGCGGTCTCGCGATCATGAATGGCTTGCAGCGCACGGCCCACGCGCGAATTCACCAGGTTCCGCAGCAGGATAATCAGCACCAGCGCGATGCCGCACGCCATATAATAGTTCTGCACACGGACCGCGCTCTTGCCGGAGATGGTCAGCATACCGCCAAACGACCACTCCGGCACGCCGACGATCCCGTCCGTGGTTCCCGTGAGCGTGCTGCCCAGGATGATCTTGTACACGATCAGGCCGAAGCCCAGCGTCGCCATGGCAAGGTAGTGCCCTTTGAGCCGCAGGGCCGGGTACCCGATGAGGCACGCGATGACAAAGGTGAGCACCATGGCCGCTACAAATGCCGCCCATGGAGAAACATTCAGCATCTCGGCTCCGTAGAGGTCCTCGTTGACGACGAACACATGAGCCTGTTTCAGCCCCCGGGCCCACGCGGCATCCTGGAAACGGGAAAAGTCCCCGGTGGTCAATACGGCCGTGGTATAGCCGCCAATGGCAAAGAAAGCGCCGTGCCCCAGGGATATCTGGCCGGCGTACCCCATCACGAAACACAACCCGATAACGACAATGGCGTAATAAAGGGACATGGTGAGCTGGGTGAGGCAGTATTCCTTGTCCATCGCCCGGAGCACGAGCTGCGCCGCGATGAGTGCAACGATGAGTGCCAGGATCCCGAATATCGGTTTGAGTTTCACGCTAGAACTCTCTCACGCCTTCGCCCACAGGCCGGCCCAACAGCCCGTGAGGCCGCACAAACAACACCAGAAGCAGAATACCGAAGGCCGTTACGTCGGTATACGCCGAGGGAAGCACGCTAACGCTGAAGGCCTCGAGCACGCCCACCAACAAGCCTCCGGCCACCGCGGCCATGGGATTGCCCAAACCGCCGAGGATTGCGGCGGCGATGCCTTTGATGGCCAGTGGCGCGCCCATTTCGTAGTGGGTCATGGTGATGGGAGAGATCACGCATCCCGCCATGGCGCCCAAGCCCGCACTCAGCACAAAGGACAGGGTCCGCATATTCGAAATGTTGATGCCCGCGAGCATGGCCGCCGCGGGATTCGAGGAACACGCCCGCATCGCCCGCCCGCGCATGGTGTAGCGCAGAAATCCGTGAAGAAACACGACAATGACCGCCACCGTGCCGAGCACCCACAGCACCTGGGGCGATATGGCCGCACCGAACAAGTGAACGGACGACGCCTCGTCGCCGGTGAAGTAGGGAAGCGACCGGACCTGTTCGTCCCACACGTGGAGCGCGACTTCCTGGATGACGATGGACAGGCCGATCGTGATGATGATCATGTGCAGTATCGAGTGCCGCCGCAGATGGCGGAAAAACACGATCTCGAGGAGGCCGCCCACCAGGGCCACGATCAGCACGGCCGCCGCCACGGCCACCGGTAACGGCACAAAGAACGACAGGGTGACCGCCACCATGCCGCCCAGCATCACGAACTCACCCTGCGCGAAATTCAGGATGCCGGTCGCACTGTAAATCAAGTTAAACCCGATGGCTACGACCGCGTAAATGCTGCCCTTCGTAATGCCAGACAGAAGATACTGGAGTATGAGATCGCCTTGGCCCATTCCGTTCCCATATAAAGGAAGCCCTGGCTTCACCCCGCCGGGGCTTCCCGATGCCTCTTACTGAAACCAGCGTCGGTGACGCGCGGTTCTACTCTTTATACAGGCAGAACTTCCCGTCCTTGACCGTCAACATATCGAATGCATCGAGACTCAGCCCCGTGTGATCCTCCGGCGAGAAGTTAAAGACGCCTGCCGTGCCCGCAAATCCCTTCAGGTTCTCGATGGCGTCCCTGACCTTATCCCGGTCGGTGGTTCCGGCCTTCCGGATGCCCTCGATCACGACGGTCAACGCATCGTAGCCATGGCCGCCGAAGGTGCTCACGTTTTCCTTGTATTTGCTCTCGTAATCCTTCTTGTACGCGGCCAGCAGCGCCTTCTGGGGATGGTCGCCGGGCAATTCGTCGACCACCAGGAGCCGGCCCGCCGGGAACAGGGTGTCTTCCGCGGCCACACCGGACTGTTCCACGTACTTCGGGTTACCAAACCCGTGGCTCTGGAACAGGGGCACATTGAGCCCGATCTGCTTCATGTTCTTGGCCACGATGGACTGAGCCGGCACGATCGACCAGTTCACCACGGCCTGCACGCCCGCCGTACCCTTGACCTTGGTTAAAACGTCGGTCAAATCGGTGGCTTGCTTGTCATACACTTCGTTCACGAGGATCTGGATGCCGTGGTCCGCGGCCATGGCCTCGAGCTGCAATTTGCCTTGGTTGCCAAATCCGTCGTTGCTGGTCACCACGGCGATCTTGCTGATGCCCAGGTCCTTCATGGTGTTGTAAATCCACGTGACGGCCTGACTGTCCTTTTGCGGGGTTTTGAAAACGTACTTGGCGACGGGATTGGTGATCGACTCGGCCGCCGCGCACGAGACCAGAATCATCTTGTTCTCTTCGCACAACGCCTTGATCTGCATGGTCTCGCCGGTTGTCGAGGGCCCGATGATGGCAATCACCCTTTCCTCTTCAATCAGTTGCTTGGCAAACGAGACCGCTTTTTCCGGGCTGCCCTGCGTGTCCTTGACGATGACCTGGATCTTGCGTCCCAGCAACCCTCCCTCGGCGTTAATCTTCTCCTCAATCATGCGCACCGTCTTTTCCTCGGGAGCCCCAAGGAAAGACGCCGGACCCGTGACCGAAAACAGCGCGCCGATCTTGATCGGCTTGGCGTCAGCCGCCGCCGCTACCCCATGCTCATTGGAAATAACCCCGAACAACATGCACAACCCGATTGCGACAATCACTGACCACTTCATGATACCCCTCCTTGCACCAAGCTTCTGTGACTGTACGATTGCGTTCCACCCAAACCGCAATGCCGAATCCACGAGGAAGATAGTCAGCTTGCCATATTGCCCCCGTTCTGTCAACTCAAGCGGCGACTTGAAATCACCGGATGACTCGAGGAACCCCTGCAAGCCTGGTGCCGGTGGAAACGGTACTGCTCGGGCTTGCACGGTTGCACACATGTCTGGAGCGCCCACGCCGCGAGACCAGCCGCCATGCGGCTGTGCTGCAAACGGCCGGCCCATTGACGCCAGCTTCGAACCGTGCGCAAACGACTCCGGAGGAGTCGAATGTGAGTAGCCCGGGGCAAGTCGCGCGGTCACGCGTGACGCAGCCCCGGGATCGCAGCTCCACTTATTCCCCGAACCCCAAGGGGGTTCAACAAATGGCTCCGGGCTTGTTCAACCCCATTCGGGGTTGGGTCGCTGGGGTGCGGTGATCCATGGGCTGCGCCCATGGCTACTCAAATTGGACCCCGGAACGCAGGGATTTATTAGGGGGGATAGATTTTACATTTGTGTCTAC
>CAZFOG010000304.1:0-8202 GCA_964520685.1 uncultured Nitrospiraceae bacterium | reverse complement strand
CATATCCCTTCCGGAATGTGGGACCGGTGCCCTCACCGGTCATTTCTATTTTCATGGTCTACGGGTGAGCCGTGGGCTCATGGTTCTCCGTCCCGAAAACCGATCCGGTTGATTCTCCTGGCGGGCCGCAGGGTATAGTCGTGGCGATGATCTGGAAACGCATACTCCTCACGGCGGCCATTCTTCTTGCGCTCAGCGCTGCGATGAGCGTGGTTGGCGTGGTGTCGGAGTACTTGCTGTGGCCGCGACCGCTCGCGAATGCCGGGCAGCTTTTGTACCGCGCGGTGTTCTGGCTTACCCTGCCCGGGCGCGTGGTCCTTCACATGATGTACAAGCCGGTGAACGAGGAGTTCCCGCTAGGCGCGTTGCTCATCTCGGCATTCGCAACACCGCCCCTGGTGTTCGCGCTGTTTGCGACGGTGCAGCGCGTCTTTGCGCGCATGCGGCACGTCCGCGCGCAGGGAGGCAAAGAGGGCCTCAGCCGCCGGGACTTCCTCGGGCAGGGCGTGGCGGGGGCGATTATCATTTCGGGAGCGGCTCTGGGCGGGTACACGACCTTCGTGGAACCGTGGCGGTTGCGGGTGACACCCTACGAATTGCCCATCGAGGGTCTGCCGCCGGAACTGGATGGTTTCCGGCTGGTGCACATTTCCGACACGCACCACGGTCCGTACATCACCCTGCCGTACCTCGAAGGCGCTATCGCACAGGCCAATGCCCTCGAGGCCGACCTGGCGGTCCTTACGGGCGATTACGTCCACCGCACACCGCGCAGCATTGCGCCGGGCATTCACCTGTTTCGCCAGCTCGAGACGCGCCTCGGAGCGGTCGCCGTCATGGGCAACCACGATTTCTGGGAAGGGATTGCGGCGTGCCGCGCCGCCTTCGCCGAAACGCCGGTACGTCTCATCGACAATGAACGCGTGTTCCTGACACGCGACGGCCTTATTGATGTGCCGGAAGCGAACGCCTTGTGCCTCGGGGGCGTCGGCGATTTGTGGGAAGACGATGTGCGCTTTGACAAAGCCACCGCGGACGCGCCCGGGAACATGCCCCGGATCGTGCTGTCACACAATCCCGACGCAGCCGAGCGCGTTTTGCCCCGCATGCGCGTGGATTTGATGCTCAGCGGCCACACCCACGGCGGGCAGGTTTCGTTCCCGCGGGTGGGCACGCCGATGGTGCCCAGCCGGTTCGGGAGCAAATATGCGGGCGGAATGTGCGCGGGGCCCCGGTGCCCGGTGGTGGTATCGCGCGGCGTGGGGATGGCTATCCTGCCCGTACGGTTCCGGGTGCGACCCGAACTCGGGCTCATCACCTTGCGCCGTGGACGTAGTTCAGCAGAGGAAACCACGGCGCGCTGACAGTGGACAGCGCGCCCGCGGCGGAGCTGCGTGACAGACCCTTCTATTCACCGGACTCGATACGGTAGAGATGGGTTTTGGTGCGCAGGAAAAGGGCCTTGCCCGAGACGGCGGGGGAGGCGAGGCATCCCGATTCGAGGCGGTTTTCGGCCAGAAGCTCGAAGGTCCGGCCGGCCTTCATGACGGTGGTCTCGCCCTGCATGCTCGATACGTAGATGCGGCCGTCCGCGTAGATGGGTGATGCCATGAAATTGCCGCCGATGCGCTCGCTCCAGACCATCTCGCCGGTGAGGGCATCCACGCATGACGCGATGCCTTCGTTGCTGACCATGAAGATGAGGCCCTCGACAAGTACCGGCGACGGTTGTTTGGGGATTTCCTTGCCCGCGACACGCCACGCGACGTGGGTGTCCGTTACGTCGCCCTGGCCGCCGGGGCGAACGGCCCACAATTCGGTCTGGCCGTGGCCGGTGGTCACGTAGACGAATCCATGGCCGAATAAGGGACGCGGCGAGGCCGAGTGGGCCTCGTGATGGGTTTTCCAGATTTCGGCGCCGGTATAGGGGTCGTAGGCGAACCCCGCGCACGCGCCCAGGCTGATGAGCTGGGGCTTCCCTTCCCATTCGACGATGATCGGGGTGCAGAAGGCCTTGCGGAAATCGCCTTCGCGTATGGGCTGGCCGTTTTCGTCCAGGTCCTTCCATTCGGTCGAACGCTCGGTTCTCCAGAGCGTCTCGCCGGTGTTCTTGTCCAGGGCGGTGACGTATTGCTGGTCGACCCCGTCGAACGAAAGGAACAGGAGGTTGTCGTAAAGGAGGGGTGACGAACCCGGACCGCGGTAGTGGCGGCACGGGAGGTCGCGGCGTTCCCAGAGCACCTTCGCGGTGGCCGTGTCGAGGCAGGCGGTGCCATACGACCCGTAGTGGACGTATACCCGGCCGGGTTCGAGCACCGGTGAGGGCGAAGCGTAGCCGTTGATGTTGTTGCCGAGCGGTTCGGGGTCCGCATTGTGAAAGACTTTCTCGGTGAAGAGGATTTCGCCGGTTTCGGTATCGATACACATGGCGTAGGACTCGGTGCCGTCGGCGGTGGCGGTGGTAAGCCAGAGCTGGCCATCGAGGATCACCGGTGTCGAGTGGCCTTCGTGGGGGATGGCCGTTTTCCATACGATGTTCTGGGTTTCGCTCCAGGTGAGGGGGAGTCCGACGGGTTCCGTGCTGTCCGGCGCCTGGGCAAGGCCGTTCTTCCATGGACCGCGGAAGTCAGGCCAGTCGGCGGCGGCGAGGGCCCCAGGAGCGGCAACGGCGAACAGTAGCGCTACGCGCAGCGTGCGAGCGAGGCGAGAAATATCGAGCATGCGGGTTGTCTCCTTGTGATAAACGCATGATTCCGCGGCCAACAGGGCGCATTCTACGCGATGGGCAGGGGCCGGGAAAAGGGAAGGAAGAGGTGGACCGGGTGGACCGAGTGGACCGGGTGGACTGCATGATGGCGCTTTGGGTTGGCATGAGCATCTTGCTCATGATTGGCCTTTTGGCTATGACTTGACTTCTTGTGGCCGATGCGGTCGCCGGGATACGGCAAGCTGCCGCATCTACATTGCGCCCGCGCGGACCATTCTCCGGGCTTATCCATTCGGTCCATACCGTCCATTCTGAGCCTACTTGTGCCCATCCACCATCAGGGCGTCGATCTCGCGCCAGGAGCGACGCACCTTGGCGCGGAACGCCATCCTCGCGGCAATCGCGTGGGGCAGGAGCGCGATGATAGTGAACCCGGCGGCAACGAGCACACCCAAAGCACGCAGCAGGCCCACTTGGGTGCGGGCGGAAGAAACGAGCCGCGCCATCTGGTTGAATCGCTCGGCTACGATGCGCGGGGCGTACTTGACCATCAGCGGCAGGGGCATATTCTTGAGCACGAGGAGGGCGTGGTTGCGGAAACACTGTCTTGACCGCCACCACGTGCGGTCTCCGAGGCTGGCCGAACCCCGGTGAAACGCTATCGCGTCTCGAACGAATTCCGCGTCGTATCCTGCCCGCCGTGCTCGGAAATTGAGATCGCTGTCTTCAAAATAGGCGACGAAACGCTCGTCGAATGTCCCGACTGCTTCGAATACCTCGCGGCGGTAGAGGCCCGCGCCGGCCGACACGCCGAAAGGTCTTTCGGCGAAGTCGAACCCGTCGAGGGGTTCGCGGAATCCGATGCTTTCGGGGCGGCCGTTGCGGCACTGGCGATCCCCCGCACCGTAGATGCGAACCGGCTCGTCCTGCCAGAGCACGAGGGGTGCGAAAAGGCGGGCCTCGGAGTGGGCGGCGGCCTCGGCCAGCGCCCCAAGGAACCGCGCGTCGAGGGTCATGTCGTTGTTAAGCAGAAGCACGAGCGGGGCGCTCGATGCGGCGATGCCGGCATTCACGGCCGCGCAGAAACCGCGATTCCGGGGCAGCCTTATGAGCTCCACCCCGGGAAACGCCTCGGCTGCAAAATCCGCCGTGCCATCGGTCGAGCCGTCGTCGACGACGATGATGTGGAAGTCGCGGAACTCCTGCTCCCGCAGGGAACGGAGGCATTCCTCGAGTAAATCCTTTCGGTTCCAGGTCGGTATGACCATGTCGATGCGCGCAGTCATTCGGGCCTCACCCAGAGTACGGCGCGGTAACATTCGCCGGCGTGAACATGCGTCAACAGGGGCGTACAGAGTCGCAGAAGCGCCTGGAACAGCGCGTTGCCGCGCCCCGGCCATCCGCATAGAAGAATATGCCACATCGCACGCCAGACGAAGAGGGGGGCATTCTTCTCGCGGACGATCGCGCGTTTACCCTGTGCGGCCTGCTCGAACAAGGTTGCCATGGTACGCGCGCCGGGCAGGCCGTTCTCCTTGTGTTCCTCGAACCACCGCAGTGTCTCCCCCGTGTACGCGGCGTAGGCGTTGCGAATGCTTTCTTCGGCATGGGCAGTGGCTTCCCCGGATGGAAAGGCCACGACTGCTTCGCCGGACGGTTTAAGGACGCGCAGGATTTCTACTGCCGCAAGGGGGCGTATTGGTTTGGGAAGATGCTCGAAGGTGTCGACGCAGACGCACACGTCCACCGTGCCATCCGCGAAGGGGAGGTTTTGCACGTCGGCGACCAAGGGCAGCGCCGGTTGCGCCGCGCGCGCGGCACGCACATGCTCGAGGGCGCGGTCGACGAGGATGGTTTTGGTTTTGGCGAACCGCGCGAATCCGTTTTCATTCGCGCCGATCTCGAGGATGCGGCTGCCGTTGCGGGTGCGGTGTTTCAGACGCCGCACGATAGGGCAATACCGGACGGCCCAGTCGGGATAGCCGCGCCCGTCCTTCTCGGCGTAGGCGCGCAGCATCTGTCCGGCACGCTCAAACACGTTTTACCCCCCGGGTCCAGAGATTCCACCCCGGCACGCGCCCCAGCTTGACGGTATGCTCGAGGAAATCCAGATCCCAGTCATCGAGGAACGGCATGAGGCGGATGAGGGCGAGATACGTCACTGCGAACGCGGCCAGGCCCGCTGCCGCGGCGCCGAGATTCATTGCGAAGCTCAGGGTTCCGCGCGACGCGATGTCGCAGAGCACGCACAGCGCAAGCCCTGGCAGCGACGCAAGCAGTGGCCAGACAACGGCCGTTCGCAAAAGGCGGCCCGGTGTTACATCGACCACGGGCGCCATGGCGTGCGCGAACCAGGCCCACGAGATGTAGAGCGAGAGGGCCGTGCCGAGGGGGATGCCCCAGAAGCCGATGGTGAGGACGAGGGCGACGGTGAGCACGATGTTCGAGACGGTCGCGATGATTCCCGCCTTCATTTGAAGGCCGGGAAGCCCCTTGCCGAGCGCGACGGTGACGCCCGCACCGGGGATGATGTTGGCAATGTACCCGGCGGCGATGATGCGCAAGACGAGAACCGAGACCTCGAGCCCGGGCTTGTCGCCCATCCACGCCCGGATGAGAGGCCCGGCACAACCGGCGGTGTAGAGGGCGAGGGGAATAGCCAGGGCCGCGACGTATTTCGATGAGACGAGGTAGAGCATTTGCAGGCGCTCATGGTCTTCGCGGGCATTGAGGTCGGATGCCGCGGGGACAAGGGCGCTTAACAGCATCACCGGGAGCTGGCGCATCTTGTTGGCCAGGGCCACGCCGATTTGATAGAGGCCGACGTAGTTGAAGGCGCCGCGCACCAGGCCCGCCACGACGAGATCGGTCTCGAACAGGACCAGATTCGAGAGTTTGGCCACCTGGGCGCGGATACCGAAGTGCACAAGGCGGCGCAAGGCGCTCATCGTGACCGCTTTTGCGCCCACATGCAAACCAGGCACCAGCCGAAAGGCGAAATACACGCTCGACGCCGCGAACACCGCGAAGCTGATGGCATTGGCGTAAAGCAATCCGCGCACGCCGTGACCCGTTTCGAGAAATGCGACCGTCGCGGCGATCTTGACGAGCGATGCGGCGAAACTCAGCACGGTCGTCAGGCCCATGCGCTGAAGCCCGCCCTGGATGGACGTGAACGCCGCGCAGAGATTGGTTGCGGCAAAAAGGAGCAGTCCGCCCCGCAGCAGAAACCGGAGATCGCCGGGGGCCTGGTCGCGAAGCATCCCGAACCGCTCGAAGAGCCCGACGAGCCCGCTCACGCACGGCCATCCCGCGGCGATCACAAGCAGCCCGAGCGCGAGGTAGAAGAGGGTTCCGGTAGTCACGATGGCGGAGATCTCGTCCGTCTCGTCACGCGCGGCGTGTTCTGCGATGTATTTCACATAGGCGCTGCCCACGCCGAAATCGGCGAGCGCCACATAGCCCGTAAAGACCGATACCAGGGCCCACACACCGAAGGCCGGCACGCCCACCGCGTCGACGATGTAGCGCGTGAGCACCAGCGTTACGAGGGCTTCCCAGAGGCGTCCGGCCGCGTTAAATCCGGTGTTTCGCGCTACCGTAGTCCGAATGCTCACGAGACAGCCCTCGTGGCGCTCTGCGTTCCGTTCCGGAACTCGTATATTTCCACCTGTTCGGCGCCCTCGCCATCTCCTGCGGGCACCTTGAGCACCTGTATCAGAACGAACACGCCGAGCTTTTTGCTTCGCCATTGGTCGAGCACGGCGACGGCGCCCCGAGGAAACGCCTCGCGGTGCGTCCGGACATGGGTTTCGGGGAAGACCAGGTAGCCGATGTTGTGGGTGCGCAACCACGCGCGTACGGTGGCTTCATCGGCTCCCTCGAGTTGCGCCACCGACTCGAGATGGCGGTAGGTGGGCATCTCGAAGAAGTAGTGGAAGGGTTCGGGCGTGAGAATGCGCTGTCCTCTCGGCAGGTTCTCGTTTACCCATTCGATGGCTTCGTGCCGTGGTACCCGGTGCGCCGCGTAATCCCGCCGGGAAGCCTCCCGGACGGTGGTCACGGCTGTCCATCCGTTGATGCACAGCCCCTGGAGGAATACGGCCGCCAGCGCGACGGCGACCAGGGGCCGCAAGACTTCGAGGCGGCATGCGCCCACGGCTGCCGCGGCGATGAACACAGCGGCCAGGGGAAGAATGGATTCGTGCGAGTGGTCGGCGAAATAGAGCGCGATTCCGCAGACCACCGCGAATCCGCAAAGCCATCGAACCTTCTTACCGCCAATCACCACGCCCGGCAGGCCGAGAATCAGCAGAAGGCCTCCCGGAGCAGTCGTCCATCCGCCATACCAGTGGGGCCGCATCACCACATTCCAGGGAAACTTGAGAAAGGCGGCGAGACCCGTTTCGGGAGCGGCCTGGACCCCGGTGACGGGTAGAACGAACGGCGCGCCGGCGAAGGCCCGTGCCAGCAACCACGGGGCCAGCGCCGCGGTCATTACGACTGCGAAGACAATGGTGTGGCTCAGCCGGTCGTACTTCGCCAGGCACGCAACAAACGGAAGGGCCGCGCAAGACAGGACGAGGATGGCCCACGAACCATCCCACGCGTTTCCCAGAAAGATGCCGGCGAGAACAAGCCAGGCAAGGCGCCGCTCCGTACGCCAGATGACGAGGGCGGTCAGCGAAGCAAGGAACAGCCCCGTGCTGAGCATGTCTCCTGACAGGGCAGCAGCGCGGTTCAGGAAAACCGGCGTGACGGCGAATGCGCCCGCCGCGACTGCCCCCGCGCACGCGCCCGACAGCCGGTTCGCCAACACGTACAGGGCGCACGCCGCGAAAAGTGTCACTAGCCAGGACAGAATCCGCACACCGGCTTCGTTCCCGGTGGTGTACGCCCACGCATAGAGGCAGTGAGCGAGGGAAGCATACGCGGGGGTGCCGGCCCCGTCGTACGGCGCCAGGCGGCCCAGCGCCTGGTAGTCTTTGGCGGACGCCAGGGGACCCGAGACCGCCGCGAGTTCGGTGGCCGGTGCGAGAACCGGCAGGAAGGCCAGGAGAATTCCCACCGCGGCGGCGCCAAGGCCCATCCAGAATAAAACGCCGTGTTCTGTGCGCGAAATCACGTCGGGGCGTTCCACGGTTTCGGTCTTGCGCTTCTTGCGCAAAAACACCTCGCAGGTAAGCCCGACCGCCGCGATGGCGATGATTGCCCATTTGGCCAGGACAAGTGCGATGCCGCCAAGTGCCAGAATCAGGAGTCCGCAGGCGACCAGGCCGGCGCAGAAACGCGCAAGCATGCCCGCGGCGTCCCTGTCGAGACGCAGCGGCTTCAGCGCCCACGTTCCGAGTACAATGGCGGCTACAGGCAGAACAAGAAAGACCATAGACCCCTCGAGTGCGCGCCCCGCAGGGACGCACGTTCACTCGGCGCAACATACCACGGCTCCGTGAATAAAGGGAAGAACGAGGTGAGCCCCAGGGCACCCAAGGACC
>CAZFOG010000303.1:0-8242 GCA_964520685.1 uncultured Nitrospiraceae bacterium | reverse complement strand
GTCCAGGCACTACAATACCGCAAGTGGCTGTCCCCACACAAGCACACCCTATTGTGGCACACGGGGTATCTGAACGCAATGTGCGGAGACGCGGCCCATTCGCTTGGTTCACGCGTTCACGGGAAGCTTGTGCATTCAATGATATCGCGATTACTATGTTTACGGGTTTCGCGTTGGGAATAAAGTCCGGAGGGAGTCGATGCGCTATATCACTTGGTTGTGGGATCTTGCTGCCTGGCCCCTTCAGTACGCCGAGAAGCTTACAGGCAAGGAGTTCGCCGCGGTCTGGCATCTGGTCACCAAGCTGTTTGTTGTCCTGGCAGCCCTGTACGTGCTGGTCGATATCAGCTCCCGCGTGTACCGGATCTTCCGGCGCGGGCGCCGACATACGTGGGTGGATGCGGCCGATATCGACGCCCTGGCATCGACCAGGAACGTCGATGTAATTGACCAGGTCCGGTCACGGCAGCGCCTCAAGGAGCAAGCCCGGCAACTCAAGAAAGCCAAAGATTATGGGAAGCTGGCCAACTTGTATTCCGAGGCGGGGCATCCGAAGGAGGCTGCCCGGTGGTACCGGAAGATAGGCAATCATCATAAGGCCGCCATGGAGGTTGCGAAGTCCGGTAACACGCTCAAGGCGGCGCGGTTGTTCATGAAAGAGGGCGACTACACGTCCGCAGCCCAGTATTTCATGGAGAATGCGCGCTTCGAGGATGCTGCCGCGGCGTATGAGAAAGCGGGCAAACCCGTGCTGGCCGCCACGGCCTACGGCAAGGCGGGCAACACCGCCCAGGCGTTTCAGATGTTTATCAATTATTTCAAAACCACCGGCGATGCCATGGAGATTCAGGTCCAGGCTGCCAACGAATGCTACGCAACCCTTCAGGACGAGCGGATGAGCGGGGCCATCACCGAGGCACAGCGCCGCGAACTACATCCCCTTCTCGCCGAACGTTTCGAGCGCGCAAACAACCACGAACTGGCCGCACAACTGTTCCGGAGCGGCGGCGACCTCGTTCGGGCCGGGGAAACCTTCATTATTGCGGGGAAGCTCGAGGAAGCCGCCGCCTGCATGAACGAGGCCGGCAAGAAGAAGGAAGCTTCCCGTATCGTTGGACGATTCCACGAGAGTAAAGGAAATTGGCGCGAGGCGGGTACGGCCTACGCCGCGGCGGGTGACTTTCTGCGTGCCGCGGAATCCTTTTCGAAGGCCAAAGATGCCGGGCGCGCTGCCGACTGTTTCATGCGTGCCAGCGAGTTTTACCGGGCCGGACTGGCCTTCGCCCACGCCGGCCGCTTTCCCGAAGCCATCAAAGTGCTCCAGCGCGTCAAGGAGGATCATCCCACATTCGAAGCTTCCCGGGGGCTGCTCGGGCGCTGCTTTTACGAACTGCACGACTACGCCCACTGTGTGGCGGCTCTCGAAAACCATCTCACGGGAAAACGCGTCGACAGCGCCCTCCTCGATTATTTCTACATGCTGGCCCTCGCTTACGAGCAAACCGGGCGCCTCGAGGAGTCACTCCAGATTCTGCGCAAAATTCACACCGTGGATCTGGAATTCCGTGACGTAAGCAACCGCATTTCAAGCATATCAACGCGCATCTCGATGAATGTCGGCACCAATACCGTCTTGCAGGCGGGGGCCCAGGGCAGTCCGGGCGGGCAGATGATGAAATCCGTCGAGAACGCCCTCGAGGGGCGCTACGACCTCGAGAAGGAGCTGGGCCGAGGCGGAATGGGAGTCGTGTATCTGGCGCGAGACAAACAACTGGACCGGCCCGTGGCCCTGAAGTTCCTCGGGTCGCTGATTGACGATTCCGAGGAGTTCCGGGAACGTTTTGTCCGCGAGGCTCGTACCGCGGCCAAGATATCCCATCCCAACATCGTGAGTATTTACGACATCAGCGCCAGCGAAGGCAGGGCCTACATCGCTATGGAATACGTCGAGGGCGTCAGTCTTTACCGCTACCTCGCAAAGAAAGGGGCCCTGCCGCCGCGTGAGACCGTGAACTTCATGGTCCAGGCGTGCTCAGCCCTCGCCGCCATCCACGAGGCCGGGATCACGCACCGCGATATCAAGCCGGACAACATCCTCATTGCGAAGGGCGGGCTCATAAAGATCATGGATTTCGGACTGGCCAAGTCCGAAGACAACCGCCTGACCCGCGCGGGGGTTGTGATGGGAACACCAAGCTACATGTCGCCCGAGCAGGCCAGAGGGAAAGAGGCGGATGCGCGAAGCGATATCTACTCGATTGGCATGGTCTTTCACGAATGCCTCACCGGGCAGATTGTCTTTGCCAGTGGCAACGTGCTCATGCGGCAGGTCCAGGAAATGCCGCCACCGCCCAGCGCCTCGAATGAAGCGGTACCCAAGGAACTGGATGCCATCGTCATGAAGTGCATCCAGAAAAACCCCGAGGACCGGTATCACGCCATGGACGCACTCGTGGCCGACATGCGCGCCCTGAAATTGGAGGCTTAAGCCTCGAGTGCTTGTGCAAGCCGTTCCTGCCATCCCTCGCTCAGGAGATTGCGGTTGCTCAGGGTCAGGCGGCGCCGATCGTGACCGGCATGCTCGAGGAGTATATCAAGCCGGATAGCTGGCAGCAGCGCTTCGGCACGCTCCGCCCATTCCACGACACAGATGTCTTCGGAATCGAACAACTCGGCATATCCCAGGTCAGCCACTTCATCCGCGTCATTCAGCCGGTACAGATCCACGTGGAGCAATGCCGGGTCTTCTCCGTATTGATTCACCAGCGTGAATGTGGGGCTGTGTACGTAATCCCCCCCCGAGAGCCGCTCGGCTATGCCCGATACCAGGCAGGTCTTGCCCGTGGCCAGCTCCCCGCGCAACGCCACCACAGCTCCGCGCGGCAGAAGTTCCGCAAGGGCTTCTCCCAGCCGGCGCGTCGATTCCGGCGAAAGTGTCTCGATGACCCAGTCCCGAGAACTCACGGTGTTGCTATGGCCTCCCGGTACAGGTGTTCGTATGCGCGCGAGGATCGTTCCCACGAAAAATCCTCCGCCATGCCGGCTTTGCGCAAGCGATTGAGGATGCGGGGGCTCTGATAGAGTTCCAGGGCGCGCTGGACAGCCCCCCGGAACGCATCCACCGTGGGCGGCAAAAACACAATGCCTGTCGCGGCTCCCGCAGCCATATTCTCGGGTGTGGCATCGCGGACGGTATTGGCCAGGCCCCCCGTGTACCGGACTATGGGTATCGTGCCATAGGCCAGGCTGTACATTTGAGACAGGCCGCACGGTTCGGAACGCGATGGCATGAGAAAGAAGTCGCACCCCGCGTAGAACTGATGGGCCAGACCTTCGTCGTACCGCACCACCACCTGAAGCCGCCCGGGATGCCGTTCAGAAATGTCTGCCAGACGGCGCTCGAGTTCCGGATCCCCCGAGCCCAGGATCGCAACCTGCAGGTCCTGTCGCAGCAACTCGTCCAGCGACTCAATGATCAGATCGATGCCCTTTTCATACACCAGGCGCGAGACGCATCCGAACAGCGGCACATCCAGTTTTGGAAGCCCCAACTCTTTCTGCAAAGCCCTCTTACAGCGAGTCTTCCCCTCGAGAGACTTCCGCGAATACCGGGCCTTGATGAACGCATCCTCGGATGGATTCCATTCCGTGTAATCAATGCCGTTCAGGATACCGCTGATGTCCGCGGCACGTGTTCGCAGGAAACCGTCGAGGCCCCACCCTCCCTCGGGCGTCTGAATTTCTTCCGCATACTGGGGGCTGACGGTGTTGATTTTGCTCGAGAATGCAATTGCCCCCTTCATCACATTTACATCGCCGTAATACTCGAGGCAATCCGGTGTGAAGAACTGCTCTGGAAGCCCGGTTTGATGATACTGTCCGGCGGGGAACCGGCCCTGATAAATCAGATTGTGGATGGTGAACACCGTAGGCAGCCCCCGCCACGCCGGATTGACCCGTTGCGAGATTCTCAGAAAGGCCGGCGCTAATGCAGTGTGCCAATCGTTGCAGTGGACCACGTCGGGAATCCAGCCGGTTTGAGCAACCCCCTCGAGAGCGCCGAGCGAGAAAAAAGCAAAGCGCTCGAGGTTGTCCGAATAGGGCTGGCCCCCAGCCTGATAGAGGCCGCTCCGGGCGAAATACAAGCCCTGTTCGATGAGGTACAACGGCACTTTCGAGCCCGGAAGGGTGGACAGGCGCACGGCTCCCGACAGATGATGCCCGCCGAGAAAGACCATAAACGTCCCCAGTCGCTTGCCGAGCCAGTCTTTTGAGATCGTCGCATAGCAGGGCATGACCAGCCGGACATCGTGCCCCATCGCCGATAGTGCTTTAGGGAGGGAATTGGCCACATCGGCAAGCCCGCCCGTCTTGGCAAGGGGCGCGGCCTCCGACGCCACAAACAGTATCCTCAACCGGTCAGGCTTCTCGACGTCACTCATTTCATGAGCACCTCGAAGAGCGGCGGCTCGTCATGGCCATAGACGCGCACTCCCCGGCATCGTTTCCGAAGGAAGTCGACCAGCACTGGCACAATCGGCCGTTCCGTAACGTCGTGGCCTGCGTCAACGATGGCAATGCCACGGCGCCGGGCTTCGATTCCCTCGTGGTATTTCACGTCTCCGGTAACGACCACATCAACATCCTCTGGAATGCGCTGCAGTTCGCTTCCGCCACTGCCGCCAATGACCGCAACGTGCTTCACCTTCCGCCGGCGGTCGCCGATGATGCGCACATGGCCGCAGTTCAGCCGCGAAATGACATGGCCGGCAAACCTGGCCAACGGCAATCCAGCCCGGAGAGACCCGCGCACGCCCAAACCAATCTCCGGATCCCGGTTTTCCAGGGTCACAATATCGTATGCAGGCTCCTCATAGGGGTGCGCCGCGCGCATGGCCTCGAGCACCCCGGCAAGCCGGACCCTGGGAACGAGGGTCTCGAAACGCACTTCGGGCTCCTCGTTCAGGACACCCTTCCGGCCGATGAAGGGTGCGCTTGAGCTGCCGGGTCGAAAAGTGCCCATGCCCGGCGCCGAAAACGTGCAGAAGGTGTACTCGCCTATGTTGCCCGCCCCCGCGCTGCAGACCGCCGTCCGAACGGCATCAACATACCGCGCGGGAACGAATGTCACCAGCTTGACCAGCGCCGCATGTTCGGCCTGGAACAAGGGTCGCACCGCCTCGAGTTGGAGCAGTTCTCCCAGCCGGTGGCTGACACCGCCCGGCACGATGTCCAGGTTTGTGTGCGCCGAGTAACACGCTATTCCCGCCTCGGACAGGGCCAGGCACAGCGCTGCCTGGGGGTCATCCCGCCGCAGCGACGCAAGGGGACTCCAAATTAGTGGATGGTGGGCAACAATCATCTGAGCTTTGCGGCGCTTCGCAGCCCGTAACGTGTCCAGTTCTACGGAGAGAGCAACCAGTACCCGCGCCACGTCAGAATCCGGGTCCCCGGTATGCAGGCCCGCCCTGTCCCAGGAGTACGCCAGGCCTGGAGGCGCAAGTTCGTCAAGAATTGAGCAGATTTCGCGAACGTTCATGGCTCTCTTCCGCACGTCATGGGGCAACCGGAAACTCCCCATTTCACGAGAAGCATACCCGCCCCGAGGCGCACATGTCCAGAGGACCGCCAGTACGTTCAACCAGCGGGCTTCCGCGCTCCAAGTGGTTGTGAAACACCATTTTGCCCGATTTAAAGGAAAGCGAAAACAGGAAAAAACTACTCCCCCGTTCCGCAGAATCAGCACTATATATAGTGTTCCAGGAGAAATTCTTCTTGAAAACCACAACTCTTTGTGTTATGAATACGCTGTTCAGTTGCTAGATGGGGAGTCTTAGCGCTGTTAGCGGCGGGCGTTTTTATTGAATCATATCCACCGCTTCGGTCTCGTACTCGGGGGAGTATCACACCCGGCATACCAACAGAGGGGAAGTCCGCTAGAACCGCCGGTTCGCGAATTGGAGGCCTGTGTGTATCGTTTCTTGGGTTGTGCCCTGTCCACGTTGCTTCTGGGTTGTTGTCTGGCCGCGTTTTCGGGATGTCCGAAGGAGGAAGGCGTTCGAAGGATCTGGATACTGAACGATGGCGACCGCGTCATCACGGGCCTTTATGGATGCGCTGATCCGCGCGAGGAGGACTGGGGAGAAAACCTGCTCACCACTTCCGTCGAAGCCCACAGTTTCGCCTTTCTGAGCGGTGGCGTCCCTGCGGACCAGCCTTGGTGGGTATGGCCCCACCTGGATGGTCACGGATTAATGGCTGTCTGCCTCGTGCCGGGAGATGCCGACATCTTTCTGGCCGTCACAAGGACGTTAGACGGCGACTACCGTGTGCAAACGGTTGGCGCAAGCATGGCCCCCGTTTGCGCCCGGTACTTGCTTGAGTGACGTATCACGGCGACTCCATGGAGATGGCGGCATATCCGACGACGCGCGTGGTGTCTCCGGACGCTGCCGCGCTTGTGCGGTAATCGAGGAGCTGCCAATCCCCCGCGCCGGCAGCCGTAGCGAAGGCCATGGCGCACATAACGGCCGTCGAGCCGCACATGGAATACCGGCCTTCATCGATTCCCCTGCCCACCTCGTCGATGTTCTTGCTCAACACGGTCTTGATCGTTCTTGCATCGATCTCGGCGGCCTTTTCCTGGCACAGATAGTGAGACAAATCGGTCGACGCAACGACCAAGTCGTCTTCGTCGGCCATGTCCGCGAGTTCCCTGCCCAGTTCCACATGCCAGGACGAATGGGAACCGAAAAGAACGGGCACCAGGGGCACCGGCCCGCCACACGCGGCATGCAGAAACGGCAACTGAACCTCGAGAGCGTGCTCGGAAATGTGCGGTTCCGGCGACTGGCTGCCGGTTTTCTTGAGGAGGGCGTCCGCAAAATCCCGGTCTATCGGGAAATCGCCCAGGGGTGACTCAAACACGCCATCGGCAAACACGGAGGCTTGTGAAATCGCGTACCGGTGGGAACACCCGAGGAGAATCACCCGGCCGGGCCGTTTGCCCTCGATACGCCTGAACGCAAAGCCGGCCGTTTGCCCTGAATAGACGTAGCCGGCATGGGGCACGACAAGCGCGCGCACCTTGTCCGGCGCGGGAACCACGCGCGTGCAGTCCATAAACGCCCGCACTGCCTCGGCCAGAGCGCGGGGGGAAGACGGATAGAACTGTCCTGCCACCATGGCAGGGCGGGTCATGCTGCCGGTCATCTCAGTGGCCTCCCCTGCCGGCTCCCCATGCCTGTGCCGGGAAGCGGCGATTCATAGCTCCAAGGTCGGGAATCTGTGGAAATGGCCGTTCCCCTGGATACGGCGCTTGGTCTCCCCGACCGCCTCCAGCTTCGGAATCACTTCTTCCATATGCTCCATGATAAGCGCCTCGCGTTCCGATTCGCGCTCCAGGGAAAGCAGTTTGATTTTCTGGTACAAGGTCAATCCCACTTCCTGGCCCAGTTGAAACGACAGGTTGGGAGCCGAGAAATCCTTGCGTTCGTATCCGGTCTCCAGGAGTTCGTGAAGCCGGCGAAATCGCTCCGAAAGCGAGTCCTTCGCGGTGGCGGTCTCCGTCTCGCGGTTTTCCACAAACGTGATCTCGCCCGCGGAGTACAGCTTGCCCGGGACATCGCGGATGAAGCGTTCGAGACGGAACACCCGCCTGCCCTTGGTGAGAATATCCATCTCGCCATCGTCATAGGTCTTGCTGATGACCTCCAGGGTCATTTCCGTGCCATACTCGGCCAAACCACCGTTGATATATGCGGGGATGCCAAATGAAACGCTCTTGTCGCGGCATTCCACGATCAGCTGCTTGTATCGCGGCTCGAATACGTGCAGACGCAGGTGTTCGCCCGGAAACACAACCAGTTCGAGGGGGAACAGGGGCAAAATCGTCTTCATCTCGGTATCCAGTCTTGCCTGTGCGGTTGCTCCGTTTCGACCGTGCCGCGGCATGCCAACCTTCCAACCAGTCAAGTATAACAAAACCCGGGACACGCCGATATCCCTGCCCGTCTTCGGCCAAGCCATCCCTGCCATTTGTATCCACACCCTGGAGCGGCTATCCTTCCGGTTTGCAGCACAATCGTTTGCCAATCAGCGGGAATTTCGACATGCTACTCTATTCGTGGAACGTAAACGGCATCCGTGCGGTCGAAAAGAAGGGTTTCGTGCAATGGTTGGCGGAAACCGGTGCCGACGTGATTTGCGTGCAGGAGACCAAGGCCCTCTCTTCCGACCTCTC
>CAZFOG010000302.1:0-8300 GCA_964520685.1 uncultured Nitrospiraceae bacterium | reverse complement strand
AGGCAATTCGTAATATTGACAACAAAATAATATTTATATATAATGTAAACGATAACAATTGTAATCGTTAACATCAATACTTCTTCAAATTCAAACAACTATTATCGGTAAGGACAAAGGACACATGAAAATAAATATAAAAAATGTAGCTGAAAAAGCAGGATTTTCTACTGCAACTGTTTCCAGAGTTCTAAGAGATTACCCGGGAGTGACGGAAAAGACCAGACAAAAAGTTCTTAAAGCTGTCTCAGAATTGAATTATGAAGTTAACGCAGTTGCCAGAAGTTTGAGACAGAAAAAGACCAATTCTATTGGAATAATTGTAGGAAATGTTCTTTCTCAGTTTTATTCAGTTATTGCTAAATCAGTGGAGGATACCAATAATAAATTTGGTTATAATACCATTTTATGTAATGGAGATGAAAATCCCGAGAAAGAACTCAACTATCTAAAAATATTAAAGTCCAATAGAGTAGAGGGAATAATACTTACCCCTAATGGTAAAATTTCGGAATATATTCGGCATTTAATAAATTCAGGAACCAAACTGGTTCTTTTAGACAGGCTAATAGAGGGAATAGATTGTGATGCAGTTATAGTTGATAATGCCCATGGTGCCTATATGGCAATTAAACATTTAATAGATCAGGGTTATAGAAAAATTGGTATAGTGAATGGTCGCTTAGATCTCACTACTGGTGCAGAAAGACTGATAGGGTATTTAAAAGCGATCGAAGAAGCTAGTATAGATAGAGATGATAGTTTGATTAAAATTGGTAATTTTAAGAAAGAGAGTGGTAGAAAACTAACTAAAGAGCTACTAGAACGACCAGATAGACCAGAAGCAATTTTTGTCACCAATATAGACATGTCTATGGGTGCATTGATTGCTATAAAAGAAATGGGATTTAAAATACCGGATGACATAGGTATTGTTTGTTTTGACGATTCGGATTGGATGGCAATTTTTGAGCCCCCTATAACTGTAATTAGACAGCCAGTATATCAATTAGGTTCTTTAGCAGCTGAATTATTAATAAAAAAGATTGAAGATGCAGAAAATAAATTAGATCATAAACCAGCTATAGTAACTTTAAAGACAGAACTTATCATTAGAAATTCTACTATGAAGAAGAAAAATAAATTATAGAAAATGTAATATTTGATACAGTATGAATCTCATGCGTAAAGGTGGAGATAAGCACTTTCCCCCCTTTTTTAAACCTTCTCTATAGAATAAAGAATAGAATTATCAAGGAGGTATATATGTTAGAACAGTCTTATATTAGAAACATCGATAAGAATGGTATCCCCAGTATTCTCTCATTGAGAGAACAGTCAACTCTTATTACAGAGTTAGTTAGGGATCGTCTGGAAACAGTCCTTCCCTTAGCTATGAATGAAGCCAATTTAGATATGTGGATTATCCTTTGCCAGGAGGATGATTTAGATCCTATTTTTAAAACCATGATCCCTATGGATTGTTGGACTCCTATTTTACAGGTGATTGTTTTTGTTAATGAAGGGAACGGAATTATAAAGAGGTACAATATATCTGGCACTGACACTAAAGATCTATACGAACGACCTTATATTGGGCAGTTAGAAGAAAAACAATGGCAAATTCTTTTGGATTTAGTTAAGAAACGGGATCCTAAAACAATTGGTGTTAACATAGGGAGTGTAAAATGGTGTGGCGGTGGACTTACTTACAACCTTTACCAACAGCTCAAAGAAAAACTTCCTCATCAATATTCTGAACGGTTGGTGTCTGCAGAAAGAGCAGCTATAAGGTGGGGGGCTACTTTAACCAGAAGAGAAATAAATCTTTTCCGACATGTCATTAAAATTGCTCATTTTATCATTTCAGATTGTTTTAGCTGTAAAGCCATTACTCCTGGAGTAACTACTGTAGAAGATCTAGTATGGTTTTATTGGCAACGAGCGATTGATCTAGGATTAGATTTATCTTTCAGGCCTTATTTTACTGTTATACGAGAAGGGATGGAAACTGAATTTTCTGTTACTAGAAAGAAGATTATTTTACCTGGAGATGTTATTCACTGTGATGTGGGGATAAAGTATCTAAGGTTGAATTCGGACAATCAGCATCTTGCCTATATATTAAAGAGAGGTGAAACGGAACCCTCTGCAGGATTACAATCTCTGATGGAACAAACCAATCGATTGCAGGACATTTTTATGAGTGAATTTCAAAAAGATATCTCTGGGAATATATTGCTTCAAAATATCCTTCAGAAAGCACGAAAAGAAGGCATACCGAATCCCAGGGTATATTCCCATTCTCTAGGATTATTTCTCCATCAACCAGGACCATTAATCGGATTGCCATGGGAGCAGGAGAAACCTCTTCCCAGAGGAGAAACACTCATAAATTATAACTATGCTTTTACCATGGAGTTGAGCACAGAAAGCCAAATTAAGGAATGGAATAATCAGAGTGTCAGGTGCAGTATGGAAGAGCCGGTATTTTTTTCTGAAGAAGGATGCCACACCTTAAACGGAAGACAGACAGAATTCTATCTCATTTAAATATTTTAAAGAGATACTGACAAAAAATGCATAATGGGAATAATTTAGAGCAATAATTTTTTTGAGAGGAGGTGGATTTGTTCATACAAAAGGTCGATTAAAATTTCTTTAGGGGGTGGTATATAAAGGGAAATATGATGGTAGTCTATTTTTTTTGTAATCTGTAAAGTTGTAAAGTATAGAATGGAGGTATGTATATATATGAGAAATTCTATTTTAAAAAAGAATTTGATAAGGATTATTTTTAGTTTGGTATTCATTGCCATGATTCTAATGCTTGCTTCACCTTCAATCGCTCAATCTGAAGAAAAAGTTTTTAGGATTCCTGGTACTGTGGGATTAGATAATTTAGACCCACGGGTATACCTTTCTACCGGTCATGCAGTAATACAATATGCAATGTTTGAGCCATTAGTACGTACTCATGAAGGCGATCTCTTGCCGGGAATGGCAGAATCCTGGGAAAGTTCCGATGACGGAATGACCTATACATTTCATCTGCGTAATGCCAAGTGGTCAGATGGGAAAGAAGTGACTGCTGGTGATTTTGTCCATGCTTTTGTTCGTTTGTTTGAAATTTGTCCAGCAAGCCCAATTTTTGATGACATTAAAAATGGAGCTGAACTTCGTGCAGGTAAAGTATCTCCAGAAGAATTGGGTGTAAAAGCACCAGATGACAAGACAGTTGTTATTACACTTAAAAACCCTGTGCCCTATTTTTTGGGTTTGATTAGCACACATATTGGTACTCCGGGTCGAACTGATCTTGTGGAAAAATTTGGTGACGGTTACGGTGCTACAGCAGAATCACTTGCCAGTTGCGGACCGTTTATCCTGACAGAATGGAAACATGAAGATCAATTGATATTGAAAAAAAATCCCGACTATTGGAATGAAGAAAATATTAAGCTTGATAAAGTAGTAGTTTATATTCTTCCTGATGAACAGACTCAGCAAAATATGTTCGACATTGGTGAACTTGATTATTATATTCCACGTAGTGAGGCTGAAGCAGTTAAGTATGAAGCTAAGGATATGTTGCTGAGATATGTGGGTGGAGTGCTTAGAGATCTTCATTTAAATAGATATGGACAAAATGACCCAGTGAAAGCAAAAATTTTAGGTAATCCAAATTTCATGAAAGCAATTTCTTATGCGATTGATCGTAAGGGATACATTGATAATGTTTTGCAGGGAAACGGAATGCCAGCAACGGTACAAACTCCACCAGTGATTAGCGTTTACCCTGGGAAAACATGGGGAGAAGTAAGTACAAATTATGGCAAATATCACCCAGAAACTGCCGATCTTGCCAAGTCAAAAGAGTATATGGATAAAGTTCTAGAGGACATGGGATATACTTCTGTTGATCAATTCCCGGAATTTGACTTTTTGACACAAGTAAGTTCGGAAGATCCAAAAGATTTTGCTGCTTATCTATTAAGTGTTTTTAATGATATAGGTCTCAAGATTAACGTTATCCATGCAACAGGTAAACAATTTTATGATAAGTTGTATGAACCGGCACTAGCATATGATTTTGCTCGAGCTGGATGGGGTCCGGATTATGATGATCCGTTCACTTATATGGGATATTGGTCCTCGGAATCAACAGATCTGGGTGTGACCTTTGATAATCCAGAGTTTGATGCACTCCTAGATAAGGCAAATAAAGAAACTGATTTAGTCAAGCGGGCAGCAATTCTCAATGAGGCGGAAGCTTTGTTTGCAGACATTGCTCCTTGTATTCCAATCAAATATGATAAAGGGGCAATAGCAATCCAACCATGGGTTAACGGCTTAACAACCGCTATTTCTGGTTTGAATATCGATTATATTTTTGCTGATATTGAAAAATAAACAAGATTCAATCTATGGAGGCTGCCGTTTTAAGACAGCAGCCTCTGAATATTATTACCTTTTCTAAAATTGGGAGAAATATGCTCAAGTATATATTAAATCGTGTTCTAATCGCAATCTTGACAATGTTTGTTCTGGCAACCGTTACTTTTTTCCTTTTACGCCTAGTGCCAGGCGATCCATTCGCCGGTCCAAGAGTAATGCCTGAAGTAAAAGAAAAGTTAAGAATTCATTATGGTCTTAATAAACCAATTGTCGAACAATATTTAATTCATCTGAAAAACCTTACTCGTGGTGATTTTGGTTATTGCTTAACAAAATATGGAAGTAGAGTTAATGATGTAATTAGAGAATCTTTTCCTAAATCATTAGATTTGGGCATCCGAGCAATGATCATGTCGATAATTTTTGGAATCTTTTTTGGAATTGTCGCTGCATTAAACAGGGGCAAGCCTTTGGATTATTTAACAGTAATTCTGGTGCTTATAGGAATTTCTGTTCCGAGTTTTGTGGTAGCAGCATTACTACAATACTTCTTTGGAGTTTATCTGAGATTATTACCCGTTGCCCGCTATGAGTCTTTTTGGCATACCATCATGCCTTCTTTTGCGTTGTCTCTAGGAACAATGGCTATGCTAGCTCGATATATGCGTGCAAGTATGCTGGAAGTAGTGGCCGCTGATTATATTAAAACGGCCAAAGCAAAAGGGTTAAGACATATTCAGATTGTAATCCGCCATCAAATTCGCAATGCTTTATTTCCGGTTTTAACGATTTTAGGGCCGGCAGTTGCTGCAGTATTAACAGGGTCTTTTATTATTGAGTCAATTTTTGCAATTCCGGGTTTAGGTAGGCACTATGTTCTAGCTATGCAAAATCTAGATTATACATTGGTAATGGGATTAACCTTATTTTTTGGATTCTTCCTGATTGTGATGAATCTACTGGTGGATTTCTTGTATGGATTGGTTGACCCACGTGTTCGTCATACCCGGAACTGAAGGAGATAAATGATGAAATACTTTGACGATAGGGAATTTACTCCTATTGACTTGTCCAAAAAAAAAGTGTCAAGTAAAGAGACAAAAACAATTGCTTTTTGGAGTGATGTATGGAGTCGTTTTCGTAAGAATAAACCTGCCTTATTTGGTATCATTATCATTTTACTTTTTTTAATATTTGCCATTTTTGGTCCCTTGATGGTACCTTACACTTATGACAAAGTGAATTTATTAAGAACATATCAGAGTCCTAGCCGGGAGCATTGGTTTGGAACTGATACTTTGGGTCGAGATATCTGGTGCCGGATTTGGTTTGGTGCACGAGTCTCATTATTTATTGCTTTTGTATCTGCATTAAGTCAGATGGTTATTGGCATTATAATTGGCTCAATTTCAGGCCTTTCCGGTGGCAAGATCGATATGTTTATCATGCGTATTGTAGATATATTGATTGCAATCCCGTTTTTGATTTGGGTTAGTCTGCTGATGCTAGTATTAGGATCAGGTATTCTTTCAATAATCCTTGCCTTTTCTTTGACACAATGGATTGGAATAGCGCGATTGGTTCGGGGCGAAGTTTTACGCTTGAAAGAGACAGAATTTGCTATAGCAGCAAAAGCAATGGGAGCATCTATCTGGTGGTTGATAAGTAAACATATTTTTCCAAATGTACTACCAGTTGTTATAGTTTCGATGACTTTCCAAGTTACTAATGCGATTTTTGGTGAAGCCTTTTTGAGTTATATTGGTCTTGGAATTCAACCGCCAATGACTTCATGGGGTAGATTGGTGGCAAGCGGAATTGCTGAGATGAGGAGTTATCCATACATGCTAATTATCCCGGCAGTGTTTATAAGCTTGACCATGTTATCATTACAGCTAATCGGAGATGGACTACGTGATGCGATAGACCCAAAGATGCGTTTGTAAAAGAAGGAATTTGAGTGGAGAAAGAAAAATTACTGGATGTAAAAAATTTGACTATTTCTTTCCATACATATATTGGAGAAGTAGCGGCAATCAGAAATGTAGATTTCCATTTGAGAAAAGGCGAAGTACTAGCTATTGTTGGAGAATCAGGATGCGGTAAAAGTGTTTCTACTCAAGCAATTCTGGGGCTTACTCCCATTCCACCGGGTGAAATCAAGACTGGTGAAATATTGTTTAAAAATAGAGATTTACTAAAATTTAATGAAAAAGAAATAAGTGAAATCAGTGGTTCGCAAATATCGATGATTTTTCAGGATCCGATGACCTCTCTGAATCCAACAATGACTGTTGGAAATCAGATCAGAGAAGTGTTACATCAACATATGGATATGAACAGTCGGGAAAGCAGAGAAAGGGTAATAGAGTTGATGGCATTAGTGGGAATTCCAGAACCAAAGGTGCGCATTCACCAGTATCCCTATGAACTTTCTGGTGGTATGAGGCAACGTATAATGATAGCAATAGCAATGGCTAACCGTCCTGATATCTTGATTGCTGATGAACCGACTACAGCTTTAGATGTGACAATTCAGTCACAGATATTTCACCTTTTAAAAGATCTTAAGAAAGAATTTGGAACAGCAATTATTTTGATTACTCATGATTTTGGTATCGTCGCAGGAATTGCTGATCGCATTATTGTAATGTATGCGGGGAAAGTTATGGAAGAAGGTGAAGTGGATCAAATATACTATGAGGCATTTCATCCGTACACGGCAAGTTTATTAAAGGCAGTACCGAGTCTAGCTGACAATTATGAACAAAAATTAAAAACTATTGAAGGGAATCCTCCCTTTTTATTGAATATTCCTCCGGGTTGTCCTTTTGCTGAGCGTTGTGATTATACAATGGAAATATGTATCAAAAAGGAACCACCGTATTTTCGATTTAAGAATAATAGACGGGTATTTTGCTGGCTGTACCATAATCAAGCAGTTAATCAATTACAGCGATTTAAGGAAAGGAAAGGCGGAGGGTAGTGCAAGAAAAGATTTTAGAATTAAGGAATTTAAAGAAATTCTTTTACCTTTCCAGAAATAGAGTTTTAAAAGCTGTAAACAATATTAATATTGAGATATACCGAGGAGAAACTTTTGGTCTTGTAGGTGAGTCGGGCTGTGGAAAATCCACTTTAGGCCGGACGATCAAGGATATTTATAAACCGACCATGGGACAGGTGATTTTTGAGGATAAAGATATTTCTAGAATGAGTAAAAAGGAAATGAAAACTTACATGCGTTATATGCAGATAATCTTTCAAGATCCCTATTCCTCTTTAAATCCAAGGATGATGGTTAAGGAATTAGTCAGTGAGGGATTAGAGATTCATAAGATTGGTACCAAAAAGACACAAGAAAAGAAAGTATTAGAAACATTGAATCTGGTAGGACTTACTCCGGAATATATTACCCGGTATCCCCATGAATTTTCAGGTGGTCAGAGGCAACGGTTAGCTATTGCTAGAGCTTTAGCAGTAGAACCAAAATTTATTGTTTGTGATGAACCCATCTCCGCACTTGATGTATCAATTCAAGGACAAATAGTTAATTTACTGAAAGATTTACAGAATAAATTTGGATTAACCTATCTTTTTATAACCCATGATTTGTCAATGGTTAAATATATCAGTAATCGAGTAGGTGTGATGTATTTGGGCAAATTGGTAGAAATAGCCAGCAAGAGGGAAATGTTTGAGAATCCAAAGCATCCATATACACAAGCTCTTTTATCATCAATACCTATTCCTAATCCCCGAAAAGAACGAGAAAGAAAGGAAATTCCAATAGAAGGAGAAATCCCCAGTCCCTTAGAAACCATTGCCGGTTGCAATTTCAAAACAAGATGCCGGTATGCATCTGCGATATGCGATCAAATGGAAGATCGATTGATAGATAT
>CAZFOG010000301.1:0-8305 GCA_964520685.1 uncultured Nitrospiraceae bacterium | reverse complement strand
CATAATGTGATGAAGAGCGCCTGGAGTATCTATTCTTGATTGTCGTGGCATGGGCCATAAACAGCAAATCCATAACTGGCTGTCAATTCATTTTATCATGGACGTTATATATTAAAAGATCAAAAGTGTATATCCCTGAGGATGCAGTGTTTATGCTAATAATACATTGATCTGAGTCATTGTGCAAAAAGAAACCTCCTGTTAAGAAGAAGATGCGAATATCAACTAACTTAAACAGGAGGTTTTCAAATGAATGTAGATGAAATTACCAGAATAAAAGAGTTTCGTCAAATGAGGAAAGAGATCAGGGGATCGGAGAAGTATTTGATTGTAGGCATAGATGTAGGGAAAGAGAAACATTATGCATTTTTTGGTACTGCAAACGGTAAGACCCTTATGCGGCGGTTGATCTTTGAAAACAACTTCATTGGTATTGAGAAGCTAATGGATGTTGCATATACGTTAAAGAAAGAGCACCTTTTTGAGAAGGTAGTATATGGGGTGGAACCCACATCAAATTATCATAAGCCACTTGCGGAGTATCTGATTAAAAGCGGATGCAATGTAGTTTTGGTATCAGGGGTTTTAGTAGCGAGAAACCGTGAGTTATTGGATGGCAGATGGGATAAGAATGATGGTAAGGATTCGGCCAATGCGGCTGATCTTATATCCCAGGGTAAATTCCAGTATTATGACTATCCGCCTGTGGAAATAAGAGATTTGAGGAATTTACTTTCATTGAAAAGGATGTTGAAGAAACAGGAACACAGGATGAAGGTCAGGATAAGGAACAATCTTATAGCCCAGTATTACCCTGAGTTTGACAGTCAGTTTGCGAAAGGATGTTCCGAAAGTCTTGCCACTGTAAAATGGTGCTTAAAGCCAAGAGAAATAGCGGATATGGAATATGAAGAGTTTGAAGAGATAGTAGCGCCACGGGTAAGGACAATAACGCAGGAAAAGAGGGTAAGGGCTATCTGGGAAGATGCCAATGAATCAATAGGATGTGAAGCAGGAGATACTTTGCAGTTTGGGGCCAGGTTAATGATTGAGGATTTGCAGAATATAAAAGACTCCATCAAGGCGGTAGATGAGCAAATAGAAAAGATTTGCACGGAGTTTTCTGACTACCATTACCTTTTGACCATCCCCGGTTTTGGTCCTGATATATCATCCAAGGTGTTTGGGGCCATTGGAAACCCTTTAAGGTTTGACACTGGCAATCAGGTATTAAAACTTGCGGGATATGACCTTAGTGCCAGCAGAACCGGAATGACATCCGACAAAGCTGTACCGGTAATATCAAAAAGAGGGAATGCTCATTTAAGATATGCACTTTACCAGGCCGCCTTAATAGCCTCAACACGTAATAGCCACTTTAAGCGTTATTATACCAACAAGCTTCGTGGCAGAGAACGCGAGAAGGGGATAAAGACCAAGATGAAGGTAAAGCTTGCAGCGAAGATGCTGGTAATAGCCTGGACATTGATGAAGAAGAAGGAGCCGTTTGATCCGGCTTATTTAAATATAGAATAGAGATATAAACCAGTTCGGCGAGAGAGCCCGATTATGGACGTTGGGGCTATAGGACCTCGGGAGGGACAATACAGGGCCTCTCGTTAAAATACTGTAACTTGGATAAGGGATTATTGGTGGTTGCCTGCGTGTAATACACCGGATTTATAACGATCAGGTAGGGGATTTGCAGTAGCGAGAGACTCGCCGATTTTTTTTAACGCCTTTTGGTGAAAGGAAAAGTTTGCTCAAAAATTACGCTTTTTACAACTAGCTGTATTTATTTGTTTTATTTTTTCTCTTGACAGGAGATTATAGGATTGTCCCCATTGACTTCCCTTTTCTATACAAGGGCGACTATTAGCAAAATCCCGCTAATCTGTCCAATGTCCAGACCTGACCCTTAATTTTTCATATTCCTGATTCTTGGACACCGTTGTTTTCATTAAATCTTGTTTGATTTCTCCCGATTACACCGCTCACAAAGTATTTGAACGTTACGTTCTGTACTGCTACCACCTTTAGAAAATGGAATAATGTGATCAAATTCAATTTTTTCATTGCTACCACATTTGACACATTTACCACCATCCCTTCTCCATACAGCATGCCGAACTTCTTCTGGGATTGGCTCTCTTGACAGTTTTTCAGCAGATTCAAATTTTTCGTAAAGTTTTATTTCTTTTTTTAGATTATGAAACTTCTTTTCGTGCTTAAAGTAATGTGCTTTGATTAATAGCACCTGTTCTTCTTTGTCATGTATGTCATTATCGTCAAAGTAATAAATGTTATCCCTGAAACAGTAAAATTTATATTCATAAAATTTCGCACGAACAAACGCTTCTTGGTCTTGTATTTTCTCTTCGATTTTCTCTTTTTTTTGTTCATAACTTTTTAGTTTACGCTCATAACTGTCCCATGTCGAGTCCCCAGGTTGGGGTTCGTTATCAGGGATTTCAAAATTACTACTATCTATATTTCTTAGTGTTCCTGTAATGGATTGCGGTTCAAGGTTTTGTGTCTCAATAAATGACAAGATTCCATCCGCTATACTCGGCTCTAAAAAACCAACCTCGCATGTTCTACCCCCGATCTTTATCTTATGGCGCCCTAACAGTAGTATTCCTTTATTTTTTTGATTTTCACTCACTTTCAGACCAGCTGCTTTTTGTTTTTTAGGCACTTTCAGACCAGCTTCTCTGAGCCTTTTCTCATAAAGTTCTTGAATTGATGTGATTGCCTCATGAGTTAAGTAAGCGTCTGGAGTTAACGCTTTTTCAATTTTTTGATTTTCATTCAATTTCAGACCAATTGCTCTGCACCTTGCCTCATATACTGTTATTTCTTTATCTTTTACGTCTTTACATCTCCTATTAATGTCGGTTATTTCTTTATTAAAATTTTCCATCTCTGATCTATATTTTTTTTTGGTAGTTTCATATTTCTGTTCAATTTTATCATTATACTTTTTGATATATTGTTCTATATTATTAATTTCATTTAAATATTGGTTTATTATTTGGTTATCTATTTCTTTAATGATTTCTTCATTATGTTTAATTTCTTCATCTAAAGTACATATAGATTGTTCAAGTGAAAAGATTTCTTGTTTTAATGATTCTATTTCAGTTGGGTTTAAATGGATTGTTTCTGTTTCAAAGATATCTCTTTTATACCAACGCTTTTCGCCATTCTCTAGCATGCTCGCGATCCGTCCATCACCATCGATGTATTCTTTTATTAATGAAATATCATTAAAATGCTGCACCCGTTTTTTCTTTAAATCTTTCGCTGCCTTTCTGTGGTGTGCCACTTTATTTTTTAATCCGCTTTTCGATAAAGCCTCTTTTATTGATTTTTTTTTGTCAATTAATTCATTTAAGCTGGATATATATTGTGTGTTCTCTTTAATTTCTTTTATCTTTTTGTTATATTCGCTACGTAGTTGTTTTTGTTTTTCTTTTAACGATTGTAATTCAACATTCAAATCTCTCAATAGCAGTTCTAGCAAATCAGTTTCTTTTGCCCAATGTTGTATAAATCCTTTCCCCAAAATTTTTAAGCCCATATGAACAATCTCCTCAAATTGTATTAAAATCATTCAATGATATTATCAATCATTATGTACGAATTAGAAGCGAAACGGCATCATTTTTTGATAAGAATTATCTTTTAAATTGAAATTCGGGTCGGATCAAGATAACCCTTTGATTATTCATATTTTAAATCCCAAAATAATGTGTTTTTATGGTCTATAATTCTCTTTTCAGTCTTAAAATGAGTCCCATAGCAAGCAGCCCTCTCCCTTCACTCCTTATCTCCGTAAAGGACTTTGCTTTATTCCAATAAAGCCGCACCTTCTATCTCATGCCGGTTTTGACCGGCGCTTTCGGATTGTCCCCATTTTTTTATCTTTAAAGAAGTCGTGACAAATCATATTTATGTATATTATATATAATCATCTTTTCTTTTTTCATGGCTTCTTTGTCTTCGTTTCTTGCAGAACAAAAATTAAGAACCGCAATTATAAAAAATACAATTTGATAAGGAGACCAATTTACTACCAATTTAACTAAACTTACACATAATAACATTATGTTCCCAATAAATAACGATATTAAAATCGCCCAACAAACGCAATATGAAAAATGAATTCTTGCAAACCATTCATGAAGATTTAATCGAGTGTATATTTGCGGAAAATTGATTTTTACATAATATTTCTGTTCATCTAATTCTTCATATAATAAATTAGGAAAGACCTCTTTATGAAGCTTTTTTCTTATACATTTATATATAATACCCTCATGGAAACTATAAATAATTAATCCTATTATAATAACAATAAATATCATAAAAATGGGTGTAATTATTGTATTTTTAAAAGTGTTGCATAGTAAAAATAAATTTTGCACTTCTTCTGTAAAACATATCGATAGAGTTAGGATTGCTACAATCCCTGAAAGAAAATACCTGAAATATTGAGCAAGACTGAGTTTTTCAAAAAATTTTTCCATGAATTATAACCTTCCATTTGTTATTTTAAAAATACTTTCATCAATTTTTGAAAGTTAATATCATATATGCGTGTATCCGGCACCCTTGACCATACCTGAAAGAGACCTATATCTCGAAAAATTATAGGCCCCTATCATCCACCACAACGCCTCATCAGGACAGACTTTTCGCATGCTGAAACTTTTCATTCATTCCATATACCCTTAAATGGTACGCTCTTTTAAAATTTAATAACTTATTTCAATTAAATTATTAACGAGATTCCCGGTTTACTGTCCAAAATAAGATAAAAAAGGGATATTGCCCTTAATAAAATCAATCAGTTATGCGGCAAATTTTATAAAGCTGAAGTTCAGGTTATAAAACAGGCTTTGTACGCAAAGCAAAGGCAAATTCCTTCAGCTTACATTCATTACGTCGTCCATGGTTCCATTCACTGCGTATTCAGGAACAAACCTTCGCCTTGCTTACTGTGCGAAACGTTTTTGGACAAAAGTGTAATCAGCTATAAACCAATAAAGAATGTTTAGTTCAATAACTTGATCTTTGTATTTTAGTAACCCAGTCTGAATTAATCATTAAACGAAAGTTATTTCGTCTATCAGCTTTTATAGTCACATCTATTTCTTCAAGAGCGTACGACATTGGGTTGGGAGAGTTTATTGCACCAAACAAATAATCACCATCCTCAAGAAATATAGTTAGTGCCTCACCAGGACGAAATTTAGCAACATCCTGTCCATCTATTTTAAAAAGGTGATATACTCCAGAGCCTAAATACCCATTATCTCTTGATATCGTTACTTTCGTTTGCCTTAAATTCATTGGAGACAAAAGGTCTTTTTGGTAAACTCTTTCTAAAGGAACTTGAGGGGTCTCTTCATTCAATATAACAGGATTTGTTGCGCACCCAATAAAGAAGAATGGTAAGGCCAATATTATTTGAAACAATCTCATGGAATAAATTTTCCTTTCTCTTGGTGTATAACGCCCACAATCACCTGGCATCGTAAGCCGCAGGCTGTAGCTGGTCAGGTGGATTGTGAGGTTATGTTTCAACTTCTTCATTTTGTTTCGAACTCTGATCAGATGTTCTAAAGTCATAGATATTTAAAAGCCCTTGTTCCATTATTGTCCGTGGCCATGTTTTGGTCTCATATAGCTCGAAAAGTGCTGTGTAGAACTCTCGGTATATTTTAGCTACGGCAAGAAGTTGTTTCTGTCGACCCTCTTTTTGGCGCAAATCGATCTCCATCTTTGTTAATTCGAGGGCTTGAAGCGATGCGTATTCCTTTATTTTGATTTCCGATTCTTTTTCCACTCTTTGTAATGCGATAATTGCGCCAATGAAAGATCCAACAATTCCAGCAAGGCCACCGCCCAAGACGCTAACTACAGCTATGATAGCTGGTTTATCGAGTCGAGGCCATACAATCAGAAGGAGGGCAGCAAAAAGAAGGAGATAAACAACTGGAATCCAGATCAACTTCTTTTGAAAACCACTATTATTGTCTACCATATTCCGGCTCCACATTACTATAATTGATTTTTTATCGAAGAATTAAAAGGATCATTTGTCTCTTTTCAATAACCACCAAATTCCAAGAGGCCACAATAGTGGACAAAAAACCACTACAATCATGCAGATATTAAAAATGATGAATGCCAAGCAACCTGGTGTATTTCTTGTGGTCAGGAAACCCTTACGCATGCTTTGGTACGCACCATTACAGCGGCGACACCTGAGAGCATTTTTGCTGATGGACACTCCACAATCGATACAATAATTTGACATTGCTGACCTTCACAAACATAACATGTTATTGACCAGTCTAGCGCCGGTTTAAAAAGTTGCTATATAGATAGTTTTTAAGATGCTTTATCATCAACAATTCTTTCTTATAAATCAAGCTCTTTTATCTTATTTTAGAGAAACTGCCATATCTTAAGATGAAGGTTCCAGTTTTTGCCTTATGCTTTTATCCTGTTCATTATTGTGGTTATAGGTCATTGCAGAGGATTAACCTGAATAATAATCTATTAAAAAGCCTCACTGTTTACGTGTTCTTGATCTGACGATTGGCTCATTAGCCCCGTGATGATTTTCCAATCAGGCAAGGAACCCTCGGGGGGGCTTGTTGAGCGACCGGTTAATCCTTGATTTCTATTTTATTTTCCCTGCACCATTCTTTAAGCGCTATTGTTTGACGTTGGTCTTCAAATTCGTACCACTCTTTCAGGACACCCTTGCTTTCCAAGAGATCTTTGAATCTTGAATATGCACCTTTCTGACGAAAAATCGAATATACTCTATCTAATTCTTCCGGTAGATACTTTGAAGTGAATTCAATTACAAGGGTTTTACCAAGCTCAAGATCGTTTTTATGAGGAACCGTTATATATTTATCCGGATCTTCAATGTCTTCAGGGAGTTCATCCGAATCGCCCATTTCCGAATCATAGAAAAACTCTCCAGTTTCTTTACATAGGTAGGCAGTGTGCATGTATTGCTGATCCGTACTGACAAACAAAAATGCATTTTCGAGATCATCAAATGAGATAGCCATAATTTATTTTTCCTGTTTATGGTTAACAGTGATCAGATATAAAGACATTAATTATGAAAAAATTGGTAAGACTTAGGGAGTATCGGAAATATATTTTGATGTGTCAACAGGTTTTTTAAGGATAGAGACTCAGAGCCTCGGAACCTCAGGAGATCAGAAGATCAGAGCCTCAGAACCTTAGAGCCTAAGAGCCTCAGAGCTTTAGAGCTTTAGAGCTTTAGAACCTCAGATTTTTAGAACTTTAGAGCATTAAAAGATTGTGTCGCGGCTGGAAAGCCGCTCCCTCGAAAGAGGTTATGGATTAGGGATTAGGGGATATGGGCTTGGGATGTAATGTTAAAGGTGAAAGGTGAAAAACTATGAACGTTCAATATTCAACTTCCAACTTCGATCTTATCATTAAAGGCCGATATAAAAAATGGAGGAGAGGACATAGGTTGGTGTTCGGTGTGCAATGAATTGGCGTTTAAGAGGGCTGTGGATGAAATACCGGGCAAATACGCAGGTTTGCCCATACAATTTGATGATACATTTCGATTATTGTTGTTTTACCGGATTCCCTGCTGGACGGGAATAACGAGCTTGGGGCAAAGGGCTGAAGGGAAAAACAATGAACGTCCAACATCGAACTTCCAACTTCGAACTTTGAATTAAAGGCAATAAAACAAAAATCCAGTAGATCCTGTAAATCCTGTCAAAAAAATGATGGTCATGGAAAAGCGGTGGATTCCCGCCTGCGCGGGAATGACGGCTTGGGGGGGGGTGTGGATTCCGGAATCCCCGATAAAAGAATAAATCCCTCCCAACCTCCCTTTACAAAAGGGAGGGGCTATGAGAAAGAACTTTATCTCTTTGCGTCTTCATGGTGGCTATTAATTTTTACAGTGAAAGCCTCGGTTCATGTCGCGGCTGGAAAGCCGCTCCCACAAAAGGCGATGGATTCCGCGATCAAGTCGCGGAATGACAGATTTGGGAGGGTGGATTCCGGAGTCGACGCTCCGGAATGACAGGCGAAGTATGGATTAGGGATTAAGGGTTATGGATAATGGGACTGCGCGGGAATGTCGAAAAATGGTGTTTTTCGACTTCCAAGGAAGTCAAAAGCAACCTTGTTATTTATGTGATGATTTTTCCGAAATAAAACAATTTCTTACAAGAATACCATGAATTATTAATCATATAAAACCATATTATCATTTGTAGGG
>CAZFOG010000300.1:0-8342 GCA_964520685.1 uncultured Nitrospiraceae bacterium | reverse complement strand
ACCGGTGAGGGCACCGGTCCCACATTCCGGAAGGGATATGAATTTTCGAGGCAGGACCTCCGGAAACGTAGAAGAGGCTGCCAGCCTCTTCATTCTCAGGAACTCGGGTTGCGGGAGCAAATCATGAGCAAGATGCTCATGCCACCTCAACGCCGGCGCGTCTCCCCCTCTTCGGAGGGGGTGGAACGCCGGAAGGCGTTCTGGGGGAGGATTCTTGGCTTCCAGAAACCGAATTTCCGAGGCAGCGAAACATGAGCCATTCGGTTCACCCGTAGACGATGAAAATAAAGATGACCGGTGAGGGCACCGGTCCCACATTCCGGAAGGGATATGAATTTTCGAGGTAGACGCGCGTCGAGCACCGCCAGAGGGTGCGCAAAACACGGAATGGGCGTTCAATGAATGGCATGGTACAATGGCGCGCCAGAAAGGAATGTGCGATGCCGCTTGACCAGATACAGTTGGGCAATGTGCCGGTGAGCCGGGTGATTATCGGGGGCAATCCGTTCAGCGGATTCTCGCACCAGACCGATGCGAAAAACAGGGAGATGTGCCGTTATTTTACGACGCAGCGCATTAAAGATGCCTTGTGTGAGGCGGAGTCGTTGGGGGTAAACACGCATCTGGGCCGGGCCGATCACCACATCATGCGCGTGCTGCTCGAGTATTGGGATGAAGGCGGCTCGATTCAGTGGATTGCCCAGACGTGTCCCGAAGTGGGCGACATTGCGCGGGGCATCCAGAACGCGCTCCATGGCGGCGCAAAGGCGTGCTTCATTCACGGGGGCCTGATGGATTTCCGGTTCGCCCAGAAGCAGCTCGAGGACATCCCGGACGGCATTGCGAGGATTCGCGACGCGGGATTGCCTGCTGGCATCGCGGGGCATAATCCCGATGTGTTCGAATGGGCCGAGGACTATCTCGACGTGGACTTCTACATGTGCTCGTACTACAACGCGGCCAATCGGGACAAGGGCGCCGAGTTGAAGAGCGGTATGGCGGAATGGTTTTGTCCGGAAGACCGCCAGCGCATGGCTGAGCTGATTCAGGGGCTCAGCAAGCCGGTGATCCACTACAAGGTGATGGCGGCGGGCCGCAACGATCCCAGAGAGGCCCTGACGTTTGTGGCACGGCACCTGCGCCCGCAGGATGCTGTTTGCATTGGCATCTATCCGCATGATAAACCGAACATGTTGGAAGAAGACATCGCGCTTCTCGAGGAATGTTTGAGAAAAGCCGGGAAGCCGGGAGCGATATCCGCCAAGTAGTAGTCGATTCGTTCCCGTGGGACGCGAAGCCCTCAAACTCGCGAAGACAAGCATAGGGAGAGTAAATGATGCGGTTATGCCTTTTCGCTCTTGTTGTTATGATAGGTCTCGGTCCCTTTTGCGAAGCCCAGGAGATACCGTGTCCGGGCGCCTACGGCGGCCACCTGCAGGGAATCGCCACGGACGAAGAGCAGAACATTTACTGGTCGTTCACGGTGGCGATTGTCAAGACGGACCGGACCGGCCGGATTCTGAAGACCGTCGAGGCACCCAGCCATCAGGGAGACCTGACATACGTTGACGGCAAGGTCTACGTGGCGGTCAATCTCGGGAAATTCAACCAAGAGCCCGGTCAGGCGGATTCGTGGGTCTATGTATTCGATGCAAAGGAGCTGACGCTCGTGTCGAAGAAAGCCGTGCCGGAGCTGGTGCATGGCGCGGGTGGCATGGCGTTTCATGATGGTAAATTCATCGTGGTCGGGGGATTGCCGGAGGGATGCACCGAGAATTACGCGTACGAGTACGACAAAGACCTGAATTTCGTTCAGCGCCACGTGATTAACAGCGGATACACAAGAATGGGTATCCAGACCGCGTGCTGGTTTGATGGCGCCTGGTGGTTCGGGTGTTACGAAAAGGATTTGGGGTTGTTGAAGACCGATGACACGTTCAAACTGCTTGGCCGGCACAATCCCAATTACTCGGTGGGCATGGCGCCATGGACCGATGGGAAGTGTTTGCGCGGAGAAACCAAACCCGTGGAAAACAAGCAGCACATTGGATGGGCGGTGGTGGACACGCCGGGGAAGACGGCTACGCCTGCGGGAGAATAGACGGCAGAAGATTGTGGATTGTGGTCTCGGAGCGCGGGAAGAGCGCGAGTGCCTTATAACGCGTGGAAACTGAGATGAAGCCGGCACTTCGAATCGTTCTCCGCGCGGGCTTTCCCCTGTTCACATAGAAATCCCCCGCGAAGGCTGACCTTCGCGGGGGCGGAACAGCGCACAGAAAGCGCCGCGTCGAAAACCGATTACTTCGCGCGGGCTTTTTTCTTGGGGGCCGTCTTCGTGGCGGCCTTGCGGGGCCACTCGATGGCGGCCTGGGCGGCTGCGAATCGCGCGATGGGCACCCGGAACGGACTGCAACTCACGTAATTCATGCCAACACGGTGGCAGAACATGACCGAGTTGGGCTCGCCGCCGTGCTCGCCGCAGATGCCAACCTTCAGGTCCGGACGCGTCGACCGGCCCTTCTTGACGCCCATTTCGACCAACTGCCCGATGCCTTCCTGATCCAGCACCTGGAACGGGTCTTCGGGCAGGATCTTCTGGTCAAGATAGAGGGGCAGGAAACCGCCGACGTCGTCGCGCGAATACCCGAACCCCATCTGGGTGAGGTCATTCGTGCCGAAACTGAAGAATTCGGCAACCTCGGCAATCATGTCCGCTGTAAGCGCAGCGCGGGGAATCTCGATCATCGTGCCGACCATGTATTTCAGCGTGATCTTGTATTCCTTCTGGACCTGGCTGGCGACCCGGCGAATAATCGCTTCCTGGTGGGCCAATTCGGCCTTCGTGCCCACGAGCGGCACCATGATCTCGGGGAGCACCTTGACCTTCTTTTTCTGCAATTCGGCGGCTGCTTCGAGAATCGCGCGGGCCTGCATCTCGGTGATCTCGGGGTACGCGATCCCCAGGCGGCATCCACGATGGCCCAGCATGGGGTTCAACTCGTGCAATTGCTGGATACGCGCCTTGATCTGCGCCGGGGACACCTTGATCTTCTTCGAAAGGTCCTGAATTTGCTTGGCATCCAGGGTGACAAACTCGTGCAACGGCGGATCCAGCAGGCGCACGGTGACGGGTTTGCCTGCCATGGCCTTGAAGATGCCCAGAAAGTCGGCTTTCTGGTAAGGCAGGAGCTTCATGACGGCTTTGCGGCGCGTTTCTTCGTCCTCGGCCAGGATCATTTCACGCATGTGAATGATGCGCTTGGGATCGAAGAACATGTGCTCGGTTCGGGCCAGACCGATGCCCTCGGCCCCGAATTTGACCGCCTGCTGGGCGTCGGACGGGCTCTCTGCATTCGTGCGCACGTTGATCTGGCGCACCTTGTCGGCCCACGCCATAAGTTTGGCGTAGTTCTTGTTGCGCTCGGGCTGAGCGGGCAACACGGGCACGCGGCCTTCGTAGACCTTGCCCGCGGTGCCGTCCATCGAGATCCAGTCGCCTTCCCTAATGGTCCTGCCTTTGACAGTGAGCTTCTTGCCCTTGACGTCGATTTGCAGGGCGCCGCACCCCACAATGCAGCATTTGCCCCATCCGCGGGCAACCAAGGCCGCATGGCTGGTCATCCCGCCTTTGGCGGTCAAAATCGCCTCAGCGGCGTGCATACCGTGAACATCTTCGGGCGAGGTTTCGTTGCGGACCAGGATGACCGTCTTGCCCTGCCTGGCCCACTTTTCGGCATCGTCAGCGGTAAGCACAACCTGCCCCACACCGCCTCCGGGACCCGCCGGAAGACCGCTGGCAAGAACGGTGGCCTTCCTCACTTCTTTGGGATCGAGCATGGGGTGCAGAAGCTCGTCCAACTGAAGCGGATTGACGCGCATGATGGCAGTATTGCGATCGATCAAACGCTTCTCGGCCATCTCGACCGCCATGCGAATCGCGGCGGTACCGGTGCGCTTTCCGGTGCGGGTCTGGAGCATGTAGAGCTTCTTGTCTTCAATGGTGAACTCGATATCCTGCATGTCCCGGTAATGCCGCTCGAGTTTGTTGCGGATATCCACCAATTGCTTGTAGAGTTTCGGCCACTGTTCCTCGAGCGACTGCATGTTCTTGCTCTCGGCGCGTTTGGTGGCCTTGTTGAGCGGTTGCGGCGTCCGGATACCGGCTACGACGTCTTCCCCCTGCGCATTGACCAGCCACTCTCCGAAGAACTGGTCTTCACCGGTGGCCGGGTCGCGCGTGAAAGCCACGCCCGTCGCAGACGTGTCGCCGAGATTGCCAAACACCATCGACTGCACATTGACGGCGGTGCCCCATTCATCCGGGATGCCCTCGATGCGGCGGTACGAGATGGCGCGGCGGCCATTCCACGACTGGAACACCGCGGAAATCCCGCCCCAGAGCTGATCATCGGCGTCATCCGGGAACGGCTTTCCGATCGCTTTCTTCACGATTGCCTTGAACTCATCGCACAGTTTCTTGAGATCGCCGGCCGTCAAATCGACATCGAGCACAATGCCCTTCGCTTTCTTCATGGCGTCCATGGCATGTTCGAGTTTCTCGCGCACAGATTCGCCATCCTTCGGCGCGATGCCCGCAGCCTTCTCCATGACCACGTCGGCGTACATCATGATGAGGCGCCGGTAGGCGTCATAAGCGAATCGCTCGTCGCCGGACTTCTTGATGAGCCCGGGCAGCGTCTTCGAGCACAGGCCGACGTTCAGCACGGTATCCATCATGCCCGGCATGGAGCGGCGGGCACCGGAACGAACCGACACAAGCAACGGGTTCTCGGGGTCGCCGTACTTCTTGCCCATGACCTTTTCTACCTTGGCCATGGCATTCTTGACCTCGGCAGACAAACTCTTGGGAAGACTGCCTTTATTACTGTAATAGACCGTGCACATTTCGGTGGTGATGGTGAAGCCCGCGGGAACGGGGATACCCAGGTTTGACATCTCCGCGAGATTCGCGCCCTTACCACCGAGAAGATTCTTCATCTCGGCTTTGCCCTCGGCCTTGCCGCCGCCGAAGTAATACACATACTTTTTCGCCATTATCGCTCTCCTTCCCTGTTTCATTGGAAGCATGCCAGGCTGCATCTACCCGGTGAACTGTCGTGTAGGATTCGCAGGCCAAATGCCCTCGTGAAACGCTCCCCAAAAGCAGACCAAACGCCTCACGGGAATCCAGGCAAAAGACGCGATACTATACCAAAGCAGCGATCCGTCATTCAATTGGCCAATGCCGCCAATGCCGCCAATGCCGCCGATGCCGCCGCCTGCAACGTCAGCAAATGGCTTGGGGGCAGGTGCATGGGCCTGTGTTGGGTCCGTGTCAACGCGAAATAGCGCTGGCCGCATTACACTGGGGTTTGGGTGACTTTTTCGAAAGACGCCCTTTGGGGCAACTGGACATGCACGCCGCGCAGATGGGATAATAGCGCCACACATTCCCGCGCACCTGCGCGGTTCCACAGACGGGGACCGACCCTGACCCGGTACCCCATAGATGCCGCTATTCAGCGCGCCTGTAGCTCAGGTGGATAGAGCATCGGCCTTCTAAACCCGCCCAAGAAATAGAAGGTTGCGGAAATACCAAGAAAAGCGACCATTGTAACGGCAATGAGTAGCAACCAAACGCCGCCGCGCGGTCCGTTGACCGGTGCAAAAACCGGTGCAATTTCTGGTAAGCCGTTTTTGCCCATTCTCACCCAATCCGCCGACAGTGTTCCGCGGGTTCGGCGCCGTTGTAGGCCGTCGGCGTGCGCCCGCCATACAGGTCTTGCAGCTCGCGTATCAGCGGCGCGTAGAAAACAGGCGTCCGGTGCATCAGTGACGGTACAAAACCGAGTGTTAGCGGTTTTCCTTTGTCTTGGGGATCAAACGAAGTATAGGGGACCAGCGCGTTCCATATCCCCACTTCCGCGACGCGGCCAATTGCCGCCGGGATAAACGCGTTATCCCCGCTGATCTGAATGTAGCTTGGATCACCGTTTGGGGGTTTGACGCTGCCTTTGCTTACCCACGCCGCACCGTTTAGACTAATCCACATATTGCCCGCACTGAAGCCGGTTGCCACAAGCACATGCTGCCATGTGTCCCCGGTGTAAGACGTGGTGGAATCAACGGTGTATTGCGTGCTCTCTTTTTGCGACACGAACCGGACAGGATCACCCGAAACATCGCCCCGCGCCTGGATCATAAGCCGGTTGTTATCCGGGTCATCAAATTCAATTCGCATCAGAGTATGATTACTTGTCACATCCTGAAGGTTGAACCAGAGGCTAATAGCCAATTCAGCCGTAAAAGCCGGTGCGTTCGCGGTGCGCAAATAGCTGTGTGAGGGGCTCTGTGCAAACTGGTACGCCATTTCAGACCACTCCTTTTGCCTCGATCGCGGATAACGCACGCGCGGCCGCTTCGCCGGTTGCGCGTTGCGCCACGTCATGTACTGCCATAAGATCATCCGACGCGATCAACTTATCCAGCGCCGCCGTGGTATCGCGCCGCGTGATCTCCGTTACCGCTTTGGCAAGCCGCGACGGGTCCGCCCGCTCTGTCAGAAGCACAAGCGCATCATCGCCCGCGGCGCCGTCTACCCGATTAGCCACCTCGTGAAGAAACCACAGCCCGTCATACGGCCATTCTTCGGGTATCCTCGAAACCAGGCCGGCGATCGTGTCCGTGTGCCCTTCGGGATAATGCTTCTTCATCCATTCCAGGAAGCGGGGGCACGCGCCCCATTCCTTGAGCAGTTCAAGGGTCACGGTAAATTTATCCTCCGCCCCCGCGGCCCCCGGCGCCAAGAATAGCGCCGCCGCCGCTCCCACAAATCCGCGCCGTGATAACTTCATGTGCCCGCCTCTCCCTGGTGTTGTGCCCGGAATTGCGCCGCGCGTTCGATCTCGAGTTGTCGTAACGCCCGCTTCGCCAATGCCGCGCCCTTTTGGTGTGCATTCAGGCGCCGGCGCAATTCTTTACGCCGCGCTTCGTAATCGTTGCCGCTTTCGTTTTCTGCGTTGTCGTTCATTGCGTTTTCCTCAGACGGCTCAAGGCCGCCTGCATGTACGGCGCCGGTTCGCGAACCCACGCGAACCCACGCGCCTCCGCCAGTGTGGGGTCCTGATCTTTGCAAACATGATCAACTTCGGCATCGAGGTCGTCCGCGCGGCCGGCTGCCAGAATTTCACCAATCGCTTTCAGCGTCCCGTTCCGGAGAAAACCCGAATCACCGGTTGCCTCTGCCATGCGTTCTGCGAAACTCCGGACCAGGTCCGGTTGCAGACCAACGGTATCCGGCGATTTCGACGATCCATTCCTCCTAGAGACTCCAACCTTAGATCGTTGATCGTTGGCTTGATCTTGATCTTTCTCTTCTTCTTTCGTTCTTCGTCTGCGAGTGACACTATCCGGAGTGCGTCCGGACTTTCGGGAGTATTCATCCTGCCAGTCCAGTAACTTAGGACAGACCAAAGTGAGGGTATCGGCGGACATACCCCCGGCAAATTTCGGATTTTGTTGGGGTTTTATAGCAAGTACACCGCAACTTTTTGCAATCTTTAGAAGTTTCTCGAATCGGTTTCGGTGCACGCCCAATTGTTGACACCATGCCCGAACCGGAAGCGTAAGCGCGGGCTCCGCGTCGGGGCTCCACATCTCCCCGACGATTTCGTGAATCCGCCAGCAAAATCCCCACGCCTCAAGCCCGCCACTTGCGAGTAAGTGGGCAAACCCCGGGTCAGTTCTCGCAATGCTACTTGTGTGCTTGAACCATTTCACCTGACACCCTCCATTCCCGCTACCCGCACAAAATAAGTCGGCCGGCGCTGCCTTTTGCACGCATCGCCGGCCCAGCAGGGAGGGTGCTCCCTTAACGATAGCAAAAAAATAACCACGGCGAACACCCTCCCGCTGGCGCTGTGCAGGCGCCAATGCGACCTCGATAACACACACCATCCGTACTACAAACAGCCCGCCTTGTCAACCCCCTATAGTTTAGTAGTTGGGTTGCGTTCCGTTGCTCTTTATTTCCGGTTTTTGCGGCCGGTTTACTTCCCCCCGCCGCGCGTGCCGGAGTAACTTTTCCGGTCCGGCGCCCCCGTGAAGGCCTCGATACGCGGAAGGGCTCGACACGTGAAGGCACGGAACCCGGGCACGGTCACGCGCCCCCGTGAAGGGCTCGACACGTGGAAGGCCTCGATACTTCGCGGAAGGCATGGAACCTGGTCACGGTCACGCGCCCCGGCGAAGGCCTCGATACATGGAAGGCATGGAGCCTGGTCACGGGCCGGCGCCCCCGTGAAGGCCTCGACATGCGCCACAGCGGAAAGCCTCGACACGCG
>CAZFOG010000299.1:0-8351 GCA_964520685.1 uncultured Nitrospiraceae bacterium | reverse complement strand
GACGAGGAAGCATTCAAATGCAGGATCGAGGGTCTGATTGAAGCGGGCATGCAGCGGGTTGATCCCCGAGCCCCCGTCTTGTTCGTCTTTCCGGAACTGCTTGGCGCGCCTCTCTACCTTCTCGGCGATTACGAGCCGGTCAAGGACAGCACGACCTTCGCGGAAGCCATGGAAGGCGTAATCAAGCACACGCCGGTGGGGGTGTTATTCTACATGGCCCGGTTTGGTGTTGGCCCGGCGCGCGCCCTGTGCCTCGCAAAGGCCAAAACCGCGGGGCGCGCCTATATCGAAACCTTCTCGGAGGCCGCGCGGCGCTACCGCGTCTACATCTGCGCCGGTTCTATTCCCCTTCCCGACTTCCCCCTGGCCGAAAACGGCTTGCGCATCGACTACGACGTACTCGGCCCCGAGGTCTACAACGTGTCCTATTTCTTCGGTCCCGACGGCCATATTCTTGGCCGCCAGAAGAAAGTGCACCTGACGGAGTTGGAAGAGTCCCATGGGCTTGATTTGACGCCCGGTGCTGTCGAGGACCTCACGGTGGTCAACGTGCCCAATGCCCGCGCCGGCGTGGCCGTGTGCTGGGATGCCTTCCATGAAGACGTCGTGGAACGCCTCATTGCGCAGGGTGCCGATATTCTGCTGCAACCCTCCGCCAACCCCGGCGCGTGGTCGGAAAGACAACAGGAAGACTGGCTCAACGGTTCGTGGAAAAGCGTGCAGGAGCACCCTGAACTCCGCTGTGCCGTCAATCCCATGATGACCGGGAACCTGTTTGATCTTGTGTTCGAAGGGCAATCAGCGGTGAGTGTGAAAAAAGAGGCTGGCGATCCGGAACTCGCCTACGCCGCCATCCCGGATACGCACGGCTTCCTCGCCCTCGCCTCCACACCCGACAGGGAAGAAGTGCTCGTGACGGTCCTCGAGTGAGCCATTGCGTTTCTCGAAGCCGCGTTTCAACCATCGGGTATGCAGGACCGGCCGGGGCGCCGTTCTCACCCTCCTCGCTTGGTCCAACACGCCCCTCTCTTCCTTCAGACTGCCCGAAACGCCAAAACCCGGGACTCCCTCGCCGGTCATTCGTTCGAACATGTCACCGGAGCTTCCGGGTGCCGCGGCTGCATTTCCGAGGACTCAGGATGCGGGCACAACGTAGATGCGGCATCTTGCCGCATCCCGGCGGCTGCCGCGGCCAGAATAGACCGCGACATAGCAATAAGGCCAATCATGAGCAGGATGCCCATGCCACATCAAAGACAGGCAGGAGGGGAAGACATGCCAAAGCGGGGAAATCTCCAGTGTGGCCCCTGCCCCCCGTCTCCCCTCCAAAAGCAAAGGTCCAGTCCCCGTGCGGCTGCGCAGCAACCCACGCCGCAAGCGCCTGCAGGCCTAACCGCGCGGTACAAGCGGACTCGGCATCTGCGAGCTGACGGTTTCCATCTGGTCTCAGTGCGATTGCCCTGATCACAGAATTGACCTCGGTTCGCGATAGGACTACCTTAAGGTCCGGGTTTTGTGTGAAGAACGGTCCTTTTTCGGCGCAAGGGAGTGATAGGATGAAAAAACAGGTAGATCGGCGCGCGTTTTTGAAGACGAGTTCCCAGGCCGGTGCGGGCATGCTGCTGGCAGCCGCGGCGCAGGCGGCCGAAGAACAACCGCAACCCTCCGCGCCTCCCCAAGATGCGGTCAAGCCTGTCCGGATAGGGCTTGTAGGCTATGGCAAGCGGGGGCACTCGCTTATCAACACCCTCCTGGCGCTGGGGCCCGAAGTGGATATCAAAGCGGTCTGCGACGTGGTACCCGAGCGCGTTGCGGAGGCACAGAGCCTGCTCGAGGGCAAGGGGCTTCCCAAACCCGCCGGTTATTCGCAGGGGCAGGAAGATTTCCGGCGGCTGTGCGAGCAGGAAGACATCGATCTTGTGATGAATGCCGCGCCGTGGGACTGGCACGTGCCCATCTGTGTCGCGGCCATGGAGGCCGGTAAACACACCGCGACCGAAGTGCCCGCGGCCGTCACGGTCGACGAATGCTGGCAACTGGTCGAGACCGCGGAAAAAACTGGCCGGCACTGCGTGCTGATGGAGAATTGCTGCTATTTCCGCAACGCGATGATGGTCTTGAACATGGTCCGGAAAGGATTGCTGGGCGAAATGCTTCATGCTGAAGCGGGCTACCAGCATTACCGTATTGCCAACAACGTGTTTGACGCCGAGGGCAACATCCTGTGGTGCGGCGAACACGAAGCGCGCCGCGACGGGTGCCTCTACCCCACCCACCAGGTCGGTCCGGTAGGCCAATGGATGAACATCACCCGCGGCGACGACTTTGACTTTCTGGTGTCCATGAGCAGCAAATCGCGCGGCCTGAATCTCTATGCGGCCAAGCATTTCGGACCGGACCATCCTCTGGCGACCCGCGAATATGCCCTGGGCGACATCAACACGACCCTGATCCGCACACGCAACGGCCTGACCGTCACCCTGTATCACGACACGCAGGCGCCGAGGCCCTACGACCTCATCTACCGCGCCCAGGGCACCAACGGGCTCTATATGGGCACCCTCGACAAGATATACATTGAAGAACGCAGCCAGCCGCCCCACGAATGGGAAGCCATCGACCCGTATCTCGAAGAGTTCGAGCATCCGTTGTGGAAGGCCCTCCAGCAGAACGCCCTCGGTCACGGCCACGGCGGCGGCGATTACATCATGCTCTACAGGCTCATAAAGTGCCTGCGCGAGGGTATCGAGCCCGATTCGGACGTGTACGACGCCGTCGCGTGGAGCGTAATCGCGCCCCTCAGCGAAGCGTCCGTCGCCGACAAGAGCCGCCCGGTCGATTTCCCCGATTTCACGCGCGGCAAATGGCGTGAGCGGCAGCCTCTGGGAATCGTCGAGGCCTGAAGCGGGCAGTCATCACTGCGTCCATATATCCCACAGGTAGGTGGTGATCGAATGGACCAGGAATCCCGCGGTGATTAGCCATAGGATTAGACAGAGCCAGAAACCGGCGGTCCACATATGGCGCAGCACCACATTGCGCCGGGGATGGGGTTCTGGCAGGAGGCCGAGGAGTAGTCCGCCGGCAAGTCCTCCGATATGGGCGGCATTGTTGACCCCGGAGATGATGAAGCCAAAGACCAGAATGTAGGCCACCCAGTGAATGAGGGCATCGCGATATACGCGCATGGCCGGGCCGCCGGTGTGGAAATAGGCGATGCCGAAACCAATAAGCCCGAGAATCCAACCCGATGCGCCCAGGGTGGGTACTTCCGGCCTGCCGCGAACGAGGGCATACCAGAAGAACGAGCCGGCAGCGGCCGTGATCTGGCACGCCGTAATCAGGACCAGCATCCGCGAGCGGCCCACCTGGTTCTCGACAATCGGCCCGATTTGCGTGAGGGCGAAAAGATTGAATCCGATATGAATGATGCCCGCGTGAATCAGCCCGAAGGCCAGAACGCGCCAGTACTCCAGGGGAAACATCAGCAAAAGGGGCCACCAGCCGCCGAATCGAAGGAACGTCTCGTCATCGGGCCCCCAGATGCCTGAAACGCCCTGGGCAATGATACTCAACCCGAACAGGCCAATCATCACGGCCATGAATATGACCATGGTAGGCGCGCCACCCCGGGGCGTGACGATGCCGAACAGGCGAAACAGTTTGTAGCCCAGGGCCGAAGGAAGCCGCGCGCCGCATTTCTCGCAGCGCCGGGCCTCGCGATCGTTCAGGGCATTGCATTTGAGACAGAACTTGTGGGGATACGTGAGCCACTGCAGGCGGGTCGGCAGGGACGTGCCGCGCTCGCGTGCCGCCTCGCGCTTCTTCTCCCACTGGTAAAGCTTCCAGCGGAGCTTCTGCGTGCGGATTCCGAGCGACTCCAGCTTGTCCAGCACCTTGCCCAGAAATTCAAACATGTTGCCCGTCTTCCTCCCCAGCTTCGTACGACGCAGTGTACCCCGCTGGTTGCATTCCAGGCAATGCCGTGCCTGGGCAAACAACTGGATTGACCTGCGGTGAAGGTTGCATCCCCGGCAAACACGCGCGCGTACGCCTATGGTACAGTATCGTCTTGGAGAAGACCGGTAGCCTGACCTGGGATGGGTAAGACAAGCGAGGAGGTGCGAGCCATGGTGACGCGGCGAGGTTTTGTGCAGTGCAGTCTGGCGGCAGGGCTCGCCGCCGTTGCGGGCGGCGGGGCCAGGGCCGCGGAAGGAGAGCGTGTGCGCGACCGATTCTGGCTCTGGACCCACCATCCCGGCGTGTATGACGGCATGTTCGGGTTGCCGCGCAATTCGCGCATCACGCCCCTGGCCGCCGCGAACTATCTGGGCACGCCCAATATCATGTTTATTCGCGCCGCCGGCCAGCCGCCCTATCCCTTCGAGGACTACGCGGCGGCGTTCAAGGACGTGAAGAATCTGCAGTGGTCGATTACTGGGAGCGGAGGCGACACCTCGGACGAGGAGCGGGAGTATGTCCTGCAACTGGCTGCGTCCATGCCCAACATCACGGGGCTCTACATGGATGATTTCTTCAATTTCGCGAGGCAGGGCAGCGAAGCGTCCATGAGTGTCGGCGAAGTCAAGGCCATCCGCGAGCGCATGGTTGTGAACGGTCGCCAGCTCGAGCTGGGCGTCGTCGTTTACAGCAAGGACAAATTCGATGAACGTATGCTGCCCTACCTCGAACTCTGCGACGCCATTTCGCTCTGGTTCTGGTCCTCGGCCGAGTTGGAGAGCCTGGAGGAGAGCTTCGCCAGACTGCGCGAAATCGCTCCCGGCAAACGCATTCAGATGGGCTGTTACATGTGGGACTACGGGGTGCGGCAACCCATGCCTTTGGACCGTCTGGAGCGGCAATGCAACCAGGGCCTTCGTTGGCTCAAGGAACAGCGCATCGCCGATATGATTTTCTGCGGCGCCCACCTGTGCGACCAGGGGCTCGAAGCCGTCGAGTGGACGCGCAAGTGGATTGCCCAGGCCGGCAAGGAACCGCTCCACCGAAAGAACACATGACCCGGAAAGAAATCGTGTATCGCGCCATCGAGCGCACGGGGCCGCCGCGAACGGCGCTTTGAACATGTCCCCGTTCACTCTGGGGGTGGGTCGGCCGGCTCAGGGTTCGATGCTTCGAAGAATCAAGTACCGGGTGTATCCTCGTCCGTACTAGTATCTTCTAAAATTCGTGCAAGCTGCAAAGATTTCTGGCAGAAGAGGGCCATAAGCTATTTGCTTCCAAGGCCTTATCTCCCCCTTTGGAGGGGGGCGAACGCCGGAAGGCGTTCGGGGGGAGGATTCCGGCTCCGGAGATTTGGTTGCGGCTATGCTGCGCCGTGTGGGTCCGTGTTTGTCCGTGTGGGTCCACGTGCAAGGGTTTCGCCCGTCACAGCGATTCCTGGGCAGGTTGCAATTTTGCGGGGAAATACGCGATCATGGCTTCTAAATGAAAGCCAGGGTTTTCCTGGCAGAATCCTATCAGACCCGCCACCCGAAGCAGAGGAGATTTGAGACATGAGCATGAGCCGCAGGAGATTTCTCGGCACCACCGCATCCGCGGTGATTGTGGCCGGCACGATGGCCAAGGGGCGTGTCTTTGGCGCCAACGACCGCGTCAATGTGTGTGTGATGGGCATTAACGGACGTGGTCAGAGCCACATAAAAGCCTTCTCAGCCATCAGCCAGGCCCAGGTCGCGGGGTTGTGCGAAGTGGATGCCACGCTGCTCGACAGGAACGTCCAGGGCCACTTCGAACGCCGCAACCTGCCCAAGCCGAAGACCTATGCCGATATCCGGGAAGCGCTGGACGACAAGGACATCGACGCCATTTCGACAGCCACGCCGAACCACTGGCATTCGCTGGCGACCGTGTGGGCGTGCCAGGCCGGCAAAGACATGTACGTCGAGAAGCCCATGACCCACAATATCTGGGAAGGGCTCAAAGTTGTCGAGGCCGCGAAAAAATACAACCGTGTGGTGCAACACGGTACCCAGCTCCGGAGCAACCCGGGATTCCAGGAAGGCATCCAGTTGCTCAAGGACGGGTTCATTGGAGATGTCTACATGGCCCGCTGCGTGTGCTACAAATGGCGCGGCGACATCGGCAAGGGCGTGCCCGGCACGCCACCCGAGACCCTCCGGTGGGACCTCTGGCAGGGGCCGGCCAAAGAGCAGCCCTTCATGGTGAAGGAAAGCAATCCCAAGGAAGGCATTTACGTACCCTACTTCTGGCACTGGGTGTGGGAATACGGCAACGGTGACATCGGCAATCAGGGTGTGCACCAGCTCGACGCCGCCCGCTGGGGTCTCGGCGTTGTCACGCCCTACCGTGTCTCGTCGATGGGCGGAATGTTCCTGTGGGATGACGCGAAGCAGGTCTACAACGTCTCGTCGTCGTCCTTTATGTTCAAGGGCGAGGACGGCAAGGACAAGATCATGACCCTCGAGGTGCGGCCGTGGTACACCAACGATGAGATGGGTGGCACATCGTTCGGCGTCATGTTCTACGGATCCGAGGGCGTGATGACGTTCCCGAACTACAACGGCTACATCGCCTACAAATGCAAGAACTTCGGCGAAAGCAAGATGGAAGAAGCGCAGAAGCGGATGGATGGAGATGAGAAAAACCACTACCAGAATTTCATCGACTGCGTGATTAGCCGCGACACAAGCAAGCTGACCGCGCCGCCCATCGAGGGCCATCACTCGTCCGCCCTGTCGCACTACGCCCTGACCGGCGCCCGCATCAACCGGGTACTCGAGGTCAACGACCAGACGGGCGAGATTACCAACGTCGACTGGAAGAATATACCGGGGCTTTCGGAAGAGGAAGCTACCCTGTACCTGAAGCGCAGCTACCGCGAAGGCTTTGACATCCGCGACGAAGTGTAGGCTGGCCACGCCGCAACCACACGTCCGCCCGGCGAGGGTTTCCCCCTGCCGGGCGGTTTTTTGCGCAGTCACAGGTAGTGCGGTCCCGGGCGGAAGACCGGCCGCCGTTGCTGGAGGCGCCTCGGGTGCGGCCCGGTTCCCGCGTTCGGGTAAATGCCACTTACTCGTGCAGGCGGCGCTCCCAGTCGTAGTCGCGGGCGGTCACGATGCTCTCGATGCGCTGGATGCGCCGGTCAAGGTTGTCGAAGGTGCGCTTGAGGCGCTGGAGGGCCATGGTGCGCGACGAGGTGTAGGAGTTGTAGAACTCGGCGTCTTCGGGTCCCCGGAAGGGCACGACGGGTGCGGGCTTCATCAGGAAGGCCGCGAGAATGTAAAGGCCGAGAAGGGGCCATATGCCCGTGAAGAACAGCACCAGCACCGCAGTGACGCGGGTCCAGAACACGGACACGCCCAAGTAGTCGGCCAATCCCGTGCATACGCCAAAGATGACGCCATTGCGGGACCGGTAAAGCCCTTTGGTTTGAGGTTCATAGTCACGGGTCATCGTAGCTCTCCCAGTGCCTGCCGCGCCCGGTCCGAAGCCGTTTCCGACGCCTGCCGCGGCGCGGGCAAACCAGGTTTCAGCGTCCTGCCATCGGGTTTCATGGGCGCGGTTCATTATTTCCGTTCTCCCTTGGATTTCTCGTCGCCTAAGAGGGTCTCCAGCGCGTCGATGCGCTCCTCCATGCGCTGAAGCCCTTCGTTCATTTCACGCAGAATCTGTTCGTCCTGGGCAACGGCCCCGGTGTCGCGAGAGTCGGTGCGTTTTGTCAACAGCCAGATGACGACGACAACCGGCGTGGCCAGGAAGACGAAAATCAACGTGATCACCGCCAGTTCCAGGATGCCTGGCGTGAACATCAGAAGCGTCGCTGCCGCTGTCAGGATCATTTCCATCAAGACACTCCGTAATGAAATACCGCTTACGACCGCCGTCTATTCGGTTGGCACGTCAGTTTTATGCCCTTCGCGCTCCAGCACAACGGTCTCGAGATTCTCGATGCGGTTCTCGAGGCGGGCCATGCCGTGGTGCAGCTCCTGCATGAGCCGTGCTTCCTCGGCCTCCTGCTGGGGGTTCCGCCGCACCGACCGGCCTGTGAAGATGCGCACCAGGCCAAGAATGAGGATGACCGGCATCGCGATGGCCAAGAGAGGTATCGACAACGCTGCAAGCGCGATAAGTATTTCTCCAAACGACATCAAAGGAGCCTCCCTGCTTTGGGCTGTACATGGCCGGACGGCGACGGCGCGGCCCGGTCGAATAAAATCGTTTCCAACGCCTCGATGCGGTCTTCCATTCGGCTCAATCCGGCGTGGATTTCCTGGATCATCAGGGCCTCATTGGGCTGCTCCGGATCGCGTTGAAGCCTGGATTGTCTGCTCCATAGAGATTTCATCGCCACAATGAGGCCTATACCCAAG
>CAZFOG010000298.1:0-8367 GCA_964520685.1 uncultured Nitrospiraceae bacterium | reverse complement strand
CGAAGCGGCCGGGTTGTTAATGTCGGTGATGAGGAAGCGCTCGATACCCTCTCTGAGCCGGTACATGGTCGTTTCGCCTTTTGTGCTATGGGAGATGCTGAAATCCGACTCATGCACGTTTTTCCACGCAGGGTCGCCGGCCGGATAGGATGCCGGGGTCAATGTTGGACTTTCCGTGATGGCTTGGCCAACGGACGTCAGGGCTACAGGATCCAGCGCGTTCGGGTCCGTGGAATTCTCGTCATACCCATCCGCCAGGAGGCCGTCCAGATAAACTACCCAGCCGAGATAGTTGTAGGAGACATCCCAGAAGCTGCACGGATCCACGGGCGGAGTCTGGAAGTCCTTTTCAAAGTATCCGTGGCTGTCCGGGTCGGAAGGGCACTGGCAGATATTGACATCGGTCAAGTATTCCGGATAAACGGCGGGGCCGTCGAAGAACAGGTGCCAAGTATTGACTGTTTGAACCGCATTGTCACAGTCGCCCGAGTAGACTTTTGACATGCTGGGCCATTTTTCGCCTTTGCTCTCGTTGGCATACATCTTGAACACGAGCCCGAGCTGCTTGAGATTGTTGGCACAGCTCGCTCTTCGGGCGGCCTCGCGCGCACGCGCCAGGGCGGGCAGCAGGATGGCGGCAAGAATACCGATGATAGCAATGACAACCAGTAGTTCAATCAATGTAAAGCCCGTGCGTTTCATTATGATTTCCTCCTTCTTGTGAATTACTCACGGTAAGAAACACGGTATTTGCTCCCTCGGCATACGCAAACTCTTCTGAATTATGGAATTCCTCGGGAACGATCTGATAAGATTTTACACTATGGGACAGACCATGGGAATAATCAAACGCATCACAGACATAACCGAAACGGTTATCATGCCGGACGGCACCGCCATGCGTGTTGTTCCCTCTTTGTCTCCAGAATGCGAGCCCCTTCAACGGGCGGGAATCATTCTGTTGGGGATAAATGACGCAGCCGAGGGGTACTTCGTGGAACGAAACGCGCATCCGGTGCATGAGGTCCTATTGTGTCTGTCCGGAAAAGGGCGGGTGTGGAGTGACACGGAATCCCGGGAACTCGTTGCGGGTGAGTTGCTTATCGCACCCGGCGGAACACGGTATGGCTACACCAGCGAGAAACCTCCGTGGCGGTTTCTATGGTGTCAATTGCATGATCAAGGAGTCTGGCGCGGGTTGCGCTCGTTAGACGTCCATGTTCGAAAGGCTCACTATGGGAAAGAGATCGAATCGACGGTGACGCGGCTACTGGCGGACAGCGTGGGGCAGGAGTTGCATTGGGCGCGCGTGACGACTCTGTTATCCGAACTGGTAGTGTTGTATCTGGAGCGCGAACTGGCTGTGGAGGATTCTCTGTATGATCGCACCACCCGCCAGCAGTTGGAGGAACTCTGGAGCATCGTAAGTGCAAGATTGGACAAACAATGGAGCGTGCAGGAGCTGGCGCAACGCGTCAACATGTCCTGTTCCAGTTTCTATCGGGCTTGCCGTCGGTCCACGGGGGATAGTCCGAAACAGATGCTGATCAAGCTGAGGATGCAGCGCGCCGAGGAACTGCTGCGGAATTATGATTATCCGTTAAAAATCGTGGCGGACATGTTGGGGTACCAGAGTCCTTTCGCGTTCTCGAACTCATTCAAACGTCATAAAGGAATGAGCCCCCGGGATTACCGGGCTCTGGCTGAGCACTCGCCGCGGAAATGAGGGACTTCACGCGAAGGCCGAGGGAGCTGAGAAACCTGGCGCTCCCCCGCGCCTTAACGCCGGTCAGGAACCCGAAATCACACGAGGCGGGCATGTCGTTGACATCGGTTCCCGCGATGATCGCATTCTCAGCCGGTATTGCCCGGCCGTAGTACTTGCAGGAGATTTCCCAGAGATGGCAGGGGCTGATGCCGCCCTGCGGAATCATCACACTGGGGTGCCGCCAGCCGTCGCTCTCGACACGGTTCCATCCGTCCGCATCCGACGGGCAGATTGGAATAGCGTCATCCGAAAGGTACTCGGGATACACCGCCGGACGGTCAAAGAAGCGGCGCGAGACCGGTAGTTGTCTCGCGCCGTTGGCGCTTCAGACATGTGGGCGATCGTGGGTGCCCGAGCAGCACCGTTTCCGACGGCACCCGCATTGCGGAGGTCTCCTGAAGTTATCTCGCGATTTCCGACCACGCGTTCCACTGACGAATGCCCCTGCGGGTGCTCACGGTTTTAAGGTCCCCCCGAAGGCTCGAACGCACGGCGAGTGCGTAGCCGTGGATACCCCTGCTCGAGCGATGCCGTCACACATGACCTTTGTTTGCGAACAGGCTCTGCACATAGGCCGCTCTCGGAGATATTGGAAGACTCAACAAGCCCGTCCACCATCTAACCAATAAGGGCGCGGGAAAGTTCCCGCGCCCTGTGATGTGTGCCGTCAGGCGCTCTGAAGGAGGATATACGGTTACGTGAGGGTAGCCGCCAGCATGTCCATCATCTGCGGGTAAGCTTTGCAGATGGGCCATTCGCTCGGGTAGCGGAGGAATTCAACGTGTCCGTCCATGTACAGGACGTTGCCGCCCCCCGGGATATGGTTGAAATAGCTCCAGCCATCCCCGCCCAGCGGGGTCCATGCCATGTCCCACATGACCGGGACCTCCGATTGAGCCATGGCGCTGGCAGCCGGGTTGTTGATATCGGTAATCATGAAGCGCTCGATGCCTTCGCGAAGACGGTAGCACGTCTGTTCGCCCGAGTCTCCCACATAGCTGATGTCGCCCTCGAACGCGTTTCCGCGCGTGCCCGCGTCCCAGTTGTAGACCGCGGAAATCCGATGCGGGTCGCCATCCAGGTCGGTGGGGGTTCCCAGAAAAACGGCCTGAACCGCAGTCAAAAAGCCAAAATCGAACGAAGCAGGCAGGTCGTTGACATCGGCTCCCGAAGCGATTACGTTATCAGCTTTTATTGCCCACCCGTAATATTCATACGAGATTTCCCAGAAGTGGCAGGGGTTAATCCCGCCGTCTGGATACACAGCGAGAGGGCTCCGCCAGCCGTCCTCGACCATGCGCGTCCAGCCGTCCCCGTCGGAGGGGCAGATGAGAATGGTGTCGTCCGTGAGGTATTCCGGATACACCGATGGGCCGTTGAACATCCGGTTAATCTGGTTAGGCTCGGCGGCGGGGTCAGCTATGTCGCAGATTTTGTCATGACGGGGAAACGCTTTGATCATGCTGGGCCATTTCTCGCCCTTGGCCTCGTTCGCATACATTTTGAAGACCAGGCCCAGCTGTTTCAGGTTGTTGGCGCAACTGGCGCGGCGGGCGGCTTCGCGGGCGCGGGCCAGTGCTGGCAGCAGGATCGCAGCCAGAATGCCAATGATGGCAATCACCACAAGCAATTCGATTAGAGTAAAGCCATACTTCTTCATGTCAGTGATCCTTCTCGTTGAAGCACACTATTACGTCGCATGAATGTATGCGTTCGGATTGCAGAGTTGTGGTGCTCAGGTGTCGCCAGCCATCACCTCCTTCGAAACGAAGAGCCACACCTTGTGGCGGACTCGTGCCTGGTGCCGCAAGGCCACCCCGTTTCTTGCAGGCATTCCACTAGCATTCTAACAGGAGGCGGTCTCTCCGGCAAGGTTTTGACGCATGGTCAGGGGCGGGAAAGGTCAATCGGGCAGAGGCGCGGGTATCGTGAGTGCGTTTGGTGCACTCGAGAATTCGGGTTCCAGCGGTCTGGGATCAGCCCTTTTGCCAGTCACCCGCATTTCCACCGTCTCTGGCCGAGCCGGACGGCCCATGCTTCGCTGCTCTGACAAAGAAGCGGCGCGAGACCGGTAGTTGTCTCGCGCCGTTGCCTGGTGATAGCCGGACCCTATTTGTACTTATCCGAAGATGCTAACCATTAGACTCATGCAGGCGTTCCAGGTCTTGGAAACCGGGAATTCGCTTGGATAACGCACAAACTGGACGTGTCCGTCCATGTACAGAACGTTTCCACCGCCCGGCACATGGTTGAACGCGGTCTGACTCCAGCTTCCGGAAGTGTAGGTGGAATTGAGCACCGTATCCCACATCACCGGCAACTCGCTTTGAGCGGCCGTTGAGGAAGCGGGATTATTGATGTCAGTAATGAAAAAGCGTTCGATGCCCTCGCGGAGGCGGTACATGGTGTGTTCCCCGCGGTCGCCGGTCCACGTGATGTCGTCCTCGTGGATCATTCCCCAGTTGTCCGCCGCGGCATACGCGGTTGCTTTGGTGATCATGTCGGCCAGGCCGCTCAGGATGAATGCCTGGTCCACCCCGGTCTCTCCCGTGCCCTCATCGGCGCCGGCCAAGGTGAAATGCTCCTCCTTGAGGCCATACCCCCAGTACCGGTAAGACCAATCCCAGAAGCCGCACGGATTTACGTTTTCTTCGCGGTACAACGAGGCGGTGGCCAAATCCTCGCCGTCGGGCTGCGACGGGCATACGGTCACGTGCCAATCGGTGAGGTATTCGGGGTAGAGCGCAGTGCCTTCAAAAAACATGTGCTGATCGTTCGCGGCCCAGGAGCCGGGGTCGTTCAGCTCCGCAATGGTGTCGCAGGAGTCGGGGCCGCGCTTGGACATGCTCGGCCACTTTTCTCCCTTCGATTCGTTCGAATACATCTTGAATACGAGGCCCAATTGTTTGAGGTTGTTGGCGCAACTGGCGCGGCGGGCGGCTTCGCGGGCGCGGGCCAGGGCCGGCAGCAGAATCGCGGCCAGGATGCCTATGATGGCAATCACCACAAGCAATTCAATTAAAGTAAACCCATGTTTCTTCATTTCAACGATCCTTCCTGTTAAAGAACGCTATTACGTCGCATGAAGGTGCCCCTTCGGAACGCGGAGTTGCAGTGTTCAAGCACTGCCAGTCATCACCTCCTTCGAAGCGAGACGCCAAGCCTTCCAGGAGACTCGCGCCTGGAGCCGCAACTTGAGTCCGCCTTTAGCGCCACCGTTCTGCTGGCATTCTAACAGGAGACCCTCCGTCTGGCAAGGATTTTTTGACGGTTGGTCGGGAAGCGCGGCCGGTCAGGAGGGAAATTGCCTGAACGAGAACGGGCGGGGTAGAGTTCCCGCCCCTCGATTGAGACGTGTGCATATGGGTGCAGCCTAAGGCATGCCAGGTTTTACGGGTCCAGCGCGGCCAACACCCGGGATTTGGCGACGTGGCTCCAGGTATCGCAGGCCGTTGCAGGAGAATGAGATACGCTGGGTCCATTATACCAAAAGCAAAACAGCTTGGGACTCGTTTGAGTCCCAAGCTGTCGGGATGTGAAGTCTGCGCTTTCTGAAGCCGGAAATCAGACCGGCATCGATGGCGCCCTAATTACAGGATCACAGAGCAGCGAAAGCGTTCATCATTGCGGGCATGGTTGTGGAAACCGGCCACTCGCCCGGGTACCGGATGAACTCGACGTGGCCGTCCATGTAAAGGACATTGCCGCCGCCGGGAATGTGGCTGAAGTAGCTGAAGTTTATACCGTCCTGAACCGACGGCGCCCAGATGGTGTCCCACAGTACGGGGATTTCGCTCTGGGCCATTGCGCTGCCTGCTGGATTGTTGATGTCGGTGATGAAGAACCGCTCGATACCCTCGCGAAGACGATAGATGGTCCTGGCATCGTCAATGGAAATGTCGCCCTCGAAGCGCTCGCCATAGGGTTGCGTTGTCGCTTCCGCAAAAGCGTCCAGCATGGCCATCCCATAGCCTAACATGTCGATGTCGGGCTCTATGCGATTTTCGCCCACACCGGACAAGAGAATGTCGTCTTCCATCAGGGCATAGCCATAGTAGGTGTACGAAACCTCGGAAAAGTGGCAAGGCTCCCAAGAACCGTCCTCATACTGCCACCGGTTCGTTGTGATGACGCTCTCAACGTCCGGATCCGAGGGGCAGAACTGAATGTGCGGGTCCGTCAAATACTCGGGATACACCGACGGGCCATTGAAATACTGGTTAAACGAATTGATGCCGTTCGCTTCTCCGCAAGGAGGCGTGCCCGGTTCACCCGACGTATTCGGATTCGGATTGTGTTTGATCAGGCTGGGGAATTTCTCTCCCTTGGCCTCGTTGGCGTACATCTTGAAAATGATGCCGAACTGTTTGAGGTTGTTGGCGCAGCTTGCGCGGCGGGCGGCCTCGCGGGCGCGGGCCAGCGCCGGCAGCAGAATCGCAGCCAGAATGCCGATGATGGCAATCACCACGAGCAATTCGATTAAGGTAAAACCACGGTTTTTCATCTGAGCTTCCTTCCAGTTTGAAGAAGATTAATACTTCGCATTGACCAGTTTCCGCGATATGCGGGACAGCCGGGTAAGATCACTTCCAATAGCGTCCTCCTTTACCTGGGGCATTCAGGCGTCAAGAGTTGCCTCCCGAGTGCCGCTACGTGCCCTGAAACAGCCCGGTTTACGTTCCACCTTTCCGATACAATTTTAACAGGCTGTCGACGCTGCGTCAAGGCTGTTGACGTCAGGTCAATTAACGGTCCGCCGCAACCCGCCTATTCTCTACGATACGCCAATGCGCGGTCAGGGGCGTTCCGTCCAAAGCGCACGGTGTAGTTTAGCATACTCTTCGTCCTGATGACACATTTTTCGACGTTAGGTCGATCCAGGGGCCGGTGGCGCTCCCTCTTCGGGGCGCTCCCGGCATCCCTGGGCGTGCCCCGTGAACTGGAACTCGAGCGGTTGCTTCCTGACGCGACTCACCCGTGGCGGTCTGGTCCGGGCGTATTCAACTCAGGGTTCAGGTGAGGGTAGCCCGAGATTGCGTCCTGATGTACTATGGGACCGCTATGCGAATACTTGCACTTGCGGACATTCACGGCAACACGGGCGCCATTTCGTCTTTGCCGGCGCATTTCGCGGCTGCCGACGTGGTCTTGCTGGCGGGTGACCTGACGCATCTGGGCGGGCGGAACGCGGCCCGCGCTGTTGTGAGCGCCATTCGCGCGGAAACGGATGCGTATGTGTTGGCCGTGCCCGGCAACTGCGATCGGCCGGAGGTTGCCCAGTATCTTGCGGCGGAGGATATGCTGTGCGAGCAGACGTGCCGGGTATTTAACACGGTGGCGTTTGCGGGCGTTGGCGGGTCGCTGCCGTGCTCCGGACCCACGCCGAACGAGAAGAGCGACACGGATTTCTGGAAGGAATTGGGCGCGCTGGGCGGGCAAATTCCCCGGGAACATCCTCTCATCCTGCTCGGGCATCAACCGCCGTTTGACACGGCCGCCGACCGCATCCTGGATGGACGGCACACCGGCAGCCGGAGTATCCGGCGGTTCATCGAGGAAACGCGGCCCCTGGTGTATTTCTGCGGGCACATTCACGAGGCACGCGGAACGGATTTGATTGGCGCCACCGAGATCGTGAATCCGGGCCCTTTCCGCGACGGGTTCTTTGCGTTTGCCGAGATTTCGGATGACTGGGCGACCGTCACTGTGCGTATGTATGGTCCGGATGGGCCTGCGTGAGAGACCGCTGCGGGTGCTGCGGGCCGTTGCTCCGTCGTTACGGGTCAACAGGCAGTGAGGAGATGCGTGTCAATCGTACGACACGAAAAAACGGATGCCCCTGACGGCGTCCATGGAGCATGCTGTGTGAATGGGCGCTTTTGCTAGCCGGCGCTGGCGTATCCGGGATAGGCAATATCGGCCGGGGCGCCCGCCGGTTTCTCGCTCCTGTTGGAGTACTTGCGCACCAGCACGGAAACTACGGCGTTGTTGGATGTTCCGATGAGCAACGTCCAATTGTTCTTGCCGTACGAAATCGGCGGAATAACCTCGAATTCGGAGCTCTTGCCCTTCGTCATTTGCAGATGCTCGAAGTTCTGCTGCTTGAAAATGGCCTCGACCTGCTCCGCAGGCGTCCCGAGCGGTACGAGGTTCCGGAATTGCCGGAGTTCTTTGGTGTACGCGCGCCCGCGGGTCGCCTGCTTGATCATGCTTTCTTCGGCGGTCAGGTCGACCGCAATCACCAGCACTAGCGCGCAGGCCACCACCCCCAGGAGGATGAAGAAGAAGTTTTTGTTCTCGAACATAGCCGCACCCCCTCGTACTACGCTTGAACGCCGCCAGTTGGATATTACCCCGATGCGCTCCGGGTGTCAAGGGCGGCTGGTCCCAGGGCAATCGCACTTCATGCGCCCCGCACGAATGGTCCTTCTGAGACGGGTCGTTTGTGGCCCCTGCCTCGAAGAATCGGTTTCTGCACGCTAAGAATCCTCCCCCAGAACGCCTTCCGGCGTTCCACCCCCTCCGAAGGGGGAGAAGCGCGACAGCGTTGAGGTGGCATGCGCATCTTGCGCATGATTGTGGCTCTGGGCCAGGGCTTT
>CAZFOG010000297.1:0-8369 GCA_964520685.1 uncultured Nitrospiraceae bacterium | reverse complement strand
GGCGTGGTCGCCAGTCCCTCTTTCAGCCCCCGCTATCTGGCAAGTCACTCCATCCGTCGCCCTTTCGCCGCGGTTGCCATTTCCTTGCCCGATGCTTCATGATGAACCGGCGCGAGAATAGATATCTCCCTGGAGGGTCTTGGGATGGCGAATACGATGACGGTTCCCGCGTGGTTCTATCAGCACGGCGACGCGGATTTCGCGCTCGAGGTGCCCGAGGAAGGGTTTGGCGGCTGGAAGCAGGCCAACCTCGACTTGTCCCTCGACAATACGGCGGTGGTGGTGATGCACGCGTGGGATGCAGGCACGGCGTACGAGCAGTTTCCGGGGTGGTGGCGCGTGGTGCCCTATATTCCGCGGGCAAACGCCATCGTCGAGAAGGTCTTCCCTCCGCTGCTCGAGGCGGTGCGCAGGTCGCCGCTGCCATTGTTTCACGTGGTGGGCGGGGGCGACTACTACAAGAATCTGCCGGGCTACGAACGCGCGGTCGAGCTGGCGCCGAGGACCGGGCCGTCCGTCGATAAGATTTCGCCCGACCCCGCCCTGCAGGCCATGCTCGAGCACAAACGGGAAAATGGCTATCCGCGCCCCCACAACGTGCCGGATATCGAGCGGGGGTTTGCGCGGATCGATTTTGCGCCGCAGGCGCGCCCGCAAGGCGACGAAGGGGTGGCCGAGAACGGCCCGCAGCTCTACGGTCTATGCCGGGCGCACAACGTCACGCACCTGATCTATGCCGGTTTCGCCATCAACTGGTGCCTGTTGTTGTCGCCGGGCGGCATGGCGGAGATGAATTATCAGTACGGTCTCACGTGTTCTGCTTTTCGTCAGGCCACGACGGCGGTGGAAAACAAGGCTTCGGCCCGCGAGGAATGGTGCAAGGAGCTGGCTCTGTGGCGCGTGGCCCTGGCATTCGGGTTTGTGTATGACGTCGATGACTTCATCGCCGCCGTAAAGGCTAACGATACCGCGAGAGGAGCGGTAACTCCATGACGCAGCAACCACTTGAGGGCAAACTGGCCGTGGTTACCGGGGCAAGCCGGGGCATTGGAAGACACATCGCGCGCGCCCTTGCCGCCGCCGGCGCCAGGGTCGCCGTTACGGGCCGGCATGGGGATACCCTCGAGGCGGCCGCGTCCGAGATAGGACCGGCATGCACGCCATACGTCTGCGATCAGCGCGAGCCGAAAGCCATCAGGGCTATGGCGGAGCGCGTGACGAGCGGCCTCGGCGTCCCCGATATCCTCGTCAACAACGCCGGTGGATTTCAGGGCGGTCCCGTTGTGAACATGGCCCTCGAGGATTGGGACGATGTCATTCGCACCAACCTGACGGGCGTCTTCTTGACCACCCAGGCCTTTTTGCCCGGCATGATCGCGCGCGAGCGGGGCGACATCTTTATTATCAGCTCGATGAGCGGGAAAAAGGGCGATCCGGGCGCGGCGGCGTATGCGGCCAGCAAATTCGGCCTCCAGGGGTTCGCCCAGTCGCTGTTGTACGAGGTCCGGAAATCCAACATCCGGGTTACGGTGTTAAACCCGAGTAGCGTGGACACCGGAGCGGATACCGGGCGTAAAGAGGGGCCAGGCCTGCACTTACACGCGGCCGACCTGGCCGGTATGATTGTGCATCTGGCCGCCTTGCCGGGCCGTACCCTGTTCCGGGACATGGACGTCTGGGGCACGAACCCGTAGGGTCGAAACGCGCCTTTCTTCTCAACGCAGGCGTGCCCGAGTAAGGCTGGGATGCTCGCCAGTCAAAAGTGGTGAAATATCCGGGTTAAATACAATTAATTTGCGTGCGTCTATAGTAGACGTATAATGGATCGGTCGGAGCCACACACGAAACGTGGGAAAGGATGTCGGGATGAAAAAGATAACCGTTGCAGTTGCGGTATTTGGCCTTGCTCTGGTGCTTGCCGGGTCCGGATGCCAGACGGTGCCGCGTGGCGCGGCCCTGGGTGGCGCTCTCGGCGCCGGGACAGGCGCCATTATCGGCAATCAGTCAGGCCACGCCGGCGAAGGCGCCCTGATCGGCGGAGTGGTGGGCGCCGCTGCCGGCGCCGTGGCCAGCGATATTCGCGCGCGCCGCACCAAGTCGGCCCAGGAAACCGCCAAGGCATACGAGTATGAGCCCTCGCAGGGTGAAGTACTGAAGCTCGAAAGCGTCAGTGTGCTGCCGTCACAGGTAAGACGCGGCAATATGGTCGAGGCCTCGATTGAGTACGCGTTGCTGGGTGCCCCTTCGGGTGGCGCTGCCGTGCGTGAGTCGCGCACCCTCCTCCAGGGCGGTCAGGTCGTCGCCGAAATCGGCACGAAGAGTTTCACGCGTGAGGACGGCACGTGGGTAAGTGTGGCTCAGTTCAAGGTGCTCGACAGCTTGGAACTCGGCGAAGTCAGCGTGCAACAGGTCATCGAGACCAATCAGTCGCGCATCTCGGGAACCGCCAAGTTCACCATCATCGAATAGGGCAGAATATAGACGCATAGTATAGACAGAGAGGGCGGCCGGCGTGTCCGGCGGCCCTCTCGCGTTGTTTCGCCGTCCTGCCACCGCCTGCCGGCCCGGCGTCTATTACTTCCCCACCCGCGCCCACCCGTTGCAGCAAAACGGCTCCGGCTGCTATACTGACGTGCTGGCAGCGGCCTGCCAGACAAGCGTAATCACCATAGGGCACTGGAGATAGCCGAACATGTCCGGTCATTCCAAATGGAGCACAATCAAGCGGAAGAAGGGCGCCCAGGACGCGAAACGCGGCAAGATTTTCTCGCGTCTGGCCAAGGAAATCACGGTGGCGGCAAAACTTGGCGGCGGTGACGGCGATATGAATCCGCGCCTCCGGACGGTCCTGTTGGCGGCCAAGGCAGAGAACATGCCCAAAGACAACATCGACCGGGCCATCAAGAAGGGCACGGGCGAATTGCCGGGGGTCACGTACGAGGAGGTCCGGTATGAGGGCTACGGACCGGGCGGTGTGGCGTTGATCATCGATGTTCTCACGGACAACAAGAACCGGACCGTGGCGGAAATCCGGCATGTGCTGACGCGGTACGGCGGCTCGATGGCGGAGAACGGGGCGGTCGTGTGGAACTTCGAGCAAAAGGGCAGCATTTCCATTGACCGCGGCAAGATGACTGAGGAAGAAATCTTCGAGAAAGCCATCGAGGCGGGGGCGGAAGACGTGGACACCGACAGCGATGACGTGTTTGTCATCACCACCGACCCCCACGACCTGCACGCGGTATCTGCCGCGCTCGAGGAAATGGGTTTGACAGCCGGGAGCGTCGAACTCACCATGGTTCCCAAAACCACGGTGAGAGTGGAGGGCAGCGCTGCGTCGTCCGTCTTGAAGCTCATGGAAGCCCTCGAAGATCAGGACGACGTGCAGAACGTCTTCGCCAATTTCGACATCCCGGACGAGGAAATGGCGGCGGCCCTCGAGGAGTAATGCGCGTACTAGGATTCGACCCCGGCACCGCGACAACCGGCTACGGCGTAGTCGAGGGCAAGGGGACGCGCCTGATTCACATCGCCCACGGCACGATTACCACCCCCGCAGGCATGCATTTCGCCAAGCGGCTCCGTATCGTCCATGAAGAAGCCACGGCGTTGTTCGAGGCGTATGCGCCAGACGCGGTGGCCATCGAAAAGCTGTATTTCGCGCGCAACGTTACCACAGCGCTCAAGGTGGCCGAGGCACGGGGTGTCATCGCGCTGGCAGCGGCCCATTCGAACCGGCCCATTGGGGAATTTTCGCCCCTCGAGGTGAAAAACGCGGTGGTCGGGTACGGAAAAGCCACGAAGAAACAGGTGCAGGAGATGGTCAAGATCCTGCTGAACCTGGAGGTCCTCCCCCGGCCCGACGATGCCGCTGATGCCCTGGCTTTGGCGATTTGCCAGATACACGCCGGCAAGATTACCCAGGCCCTGCACCAATAGCCGGGCGTTTTCAGGAATGGCATGCCCGGAATGCGGGTTTTCCCTGATTCGCCTTTTCGAAAGTTATGGGGTAGTCTTATAGAAAGCACGGCTTGCCATGAGGCTCGCCCGCAGGGTCTTCTTGATCGGGAATCGCAATGCCTTCGAAACAACTGCCATTTGTGTATAAGGCCATCGCGTGTCCGGCATGTCACGCGAAGACCGAACACCGCTTCTTTCGCCGCCGCATCTTTGTAATCGAGGAAACCGAGCCCGACCAGCACGTAGTCCGGTACCGCTGGACCAGCGATGCCGTGGAGCGCGTGAACCCGCTCTACTATGCCCTCTACTTCTGCCCGCACTGTTTCTATACCGATGTTGCGGAGGAGTTTGGCAAACCTTTCGAGACGGAATCGGGCACGGCCGTGGTGAAGTCGTTCAAGAGGGCCGGGCCGGAAGATACGCTCCTCCAACTGGTCGGACAGCATATCGACTATGAAGACATCGATTTCGAGGTGGCGCTGCGTCTTCATTTTATGGCCGTCTTGATCCAGTTGCTGGTCGAGAAGGACTTGCAGGATCCCTACAAGCTGGCACGGCTCTACCTGCGTATTGCCTGGCTGTATCGCGAGCAGGAAGACGGCCTCCCCGAAGGCATCGAGGCGGATGCGGGCGGAGGGGACACCGCGAAGGCTCACGATGCAGGCTGTGCGCCCAGCCTGTTGGCGGCGGTCCAGGCACTGCAGGAGACGCACAAGCAGCTTGACCCGCATTGGCGCGCTCTCGAACGCCTGGCGACACAGCGCGCACACGAATTGTCGCAGACGGTCCCCGGCGATTGGCAGAACCCGTATCCGCTTCAGCTCGAACCGCTCATGTCCGCGTACGAACAGCTCGAGCGCGGCCTGCACGACCTGCGCGACCTGGCGTTCCGCGATGCGTCGGCCCTGCTTGACGCCCCCCGCGAAGAGGCCCTTCTATCTGCGGCGCCGGATACGGCGGAGTCGCGCGCGCAGCGGCGCGCCCGTTTTCTGCCCCATGCTACCTTCATGGAACGTGTGGGCAAGCTGTGGGAACATGTCCCCCGCAGCGAGCAGGACGCGCTGACGCTGGCCCTCGAGGAGTTTCGCCGGGCCCTGGTGAACGACCTGCGTCTCGAGAATCCGCAAAACCGCCTCAAGATTTCGTCGCTGGTGGTCGAGCTTCAGATACGGCGGGGTGATTTCGACGGCGCCCTCGAGGTGACGCGCCAGTTGCACCGCCTGGCCATGACCTCACGGCAGAAGCTGCAGGCCCGTCTGCGCGAAGACGGCGTGACGCAAAGCGAGATTCGCCGGATCCAGGGTCTCATGCAACGGGCAACCGCTACGCTCGAAAGCGCTGCCGACCTTCGTGACAGCGTCCTCAAACGCATGGTTAAAGCCGAGATGCCGAGAATTCGAAAGGCGCTCGCCACGCTTCCCGCCCGGCCACACCTGAAGGATTTCGAACAGGCGCTGGCGTCGCACGGGATTGCGAAAGAAGTCATCATGTACCTTAAGAAACGCAACATGCAGTTGCCCGCCTAGTTCAGGGAACCATAAGCAAGACAGGGTATTCGGGCTGGCTGCCACTCCACGCGGGGCGCGGGGTCGAGCAACACACGGAACCGGAGGCGCCGTATGCGTGACATTGCCGGCAGTCCTGACGCCAACATCGTGCTTATCGGCATGCCGGGGGTTGGCAAGAGCACCGTGGGCGTGCTGCTGGCCAAAGCCCTGACGCGCGATTTTGCCGATACGGACCTCTATATCCAGTCACGCGAGTGCCGGCGCCTCCAGGAGATACTGGATGGTCACGGCAGAGACGTCTTCTTGATCCTCGAGGAGCGGTACGTGTTGACCCTCGACATGCAGGGCTACGTGATCGCTACCGGCGGCAGCGTCGTCTACAGCAAACACGCGATGGAGCACCTCGCCGCAACGGGGGTCATCGTGCACCTCGAGCTGCCTTTCGAACTCCTCGAACGGCGCATCAACAATCTGCCGACACGCGGCGTGGTTATGGGCGCCGGGCAAACGCTCCGCACCCTCTATGACGAACGCGAACCCCTCTACCAGCAGTATGCCGACGTCACCGTGTCCTGCGAAGGACTGGGCCACGAAGACACCGTCCTTGCGATCATCGAGCGGCTGCGTGACGGGGGATTCCCCGTCAACGGGGTTTAGGCGCCCCATACCAGCGCGAATGCCAAAACGAATTTGGTGCCGTCCGAAGATTTAAGGAGCGTGCCCCTGGCATCGCCGAGCGCCAGCTCGGCTATCTTTGGACACAACCCGCCCTCTGTTGCGCTGCCACTTTGCAAGCCTCCGGGTTTTCCCATCCGCGTCATCGGCGTCATCCGGGGTCAGAAAAGCCCCCGTGTTCTCACACGCGGTTTGCCAGGCGGTCGGCGAGGCGGGTGTTGCGCTGGGTTTGCCGGATGTTACGGACGGCCAATCCGACGGCCTTCCGGTCGCCCACGATGATCACCAATTTGCTCGCACGGGTCACGCCTGTATACAGGATGTTGCGTTGCAGCAGCAGATAGTGCTCGGTCAGCATCGGCATGACCACGGCGGGGTATTCGCTGCCCTGTGCTTTGTGGACGGTGCTGGCGTAGGCCAGACCCACCTCGTCGAGGTCGTCGAATCCGTACATGACTACGCGATCGTCATACGTGATTTGCGCCTCGCGCAGTTCGTCATCCACGGTGGTGACAATCCCCACGTCGCCGTTGAACACGTCGAGTTCGTAGTTGTTGGACAATTGCATGACCTTGTCGCCGAGGCCGAAGGGGTGCCGTTCGATGCGGCTGCCGCCGGGGTTCAGCGCCGCCTGGAGGGTCTCGTTCAGGCGCGTCACCCCGGCCTCGCCCCGCCGCATGGGCGCCAGGACCTGGATGTCACGCTTGGGGTCAAGTCCGAACTTCGCGGGCATGCGCTCGGTGACCAGTTGCACCACCGTCTCCATGGCCTTGACGGGATCTTTGCGTTCGACGAAAAAGAAATCGTCGGCGTTGAACTCCGGCTGCTGGCCCTTGTTGATGCGGTGGGCGTTGGCAATGATACCGCTCTGGGCGGCCTGGCGAAACACGGTCTTCAGCCACACCACCGGGACAGCCTGGCTGGCGATCACGTCCATCAACACGTTGCCCGGGCCCACGGACGGAAGCTGGTCGACGTCGCCCACAAGAATGAGCCGGGCATGCCGGGGTATGGCGCGCAGCAAGCTGTGCATCAGGGTGATGTCGACCATCGACGCCTCATCGATGACGACCAGCTCGGTCGAGAGGGGTTTGGCCTCGTTTCGCTGGAACCCGCCTTCCTTCGGGCTGTACTCGAGCAGGCGGTGGATGGTGCGGGCCTCGCGGCCGGTCGCGGCCTCCATGCGTTTCGCGGCGCGGCCCGTCGGCGCGGCCAGTTCCATCGACACGTTCTTCGCGTGAAAAATGGCCAGAATCCCGTTGAGCACGGTGGTCTTTCCCGTGCCGGGACCGCCGGTGATTACCAGTACCTTCGCCTGGATCGCGGTGCGGATCGCCTCGCGCTGCTCGTCGGACAGTTTGATCGAGCGCGTCTTCTCGACCCATTCGATGGCCTTCTCGGTCTTGATGGACACCTTTTCGCCCGGCGTTGCGATGAGGCGCTTGAGACGGCGCGCGCTGTCCGATTCGGCCTGCCACAGACGCTCGAGGAAGACGGCCTCCTCTTCGCGCACGATCTGGCCGCGTGACTCGAGCGCGGCAAAGGCCGCTGCGAACACGTTGGCGCCTTCGTCGATGCCCAGCAACTCCCTTGCGCTCTGCACCATGTTTTCGGCCCGGTCGAAGACGTGTCCCGAGTCGCCGGCCCGGTCCAGCAAGTACAGCAGTCCTGCTTCGATGCGCTGGGGCGCGTTGCGCGGCACCCCCAGTTGCTCGGCGATCTTGTCGGCGCTCCTGAACGCGATGCCCGAGATGTCCTGGGCCAAACGGTAGGGGTTTTCGCGCAGCACGGCGACTGCTTTGTCGCCGTACCGTTTGTAGATTCGCACGGCCTGGCTCACGCCGATGCCGTGGCCCTGCAAAAACAGCATGATCGACTGGATGGCGCGCTGCCGTTCCCAGGATTCCCGGATTTGTTGTGCCCGCTTGCGGCCAATCCCCTCGACCGACTGCAGCCGCTTCGGTTCCTCGCTGATAACCCGCAGCGTATCGACTCCGAACGCTTTCACCAGGCGTTTCGCGAATTCGCGGCCGATTCCGGGGATCAAACCCGAGCCCAGATACTTCTCGATGCCGTGGACCGTGCTTGGCAGGATGGTCTCGTAGCGTTCCATGCGCAGTTGCCGGCCGAATTTCGGATCATTCACCCATCGGCCCCAGATGCGGATGGTTTCACCCGCCGACACCGCCGCGAGGTTCCCGACGAAGGTGACGAGTTCGCGTGATG
>CAZFOG010000296.1:5674-8391 GCA_964520685.1 uncultured Nitrospiraceae bacterium | reverse complement strand
GCCGGAAGGCGTTCTGGGGGAGGATTCTTGGCTTCCAGAAACCGAATTTTCGAGGTAGGGCAATCGCGTTTAATGGGCTCCGCACGAATGGTCTTTGTGAAACGGGTTGTTTGTGGCACCTGCTTCTCCCCTCCCCTGCCCCTCCCCGTCTCCCCGCGGAAGCAGGGGGTCAGCTCCCCGTGCGGCAGTGCCTCCCGCCAGCCCCTTTCCGAACGGGGACACGTAGCCGCGCCGCGAGAAAGATGGCCTAAGTGTGCTAGACTATGCAAGATATACCCGAATGGGGTACTTATGAGGAGTGGAACGCGATGAGCGCATCGAGGGCAGATACGGCGAAGGCGGTGCAGGCGGGCACCATCCGCAAGGCGCGCCTGAGCGATATGGCCAAGGTGAAGATTTTGATAGACAGCGGTGTGGGCAACAATGCGCTGTTGCCGCGCACCCTTATCGAGTTGTGCGAGAATGTGCGGGATTTTCATGTGTACGAGGAGGATGGTACGCTGCTGGGGTGTTGCGCACTCCATGTGGACATGCAGAATCTCGCGGAGATTCGGTCGCTCGTGGTGCATCCGGACCGGCGCGGCACGGGGATTGGGGCGGCAATGCTGCGGGCGTGTCTGGCGGAAGCGCAGGTGCTCGAGGTGGAGAAGGTGTACGCGTTGACGCGTCTGCCCGCGTTTTTCGAGCGCGAGGGTTTCTCGGAGATCGACAAACATGAGCTTCCCAGCAAGGTGTTTCGCGATTGTGTGCGGTGTCCGAAGTTTCCGGATTGCGATGAAGTGGCGGTTATCCGCAGAGCGTCCAGCGAATAGATGCAGGAAGGGCACAGGTTATGGCAGTTGACAAGCGGTTAGGATTTCTGGGATTCGGCAATATGGGCCGTGCCATCGCCGGCGGTCTCATCGAGCGGCAGACCATGGGGCCTGGGCAGTTGGTGGTGTTCGACGTGGACGACGCGAAACGCGCGGCCGCGGAGGGGCTGGGCATGCAGACGGTGGGTTCGGCCGAGGCGCTCGCGGGAGCCTGCGATGCGCTGCTGGTCGCGGTGAAACCGCAGCATGCCGCGGAGGCCCTCGGGCCCCTGGCGGGCACGCTGGATGCGGGAACGCTTATCATCTCGATCTGCGCGGGCTTGTCGACGGGATTCTTCCAGAAGGCGCTTGGCCCTGATTTCCGGGTGATTCGCGTGATGCCGAATACACCGGCGCTGGTGGGAGCGGGTGCGGCGGCCATTGCGCCGAGCGGGAACTGCCGTGAAGACGACATCGTCCTGGCGAGGACCGTTTTCGAGTCGGTGGGGCTGGTCCAGCTGGTGCCGGAAAGCGCCATGGACGGGGTCACGGCGCTGAGCGGCAGCGGCCCGGCCTATTTTTTCTATCTGGTCGAGTGCCTGGTGCGCGCCGCGTGCGAAGAGGGGCTTACCCGCGAGCAGGCCACGGAGCTGGCGAAGCAGACGGCCTTGGGCGCGGGGCGTCTCCTCATCGAATCGGGAGAGGACGCGGGCGTGTTGCGGGAGCGGGTGACGTCCAAAGGAGGCACGACGGAAGCGGCATTGCGAACGTTTCGGGAGCATGGGTTCGAGGAAATTATCCGGGCGGGTGTTGCGGCAGCGGCGGCCCGGTCTCGAGAGTTGGGCCGATAGATGAACGAGAAGAAAGAAGAAGCGGGAGCCAAGAAGAAGGACCGCATGATAGTGGATGCGCTGGGCGAGGAAATCGCGATTACGCCGAGCGACATCTACAACCAGGATTTCAAACGGGCTCTGCTGGGCGGTTACGAAACGCGGGAAGTGGATGCGTTTCTGGAGCGCGTGGCCGACATTATCGAGCGGCTCCTGGCCCAGATGCGGTATCTGCGGGAGCGGGTCGATGAACAGCGCGCGACGATTGATGAATACCGTGAAATTGAAAAGACGCTGCGCAGCGCGCTGGTGAGTTCCCAGAAGTTCAGCGAGGACATTCTGGCCTCGGCAAAGCGCGAGGCCGAATCGCTCATAGAAGAAGCCCGGCTGAAGAAGGCCCAGGCCCAGCTTGCCGCGGCGAAGCTGCCTCGCAAGCTGGCGCGCGACATCCACGTGCTTGAGCAGCAGCGGAGCCGTATGCGGCGCGAGATGCTGGCGATTCTCGAGACCCACAAGAGTCTTCTCGACAGCCTGATACCCGGGGACGAGGGTTCCCCGGCGAGTTTCTTCGATGCGGGCGTTGTGAGCGATGTGGGCGAGGACGATGAAGATTCCGATCTGCCCGTCGTCAATATCGCTGACGAAAACGGCGATTCGGACGCGGATTCGGGCCGTTTTGCATCATTTACGGCGGGTGCACCGGCGCCGTCGGCCCCCGCGGTGCAGAGCCAGGCGCCCGATGCCGCCAAGAGCCAACCCGCGCATTCCGCGGAACCCGAGTCCTCTTCGCTGGATTCATCTACTGTCGAGGCGGATTCGCGTGTCTCGGAGCAGAAGGAGGATTCCGCGCCGTGATCGTGCTGTTGCTGGCTGCCATTGCGGCGGTCGAGGCGGTTGAAACGGAAAATGCAGACGCGTTTCTCGAGGAACTCGAGGCGCGCCGTAACGCGCTCCGTGTGGTCGAAGCGCGTATTCATCGGGAGAACGTCACGCCGGACGGGGTCTTCGAGGCGACGGGCACGATGTTGTATGCCCATCCGCGGCGCATTGTATTTCGGTACGAAGATCCTTCCGTGACGGACCTGTTGATCGATAA